>NZ_CP007203.1:295571-337754 GCF_000340565.2 Nodularia spumigena CCY9414
AAATCAATGGTACAACAAACGGGTATCAGTCCTTAAAAAGAATCAACCCCAAGGATTCTGGAGTAAACAATTAGGTGGTATAACCGAGAAACGTAACAGACAAGTTAGAGATGCAGTAAATAAAGCAGCAAGAATTGTAGTCAACCATTGTTTAGAATTTCAGATTGGTAGTATTGTATTTGGTTGGAACAAGGACACAGACAAGAGATAAATCTGGGTTCAAAAACTAATCAGAAATTTGTCCAAATACCTACTGCACGATTAAAAGACCGTATTGCCCAATTATGTAAGCAATATGGCATCAAGTTTATAGAAACGGAAGAATCTTACACTTCTAAAGCATCCTACGTTGATGGCGATTTTCTACCTGTATTTGGTTCCAAACCAGAAGGGTGGAAAGCGTCAGGAAGAAGAGTTAGTCGTGGTTTGTATCAGGCTTCTAGCGGACTAAAAATAAATGCAGATGCGAATGGGGCTGCCAATATTTTAAGAAAAGTAGCGGTAAAACTGGGATTTAATCTCAGTGGAATCAGTAGCGGCGAATTGATAGCGCCTTTGAAGATCCGTTTGTGGACTCTTCAAGAATCCCCGTCCCTTTAGGGCTGGGGAGTATCAAAACTCAATATTACATTTACTACAAAAGCTTTCTGAAAAAGCAAAATCAAAAGTTTTGCTAACAAAAGAAAACTACTGTGTCAATTTGTGCTAAATAACCATTAATTATTTCGTATCCCTAAATCTTTGTACAAGTGAATAAATGCTGCTGACAATCACAACGACACATTCCCCAGCAACGGAGTTAGGCTACCTGTTGCATAAACACCCAGACCGTTTTCAGTCTTTTGCCCTAAGTTTTGGAAAGGCGCACGTCTTCTACCCAGAAGCTAGTGTAGAGCGATGTACGGCGGCGTTGTTGTTGGATGTTGATCCTGTGAATTTGGTGCGGGGACGTGGTGCAAGGCTAGAACAATATGTAAGCGATCGCCCTTATGTTGCTTCTTCTTTTTTTGAGTGTAGCGATCGCTCAAGTGTTTAGCACGGCTTTAGGTGGTCGCTGCCAAGACTTACCAGAATTAGCACAAACCCCCATTCCTTTGGTAGCAAAACTCTCGGTTTTACCTTGTCGCGGTGGTGAAGAGTTTCTGCGGCAATTATTTGAGCCGTTGGGCTATATTGTCAGTGCCGCAGGTCATATTTTAGATGAGAAATTCCCCGATTGGGGGCAGAGCCAATACTTTACCGTCGAACTTCAGCATACCTTACCTTTGAGTGATTTGTTAAGTCATCTCTACGTCCTAATTCCGGTGTTGGATGACGATAAGCATTACTGGGTAGGCGATGAAGAAATCGAAAAGTTACTACGTCATGGTGAAGGTTGGTTAACTACCCATCCAGCGCGAGAACAAATTACCAGGCGTTACCTGAAACGACAGCAACGCTTAACTCGTCTAGCCTTAGCTCAACTAGTAGAGTCAGATCATCCCGATCTCGATAGCGCTGAAGAAAGTCATGCTAAAGAAGAAGCGGCGGTCGAAAAGCCGATTAGTCTGAATCAGCAGCGATTGGATGGGGTGATTGCGGCTTTAAAACAAAGCAATGCCAAACGAGTGATTGATTTAGGCTGTGGTCAAGGCAATCTCGTCAAAAGACTTGTCAAAGACGGCTTTTTTGACCAGATTACAGGCGTGGATGTTTCCTACAGGGCGCTAGAAATTGCCCAAGAACGATTAGAAAGTCTGCGTCTTCCCCGCAACCAGTGGGAACGCGTACAACTGATTCAAGGCTCACTCACTTACCAGGATAACCGCTTTAGTGGCTATGATGCGGCGACGGTAATTGAGGTGATTGAGCATCTTGATTTGCCGCGACTGGGAGCATTTGAGCGGGTTTTGTTCGAGTTTGCCCAACCGAAAACGGTGCTGGTAACAACGCCCAATATTGAATACAACATCAAATTTGAGAACCTCCCGCCTGGAAAACTGCGACATCAAGACCACCGCTTTGAATGGACGCGATCGCAATTTCAAAACTGGGCAAACCAAGTAGCAGCAGGCTTTGGTTACACTGTGGAATTTCAACCGATAGGAACGGAAGATCCAGAAGTCGGTTCACCTACACAAATGGCGGTATTTAAAAGATGAAGCTGACTATTCCTGAACTATCCCTAATTGTCCTCATTGGTGCTTCTGGTTCCGGTAAATCGACCTTTGCCCATAAACACTTTCAACCTTTTGAGGTGCTGTCTTCCGACTTTTGTCGGGGGTTGGTGTCAAATGAGGAAAATAACCAATCTGCAACTAAAGATGCCTTTGAAGTGCTGCACTTCATTGCCCAGAAGCGCCTGGCAGCAGGTAAACTCACAGTAATTGATGCTACCAATGTGCAGATGGAAGACCGCAAACCCTTACTGCAAATGGCACGACAGTATCATTGCTTTGCGATCGCCATCGTCCTCGATCTACCAGAAGAATTATGCCACGAACGTAACCAACAAAGAAGCGATCGCCAGTTTGGTTCCCATGTAGTGCGTCGTCATACCCAAATGTTACGGCGTTCTCTGCGCGGTTTAGAAAAGGAAGGCTTTCGCTATGTCTACACTCTCAAATCTTTAGAAGTCATTGAATCCATTGAAATCGAACGCCAGCCCCTTTGGAACAACCTCAAACACGAACATGGCCCCTTTGATATCATTGGGGATATTCACGGCTGTTGTGATGAACTCGAAATATTACTTCAACAGTTAGGCTATCAAAAAAGGTCAGAATTATCTCCTGGACTTTGGGACTACCCCATCTACTGCCATCCCGAAGGACGCAAAGCTGTATTTCTCGGTGATTTGGTAGACCGAGGGACGCGGATCTTAGATACAGTTAAATTAGTGCGAAACATGGTTGACGCAGGTACGGCTCTCTGCGTTCCTGGTAATCATGAAAACAAACTATTGCGGAAACTACGCGGTAAAAATGTCCGAGTTAATCATGGGTTAGAGCAAACCTTGACTGAAATTGAGGCTTTACCCGATGAGGTGCGCGAACCTTTCACGACAGAACTGCAAAAGTTTCTGGATTCCTTAATCAGTCACTACCTCTTAGACAATGGGCGCTTAGTGGTGGCTCACGCAGGGATGAAACAGGAAATGCAAGGACGGGGATCTGGTGCTGTGCGCGAGTTTGCTCTTTACGGCGAAAGCACTGGCGAAATTGATGAATTTGGTTTACCCGTGCGCTACAACTGGGCAGGAGAGTATCGGGGTGAAGCAATGGTGGTCTACGGACATACCCCTGTGCCAGAAGCCGAATGGCTGAATAACACTATTGATATCGATACAGGCTGCGTCTTTGGCGGCAAACTTACTGCCCTCCGCTATCCAGAAAAGGAACTGGTGAGCATCCCTGCTGCCCGCGTCTACTGTGAACCGATGAAACCTTTGGTACAGAACACCGCAACACGCACATCTCAACAGGAATTGGATGATGTCTTGTATATTGAAGACGTTTTGGGTAAGCGGCTCATCAACACTCGACTGAAGTCTAATATTACCATTCGGGAAGAAAATGCGATCGCAGCTTTAGAAGTGATCAGCCGTTTTGCTACCAATCCCAAATGGCTGATTTATTTACCCCCCACTATGTCCCCCGTAGAAACATCGCAATTACCAGGATTTTTGGAACATCCAGCCCAAGCCTTCACCTACTACCAAAATGCGGAAATTACACAAGTAGTATGCGAAGAAAAACACATGGGTTCGCGGGCGGTTGTGATTATTTGCCGAGATGTAGCAGCAGCCGAGAAACGATTTGGTGTCGTAAATGAAGGTATCGGCATCTGCTATACGCGCACGGGACGGAGGTTTTTCGATGATTCAGCATTAGAAACAGAACTTTTGGCGCGGGTAAATCTTGCCCTTTCCCAGAGCGGGTTTTGGTCAGAATTTCAAACCGACTGGGTATGTCTAGACTGTGAATTGATGCCGTGGTCAGCCAAAGCACAGGGGCTGCTCCGACAACAGTATGCACCTGTGGGAGTAGCATCACGCGTTGCTCTTAATGATACTGTTACCTGTTTACAACAAGCAAGCGATCGCGGCGTAGACATCAGTACCCAACTTAATCATTACCAACAACGTGCAGAGATGGCAAATCAGTACGTCAGTGCCTACCGCCAATACTGCTGGTCTGTCACTGATATTTCTGGATTAAGGTTAGCTCCTTTCCACATCCTCGCAACAGAAGCCGCCGTCCATATCGATAAAGACCATCGCTGGCATATAGAGGAAATTGCCAAAATCTGCCAACAAGACCCCTCCTTGCTCCTAGCTACTGCCTATAAAGTGATAGATTTGACTGACCCCAGCAGTCAAGCCGAGGGGATTTATTGGTGGGAAAAACTGACCAAAGTCGGAGGTGAAGGAATGGTTGTCAAGCCTATAGACTTTATCGTTCGAGGTAGTCGCGGTATTGTCCAACCTGCGGTGAAATGTCGCGGACAAGAATATTTGCGGATTATCTATGGCCCTGAATATTCCACTCCAGAGAATCTGCAACGTCTGCGCCAACGGGGCTTATATCACAAGCGTTCTCTGGCTATGGGCGAGTTTGCTTTGGGTGTTGAAGCATTGGAGCGATTCGTCGCCCTCACCCCTCTGCGCCGCGTGCATGAATGTGTTTTCGGTATTCTGGCCTTGGAAAGCGAACCCGTCGATCCACGACTTTAATAGACGGAATACTGCTCTTGACATACTCCCCATTACCCCTCATATCATATCCGCCTAATTAGTTACGCCTTATGTGCATCTGTACAAAAACTGCAAAATCCTCTTTCCCCCTGCTCCCCACGGACTACTCCCTACTCCCCCGGTTACTGAGCGTAGTCGAAGTAACTCCCCACTCCCCACGGACTATTCCCCACTCCCCTCCTTTAACCGTCTTTGCCATTCCGCATCAATTTGTGCAGAACGGTCAATTTCTTGATCGATTAAGTCGGTTTCACTGGAATATACTAAATCTTCACTACCGATGACTTTTTCTGTAGCAAACTGCTGTGCGTAGTCAATTTTTCGCAGTAAAGTGTCATCTGGGTTTGTTAATAGTCTAGATCGGGAAAGGCGATCGCGGTTACGTGCAGCAATCTTTTTATTCCGCCATTGAATCCAAAAATAACGCACTAACGGCACACCCAAGAAACCTGCGCCATAACCCAACAACAGCCAATAAATCCCTTCGACAAAAGCGACTAATCCCCCTAATTGGGCAGCTGCTGTACCATCGGCTATCAAACCTCCTAATATTAAAGCCGCCACAAAGTTGAGTACACCCAAACCAGCCGACAGCATAATCTGTCCTGAACTCGCCGCACTAAAACGCCAAGGATATTCTTCCAGGTGCATTGGAACTGAGTGATGAAGTGTCTTAGTTGCTTTGACTTGCAACTCTGGGAAATAATAGACAATCTGCCCTTCAGGACTTACTTCTGGTTGCCCATTAAATCGAATCAGCACCGGCAGCATATAATCTTCATAGTCTTGTGTATAACTTTCACCAAGATTATCCAAATACGGTGCAATTTGTTCTGCTACTACTGCACCCTGATTATTCCGAATCACAGCCCCAATTTCTTGCCATCGGCGTTCTTCTAAATTGGCATTAGGATTACCATCACCAAACAAAAACGAAAATACAGCCTCAAAGAAATTCATATTGCTTTCTTGGCTGGTTTGTTGGTGTCTTTGGTATTGCCGTTCTTGTTGGCGATCGCGATAATTGGGGCTAAAATACCAAAATAAATCCGGGAATGGGAAAAAGAATAACCCCCCACCCCTAGAACTGCTACCCCTACTGTTACCGTCCCGGTCTGAGTTGGAGGCAGTAACAATGATAAAGATGGTAATAGTTATGAGGACAATAGAAAGAATTAAGAAAATAGCAAAAGAAATCCGAATCAGGTAAAAAAGGACTTCCCAGACCTTTTTCCACCATTCCCGCAACCGCATCTGAAAGTATTTATTACGTAAAACATCGCGGAAATTTCGCGGAAATTCGTAAACAATATCACCTGTTTCCGCTACTTGTAAATGTCCGCCAGCATCAGAAGCTAGAGCCAATAACCCTTGTCCAGCCTCGGCGAGATTCAAGCCAGCCTGACTTGACACATCACCGACGGTAACTCGGTAGCCCAGTTTTTCTACAGCTTGCATGATGGTGGGATTGGGAGTCACTACTCTTCCCTCCTGTTAAAATTTAGTTTAATCTTTCTTAAGTATAAAGTTTTATTTTAACTAGGGAGTAGGGAGTGGGGAGTAGGGAGTGGGGAGGTGTGGGAGGTGTGGGAGGTGTGGGGAGAAGACAGTAACCTCCCAATGACTAATGACCAATGACTAATGACCAATGACCAATGACCATTCCTTCATGTTATAATTATGCCGCTTGGCTTGGTTCATCAGCAATTTGGCAGTTTTCAATATGGTTCAGTATACTCTCGCTCAAAGCCCAGAAATTCTGCTCACTGTTTCTGGAAAAGATTCAGCCAAAGCCCGTGAGAAAGCGATGGATCAGCTGATGGAATTGATGGATGCTGGTAAGCTTCCCACGGAACTAGAAGAGGGTTTCGGCCCCCAACAATTAATTGAAGTCAAGGAACCGGCTAACGATTCTCCCAGTGGCGAGGACGGCATTACACAAGCTGTTCAGATTTTAAATAATCTGGCTACACTCAAACTGAAGGTGCAGGAATCACGGGCTGATGCACTAGAAATTCGTCAGGCTGTGGATGTTCTGTTTTCAGATAATTCAGTAACTGAAGAAGAAATTGCTCGTCTCAAGGAAGGTTTTAAAGTCTTAAAAAACTTCGCTCAGGCTAATTTGCGTTACCAGGAAGCACGAGCTAAAGCCGAACACGCACGGGAAGTTTTGGATCAAGCTTTGAAATCTCCTGACTAATGAATGTCGAAATTGTAGAAGGTGAGATTCTTAAACAAGACACGGAAGTTATAGTTAATAGCTAGAACACAAACATAATTCAGATCATCACCAAGGACGGGCAAGACTTGTACTGAGCTTGTCGAAGTATGCCTATCCCGCAATTGGGGATAATTTATTTTCGGGTGTTCCCTGAACACAGATTTATCTGTACTTTTTCTCAATGAAACCTGCTGTAAATACAAAAAAGAAGGAGCAGATTACTCTACTCCTTAATATACTGGGGCGCTAGGATTCGAACCTAGGGATGGCGGGACCAAAACCCGCTGCCTTACCACTTGGCTACGCCCCATCGATTGACTTGAATCAATATAGCATCTTCTCCCAGTGTAATGTCAAGTACCTTGAGCATATTTTTAGGAAAAATATTTTCAATGCTGATTTGCATCTGCTTTCTGTGGCTGGAAACTCGCTCTAGGTCTACTTCTGTGTACATCAGGGACAAAAAAAGGGGGAAGAAAAAATTCTTCCCCCTGTCCATAGTTTTTGTTGTTGTTTGGTTTGTTCGCTTCTTTTAGCCGTTGACGTAACATCTGTCTTTGCTTTTTGAGTTGCCGTGTTCTTGCTGAACCGCCTCTGCCTTTATCGTTTCTGCCTTGTCTACGGGGAGACTCCCATCTTTTAATTTGCATGGTTTTGATTACTCTTAGGTTAGAGAGTATATGTCAAATCTAACATATACTTTCAATATTGTTTAAAGTGGGCAGGAGGAGAATCGAACTCCTATGACCGCAAGGCCGCCACATTTTGAGTGTGGTGCGTCTACCAATTTCGCCACCCGCCCTTGGGTGTAACTTTAATAGTATAGCCTATTTAATTAAATTGCAACAAGTAAATAAAAAAATTTTGTGAAACTATCTGATTTTATCGGTGAAATGTCGGAAATGAGGTGTGTTTAGCTCTCGGAATCTTGCAAGACGAAGGAATGCGGATTTAATAAAATATAGAACCTCACCCCCAGCCCCTCTCCTTAGTAAGGAGAGGGGAGAGTGTCAAAAACCACATTTGGATGTTATTTAATTAATTATTGCGGTGGGTTGGGTGTTCGGCCGTAATGCAGGCGACTGGAGGAGCAAAGGCAAAGCTACCAATTGCGCCATCTACCTTGGGATGCAATTTCATTTTTAGACTTGAGAGCATCACCTTGCAATAGAGATTGATATTCTGTGCTGCTAGACCAACGGTCAATTTCTCTAGCGCGTAGGACTGGGACTGGATGACTTAATTGGGATGTGCGAGCTTCTTTGGCCATTTCACCCAGTTCGGTTTTACTAATATCATCGTAAGCACGAGCTTGGTCAACGAAGGCATCTAAGTTAAGTTGTGGGGCGAGGATAGGTGAACCACCGGCTAACTTCATTAAGACCGACATCACCACTTTGGGGTCTTGGGTGGCTAGCAATGCGGCGCGATCGCAGGTAAACTCAGCACAGCGTACCCATTCCAATAACTGCGCCTGTATGGCTTGAGCCAGAAATGTCCCAACGTTGGGTACAATTGAAGCTGCTAACACCAATATATTTACAGGTGTTAAATAAACGCTGTGGTCACATTTGAGATGCCCTAACTCATGGGCAATTACGGCCTGTATTTCCTCTGGTGTGAGCATATCAACTAAGGAGGTATGCATCACAATAAAAGGTTGCTTACCCCGCATAGCAAAAGTATAGGCATTAGGAGCCGGATGTTGGCGGATATATAACTGGGGAGGCTCTATATCCAGAATTTTGCAGGCTTCTAACAATAATTTGTGTAAATCAGGCAGTTGTTTTTCACCAACTAGCACACTGGCGGCAATATTTTCGACATAAAAAACCTGTTCTGCCATTGGACCGAGCCAATTTCGCACCATCATATCCAGACCTGGAATCTGCTTGAGAGATGTGGTGGCTTGTAGGTCTAATGGATGACGAAAGGAGTCAGCTTTTAAACCGATGAGCGGAGTTTTAAACAAGGACATGATATAGCAAGCTGGAAAAACAAAATATCAACAGCTTCCCCTATTTCAGTATAACGAGTGCTGAGTCATGAGGAGAGACGCGATAAATTGCGTCTGTACAAGAGAGTGCTGAGTAGAAAATCTTAGTCCCTACTCCCCACTCCCCACTCCCTACTCCCCTATCTAAGTCGAAATCGACGCTGGGGGAATACTGCTATTAGAAGTTAATTCTGTATCGGCTGGCACATCGCCAACGCGCAGGATTTTTGCTCCTAGTTGCTGTAATTTCAGATCAATTCGATCATAGCCGCGATCAAGATGGTGTAATCCCTGAAATGTCGTTTCTCCTTCAGCAGCCAAGCCTGCTAAAACTAAGGCTGCCGATGCCCGTAAATCTGTGCCGATGACTGGTGCGCCCGATAACTTCGGCACTCCCCGGACGAAGGCGACATTGCCTTTAACGCGAATGTCTGCTCCCAAGCGATTCAACTCGGAGGCATGACGCAGGCGATTTTCAAAGACGGCTTCGTTGATTAAGCTGTCACCGTCTGCCACACTCAGTAAGGTCATAAATGGGGCTTGCATATCTGTGGGAAAACCCGGATGAGGTAAGGTGTCAATGTCCCTAGCTCTGAGAGTTTCTGCGGGCAGGATACGTAAACAGTCTGGTGCATCCTCAATGATGGTTAAACCAATTTCTCGCAGTTTAGCAATTACTGCAATTAAATGGTTTGGTAACACTGGCGACAGACTAATTTCTGAACGAGTGATAGCTCCAGCAACTAAGAAAGTTCCCGCCTCAATGCGGTCAGGAATAATGCTGTAGTCAACAGAATGCAATTTGGGAACACCCAAGATTGTAATCTGACTGCTGCCTGCACCCTGAATTTTGGCTCCCATCGCGTTACAGAAATTCGCCAAATCAACTACTTCCGGCTCCCGTGCAGCGTTCTCTATAATGGTTTCACCATCTGCGAGGGTGGCGGCCATCATTAAAGTTTCCGTTGCTCCTACACTGGGGCTATCTAGGTAGATTTTGGCTCCTTGTAGTCTGCCATTACTACCTGGAACATAAGCATTACAAATGCCATGTTCAATCTGCACTTCAGCGCCCATCGCTTGCAGTCCTCGGACGTGCAAATCAACTGGCCTGGCTCCGATGGCACAACCACCGGGTAATGGCATTTGTGCGGTTCCTAGCCGGGCTAATATTGCCCCAATGGCAAAAAAACTTGCTCGTAATTGGGTAACTAGTTCGTAGGGAGCTTTTGATGTGGTAATTTCGCTGGCGTTGATATCTAAAATGTCGCCTTGTCTTGTGAGGCGAACACCTAACGCTGATAAAACCTGACTCATCCGCTCTACGTCCGCCAATAAGGGAACGTTGCGGATGCGACAATCACCTGAACACAGCAAGGAGCCAGCCATGATTACCAGTGCGGAATTTTTAGCACCACTGATTTTTACATGACCTCGCAAAGGATGCCCACCCCAGATTTGCAAGACTGAGGAGTCTGCTTCGGGAGAAAGCTTGGCATCTGGTAAACTGCTAGAAGGATTAATAAGCCTACCTCCAAAAACAATACATAATTTTATAGCTTATAAGTTGGTTTTGATTCTACAGTAAAGAGTTGGTTTGTCTACATTTTGTCTGACATCTTGTATAAATAATTTGGGATTTAGATAAGAATTAAAGTCTGTAATCAAGCTGTCGCAAGGCTTATGGAGATTTTATATTTTTATCTGGATAAAAATATAAGAAAGATAACAGAATTATTTCGCGATCGCACTTGACAAAGATAAATATTTAAGTAATAGTAATAAATTGTCGATACAAATCGATGCAAGCGGAACTGGCGGAATGGCAGACGCGCTAGATTCAGGTTCTAGTGCCGCAAGGCTTCCGGGTTCAAGTCCCGGGTTCCGCATATTAATTTGGGTTTAATTCCAAATCGTCATTGTGTTAACAAGTCTACAAAACTCTTTAGTCAAACAAATTCGCAAGCTGCACTCTACTAAGGAGCGTCACAAGCAGCAATTGTGTTTACTGGAAGGAACACACCTGTTGCAAGAGGCTTGTGTGGTGAATTATCCCCTGGTGACAGTGTGTTGTACTCCAGAATGGCAAACAGCTCACCCGGAACTCTGGGAAGCAGCTTGTAGCCACAGTGACAGGGTGGAAATTGTTAGTAAGGAAATTTTAGCAGCGATCGCCACCACAGTCCAACCAGATGGTGTAGTTGCTACAGCCCAAAGGGCGATTAATCAAACTCAAGTCCCTTTTACTGGTTTAGTTCTAGCCTTGGAAACTATCCAAGATCCTGGTAATCTAGGGACTATAATTCGCACGGCTGCGGCTACTGGTGCAACGGGGTTATGGCTGAGTGACGATAGTGTAGATTTAGATAGTCCTAAAGTTTTACGGGCTTCTGCGGGTCAGTGGTTTCGCGTCGCTACAGCAGTTAGTCAAGATTTGAAAGCGACAATACAGCAAAGTCAGCAAGCCGGAATGCAGGTAGTAGCAACTTTACCCACGGCAAATTTAACTTACTGGGATGTAGACTGGCGAAAACCCAGTTTAATTTTACTGGGTAATGAAGGGGCTGGTTTGTCGCCAGATTTAGCTAGCATGGCAGACAAGCAGGTGAAAATACCTCTGAGTTCAGGAGTAGAATCTTTGAATGTGGCGATCGCAGCTGCTTTAATGATGTATGAAGCTCAACGGCAAATAATTCATAATTCGTAGATCCTATTTTTGCTCTTTTTTGTCAAGATATTCTTCAATATCAGCAACAGCATCCTCTAACTCTGCTAAATCAATATCTGTTAAATCTTCAATGAGTTCGGCTTGATTTCTACTGCTATGAGCAAGTTTTGGTTTCGCTTCATCTTCAGTGGCACTTTCTTGTAAGATATTATCTAAATACTCTAAAGATTTCTGCAACTCTTGATCTGCGCCGTGACCCTGTTTGTGCTGATTTTGCTCCATAATGATCATTATTGATGTAAAAATCCTGATTTGGTAGCGTAATCTTGATGGCTATTTCTATAGATGTAAATTTTGTATGATTTATAACTTTAAATTTCGTTTAGCTGCAAAAAGCCAATGATACTGTATCAAGTCTATACATTAAATATGCGGACGGCAAGTTAAGTCGCATTAAAATGGACTTTAGCTATTAGTGGAAATATGATGAGGGCGGGTTCACAGATATCATTCATGATTAAGCGGGATATTGGTAAACCCGCCCCTAGGTGTTTGTTGGGGAAATATTATGAGCATTCTGAAGCCGTTCTCTAATTACCATTAGTTGCTCTTGGTTACTAATGGGGGAACGTGGCGCTGGTAGTTCGGTGTTAGGCCAGTTAGGTAAATCGTTGCAAGGACATAACAAAGCCGGCATACCAAGGCTTCGCATGGGGACTGGCATTTCACAACGACCACAAGCGGTCACTTCCCAAGCTGGTGTGAGTAGTTCGCGAATGGTTTCATCAGTACCCTCCAGGTAACAGTCACCTGTGGTGTGGGAGAGAATTGTTTGCCAACATTCTTCAAATTCTACACTATAGCGATCGCCTTTCAAAACTGGTTGGGGCAAAAAGGTTGCCTTACCATTGCCAACTACGACTTTCTTACCCAACTGAAACCAGTAGGCAAGATACTCTTTAACTTCTTGTTTGGTTGCCATATCACAATTTTAAATTTTTTACCGGAGATTTTTCAGTTGGAATACTTAATTTTAAATTAAATTTTGAGAACTGGGTAATGGTGTCCCCAAAACGCTGAGATTGAGAACATGACCGCCAGTGACTAAATAAACAGGTTGACAAATAGCACCTAACTGGCGGATGAGAGAACCCAAGCGATCGCGGAACAGGCGACCCAGAGGATAAGCTGGAATTACGCCCCAACCTGTTTCTTCCGCCACAAATACCAGATCAGCTGCTACCAGTTCCACAGTTTCTAAGAACTCAGCCTGAGTATTTTTCCAGGTATCCTGATCTTGTTCCAAAAGATTAGCTACCCAAGTACCCAAAGAATCAACTAAAAGGCAGGTATTTGGCTTGGCATCAGCCAGAGTGTCCGATAATTGCACAGGGACTAAAAGCGTTAGCCAATCTGAAGGGCGACGTTTTTGGTGTTCTTGAATACGTTTTTGCCATTCGGTATCGGCTGGATTTTCCGTTGCTGTGGCTACATAAACAACAGTTTTTCCGGACTGTATTGCCAGAGTTTCTGCCCATTCACTTTTACCAGACCTTGCTGGTCCGGTGACTAAAATAACTTTACCCAAAGCTGTATCCTTCTATCACTGCTATTATTTGTTGCTAATAACGTTCACAAAATAAAATTAGCGCCATCATTATCATTTATGCCAAAATTGGCTCAAGCGATCAATCTAACCACCCCATGCTGAATTATTCAACAGTGGGGATAACACGTTTGAGGATATGTTTGTCAGTAACCCAGCCCTAAAGGGACTGGGCTTGTAAGAGTAATCAAGCAAGCCGTACTGACCAGACCACCCTGAGCGCAGTCGTAAAGCCTACGGCATAGCTCCCGGCTAGGGTAGCCGTTATTTGAGTCACGACACCCTGTGGATGCGTAGCTAGTCCCCTGCTCTGTCGCTTGTGATTAAACAGTTCTAAGGTAACAGTTACAGTGTTGCAAGCCTAACAAGCTCTGATAACAGGTCAAAGCTAACATTACTGGAACAGCAAGGCAATTCTCGGCATACAGAGAAGATGGTAAATACTGTTCCTCTATTTACCACACCCCGCAAGGGGACTGCGACTAAAGTCGCTCGTGCCGCTTCCCTCTCAGCACGCTTCGTGACTGAGTTTCCCGCATACCGTGAGGTCTTATGAAAACAGGTTTAAAACGTATTGAGGCAACTTTACATGATTTAGGGCATCGTAGCACTGCCCCTAGTGATGCGGGTGATTCCTTAAAGTCGTCTTTTTCCTTTAGAATTAGCGTGGGAGCAACTGAATCAACAGCCAGTGCAGATGATAGCTCATCGGCAAAACAGACTGAGGAAGTCACTACAGAATCGCCAAATTATGATTCTGGTAATCCCAATTTATTTCTTCAGCATGACTCTGTGCAAACCTTTCCCGCACAAGAAATTGGTGGTAAAACACCCAGCCTACCCAAATTCAAAAATCCTAGCTTCAGTAGCCATCGTCACGGGGCTAATCCGGCATTAGCAATGAATATATTGCAAGAAATTCAGCAACATATCGCCGGTTGGCAGGTAGAATTACAAACGATCTTGCAGCAACTTCAGGATATTTACTTAGAAGGTCCGATTGTTAATGGCTGGTTAGAATCCAATCTCAAAGAACCAGGACAGGGAGGAACTTCTACACTCCGACATGGGGAAGTTGTCCACCTGATGGACTATGTGGAAGAAATTTGTACAACAAATAATCAGAAAGTATCTGAGGAATCCACTCGTGCTGGTTATCGCCTTTGTGGTTTGGATGCTTCTGGTCAAGTCTGGTCACGTCCTTGTCCATCAGAGCAATTACCGATTGTGAGTATGGCGATCGCTCGTCACCAAAAATTACGCCAACTATTGGGGCGCAAGCAGTATCTAGAAACCCGCCTGAGTCAATTGGCAGAAACTCTGGTAGTCTTACACAGTAATATTCAACAGGTTTGAGTAGAACCTGAAAACGAAATTTTACTCAAGTTGACAAATTACTGAATTGAAAATCTATCCTATGCCAGATAACCAAATCTCTGCCATCATCTGTACTCACAATCGTGATACCTACTTAGGCGCGGCGATTGATAGTTTGTTGGCACAGGATTTTTCGGCTGAGTTTGAAGTTGTGGTTGTGGATAATGGGTCTAGCGATCGCACTCGTGAAGTTGTAGAACAAAGACTGGGGAATCCCCGTGTTAAATATGTCTTTGAACCTACCATTGGTTTATCTGTAGCCCGCAATACTGGCGCAAGAGTTGCGAGTGGGGAGATTTTGGCTTATTTAGATGATGATGCTGTAGCTAGTGTTTCCTGGCTGCAAGTTTTGTCTGCTGCCTATGAGCATAACTCTCAACTGGCGATCGCTGGTGGCAAAGTTACTCTTTTATGGCCGCCCAACATCGAACCACCACACTGGCTATCTCCTGGGTTAGCTGGGAATTTAGGAGCATACGATTTAGGCGATCGCATGATATACATTCAGCAGCCAGGTTTAACCCCTAGAGGCTTGAATTACTCCCTACGCCGCAGTTTTCTGGAGGAAATAGAGGGTTTTGACCCTCATCTCGGTCGAGTCGGAAAAAACTTACTATCTAACGAAGAACTGCAAATGACAGAATTTGCCCTCCAGCGTGGTTGGCAAGTTGCATACCTTCCCCAAGCCTTAGTGGCTCACAATGTCGCTCCCGAACGCCTCAAACGCTCCTGGTTCTTAAATCGCGGCTGGTGGCAGGGTATTAGTGAGTGCTATCGTGAACAACTGGCCGATCAAGCCGATATGGGTCAGTTACAACGGGGTAGCGAGCGATTGTTGCGGGGTTTATACAAGGCATTAAAATATTATGCCAATCCGGCAGAACGTTTTGACAACCTTGTATATGCTTATGGGCAAATAGGTTATTTAAATGCAGCTATTCAAGGCTTACTATCCACAAATAAGAAACAATAACCTGTTTCTCATGACCAATGACCAATGACTAATAACTAATGATTAATGATGAATCTTTCGTAGATTTACGTAAGTATGACCAATCCTGGTTTGATCGGGGGCGGCCAGGCTGGTATATTTTCTTATGGTGGTTTGTGCAGGCGATCGCTTTTCCCCTGACTCCTCATTCTTGCAATAGTTGGCGTTCTACTATATTACGATTATTTGGCGCGAAAATTGGCAAAAATGTCTTAATTAGACCTACAGCCCGTTTTACCTACCCTTGGAAAGTTACCATTGGCGACTACAGTTGGATTGGTGATGATGTAGTCTTCTACAGTCTCGATGAAATTCGCATCGGTGAACACTGCGTAATTTCACATAAAAGTTACCTTTGTACTGGTACTCATGATATTCAAGATCCTGCCTTTGGGTTGAAAACAGGAAGTATTATCATTGGTAATGGGGTGTGGGTAGCAGCAGATTGTTTTGTGAGTACAGGAGTAAAAATTGGTTCTAACGCCGTGATTGGCGCTCGTAGTAGTGTTTTTACTGATATGCCACCAGGACAGGTGTGTTGGGGAAGTCCTTGTTCTCCTCAATATGCTAGGCTGAAAAATTAGCAAATAGCAAAAATTAAACAATTAAACATCTTGATTGCTCGCCGGTTCATTATTCTTATCTATATTGATTTACGCCGGGCGCAATGCAGCTATACTAACCTTTGGGGAGCTTCTTTGTGTGATCATATCTGTTTTGCTGCTTCACAATCTCAAAGCTACTTCATTAATAGCTCAACTAATTTTTGAGTTATGGGGAAACCTGTTTGTTTCTCAAAGTGCAAAAACATGGGACTAGGATTGGCTTCCAGAAAAATATATTCTCCATTTGGTTTTAAACGCCAATCGATGGCTGTCCATTCTAGCATCAATATCTGAGCAATCTTTAAACATTGTTGCTCAACAGCAGCAGGTAACTTTACTGGTATTAACTCAGATTGAGTATCTTCCCGAAAATCTAATTGCCTAGAGCGAATTTCCGCACTATAGATGGAATGGCCAATTACATAACTACGAATATTAGTACCTGGAATATATTCCTGTATTGTCACTGGAGAAATCCTCAAGACTAAATCTAATCGTTTTGAGTCTAAATGTTCTGGGGTCAATTTTTTAGTATGTGCGCCTCCATAAACAGGCTTAAAAATAGCTTGATCTAGATAATTAGTAAATTCAATAATTTGGTCTTTATCATTACTAATTAGTGTCTTGGGAATTGTCACTCCTATATTTTTTACCATATTTAATTGTAAAGGTTTCTCTTTATGAAGTTGATAAGCTTGCCAGGAATTTACCCACCGAGCCGGACAAGCTTGCATGAGAGAACGCAGAGCGCCCATTGAATCATTAGTAGCAACTATCTGTTGATGTTGATCTGGCAAAGATGGCACAGCTACCCCAAAAAAAGTGCGCCAATAGACACTGTGTATATCTGTAATTTCTAATGAATGTCCTGAAGGTAAAATCAAACACCCTGTTGGTGTTCCTGGCTGCCAAGATAATTTCAAATGTTGCGGAAAAAGTGATGTATCTAAATAATTTGCTGTTGCACCTGCTGCTGTAATCGCCTGCTTAATAGCAACTGCATGAACATCTTGAGAATTGCCTAAAATTAAAATATTCATGGGTCGATAAAATTTTTTGATAATTATTTACAACAAAATTAGATCACTGTCATAAGAAGATGTGTGAAAATTATTCAGCCAAAATACAGTATTTTACAAGTCAATAAACTACACATTTTCATCTGATAAATCTTGTGCATTGGATACTTGAACAAATAAAGTCCGCCTGGGCGGACTAAGAGGATGTTTTAAAAGTTTTGGGCGAATATAATTCGCTACTACACAGGCCAAGTCCACCTGCGTGGACTGATGAAAAATCAAGGTTTGTAACCCGCGCAGGCGGGTTTAGTTTGTGTAGCCGCGACTTCTAGTCGCCAGGGCTAGTAATAATCGATACTTTACAAACATCCTCTAAGAACAAATAAACTCAGCTGCTTCGCCGAAAGCTAGCTAATTTTGGTAGTTGACTTGAGTTTTCTAAATAATCAACCTATCGTATCGCCACCTTCTTCACCTACAGCTAAGGTAGTCACGTCGCCACCTTCTTCACCTACAGCTAAGGTAGTCGCTTGGCCACCGCCACCGTTTCCACCTATAGTGAAGGGAGGTATCTGAAATGATGATGCAGGTATCTGAAATGATGATGGACTTGGGTTAGGGAAGCCGCCACCGTTTGCACCTAGATCAAATGTGAAGGTAAAGGTAAGTCCACCTGTAATTTCAGCAGCTTCTTTATCGGTCACTTCTTGAAACTCTAAATTCAGGGATTGTAGTTCTGTAATTTCTAAATCAAAAGGATGCTTCATTTTTTTATTCTCCTGTGAACATAAATATCGAAGGAAGAAAAAACCCAACTATCTGAAGATCATTAAATACCAAGGCTAAAACTCTCAGCTTCTAAAAACATCGGTTCTATTTGGTTTTGCTCATCTTCAACAATTAAGTTTTCTCGGTGTATAATTTTTTATTGTATTCGATTGTTGCACAGAAAAGTTGAAGAGCAATCATAATTTTAAAAAAATACACAGGTTAAGAAGTTCTTGTAAATTCAGGTAAGTTCAGTGTCACGATGTGCTAGGAAAAAAATAACAATGCAATGCCGATGATGGCAATTATGACACCAGCTATGGCTCGCCAACTGACTTTTTCCCCCATGCAGATAGCAATCGGAATCACAAACAGGGGGCTAGTCTGTAACAAGGTGGAAGCAATTCCCGCGGCCGTGAATTTAATTGCTGTTTGTTGTAGCCAAATCCCCAAATAAGTCCCACAAAAAGCGGCAAAGCAAGTAGCAAAAATCACTCGCATAGATTGTCTGTAGGGAGATGGTAATGCTTGCGCCTGATGCTTGGGTAAGCACATCCACGCCAAGAGTATCAATTCGGCTGCACCCAAGCGCAATAATGCCGCCCAGAGAGATGTCATGCTGCCAGTAGTAAATGCTACGCGAGAGATAACTGTACCGATGGCATTGGCGATCGCCGCTAATAAGCCCAAGCCGATACCTCGCCATAGGTGCGCGGGGGAATCGTCGCTGCTACCAGGAACTCGTTCTGTGACTACCCAAGCCACTCCTAAAATTGTGATGAAAATTCCACACCAAGCCCAGATATTTAAAGTTTCCTGAAGCCAAATCATCGCGGCGATCGCAGTTATGGGAGGCGCAAGAGTACCCAGAAGTAAAACACGACGTGCGCCTAAGTAATTAATCGC
Organism: Nodularia spumigena CCY9414; assembly: GCF_000340565.2. NCBI lineage: Bacteria > Bacillati > Cyanobacteriota > Cyanophyceae > Nostocales > Nodulariaceae > Nodularia > Nodularia spumigena. The sequence goes on from NZ_CP007203.1 coordinate 314,464, forward strand.
CCCTAGAAAAGCCGTATCACCCCAGCTAATACCGATCACCCCGCTCAAGCACAGTAGCAAAATAGACTGGGGGGCGGAGGTGGGTAAGGATTCCCCTGTGAGCAAAATGGTGAAAATTAGCAGGGCGATGGCCACTATTCCCTTCAGAAAATTCAGTCGTAGCGGCGGAATATGCTGCCCCACAATACCATATACCACCGAGGCGATCGCCCACAAACCAGCAGCCGCTAAAGCCGCTAATTCACCTGTGGCATTTGTTAAAGAATTATTAAAAATATCATTTACCCTTTAAATATTGCTCAAAACTCTTTAATAATACAATAAATACCTGAATATATTCTAGCACTCTAATAGGGAGAGTGCTAATTTCACTAAACACAAATGAATCTATGTTATAGCCAAATCAATTACTTTTTGAGCTAGTCTCAAATGCTGTTTGGCTACAGTTCGTCAGCCGAATCTTGATGATCCACACAACTCATGAATCCTTGGGAGGACTGGAATGAAATACACTTTTGACATTGTAGGCGTATCTCCTACTTGGCAATTTTTCAACCATCAACAACAGACCATCAACCAACCAAGTGGAGGTGCGGTAGAATATCTCAGCACCCACAAATGTACATTAGATGCTGTATTAGAATCTATAGAACCCTTACCAGTTAAATGGGGTTGGAATACTGAACAAGTCCGAGAGACTGTAGTGAAGTTTTGGTTAAACAACGCCGAAAGTATTCGTTATTGGAAAGTCCGTTTAATTGATGCTGGTAATGAGAATATACTCGTGGCGCGGCTGGCAGATATGACTTCATTGCAAGCCGAATTTGAGTCTTTATTCAGTAAATAAAGAAGCGGTTACTGCCCGATTTCTCTCATATTATTCATGACTTGCTGATATAAATCATTGCTATTTTGTTCTTGAAAAATGGTTGCGGCTCTTTCCAAATCTTGAAGCGCGCCTTCTCTGTCTCCCTGAGCCGCACGAGCATTTCCTCGGTTATTGTAGGCGGGGCCAAAAGTGGAATTGAGGCGAATGGCTTGATTGTAATCGGCGATCGCCTCCTGTCTATCTCCTTGAGCCGCGCGAGCATTGCCACGATTATTGTAAGCAATGGCATAGCGAGAATCGAGGCTAATGGCTTGGTTATAGTCATCTAGCGCCCCGTTATTGTCTTTTTGGGCGGCGCGAGCATTTCCGCGATTATTGTAGGCTTCAGCGTAGCGAGGCGCGAGGCGAATGGCTTGGTTATAGTCAGCGATCGCCCGTTGGTTCTCTCCTAGAGAAGACAGAGCATTTCCGCGATTATTGTAGGCTTCGGCATCGTCAGGAGCAAGATTAATCGCTTGATTGTAATCAGCGATCGCCCTTTGCTTGTCTCCAGCATCAAAGTAAGCTAGTCCCCGGCTCTTATAGGCGGTCGCATAATTTGGATCGACATCAATCACTTTAGTATAAGTAGCGATCGCTCCTTGCAAATCACCTTGAAAGTGCTGATTCTTCCCCTGAACATAGAGATTACCTGCTGGGGATGTTTGCGCTATCCGACTGCTAGGAGGACTAACACCTATTTCTGTTACCAAGACATCTTGGTTTTGACTACAAGAAAAGCTGGTAATTGCACTCAATGCGGTAACTACAGCTATCGTCAATCTTCTTTTAACTTTCTCCTGCTCTTGCTCAAATATCCGCAGTTTCATAAGTTACCCTAAACCGTCATTACACCTGGATTACAATTAGCACTAAATTTAGTTCATGCACTAACACAAAATTGGTTTTAACTCCATTATTTTGTGATTTTACGCCTAATTTGTTTATTTCTTTGTTTGTTTCAATTCTTACGCCTCTTATCACTTTTTTAGGCTATAAGAGTTTATTAACCACAGATGAACACAGATGACTTTGTACTTCACTACTTCCGGAAAGTCTATACCTCCTATCTCTTAATTTCAATTATATTTGCCAGTTCTTAATTCAGTATTCTACATAGGTATGTTTTACCTGGATAATTTCTATGTTTGTTATGTGAATTATATTTTAGGCAACTATATGGGATTTTTATGTTTTTCCTTATACTTTATGCACAATTCGCTTGAGAAATCAAAATTTAATATTATTTAAACTTCCTGCTCAACATTCACTCAATCTAAATAGTCAATTTGACTATTTCGCAGCTTCACTCCTGCGTATCTTCATTTTCTTGATTCTTGGTAGACAGTCGCCAAGATGTCGTTGTGTCAATATCTACAGCTAATTTCTCCAAATTATCACCTAAATCTTTTTGCATTTTCTGAGTCAATGTAATGGGGAAATCTAAACTCACATCTTGGTTTTGTAGCAGTTTAACTAATTCTGTCAATGGCACTTTTACAGTTTGACGCTCATAACTAATTAACTTACAAACAGAAGTTTCCATGACATTTTGAGCCTGCATCGCTTTTTTAAAGCGTTCTTGTAAATGCTCAAATTCTGACTTTAATAACTGCCAATTTTCTGACAATTCTGAATATCTGGCATCCAGAGCGGTTAAATCTTCTGTTTTGGGGTCTGGGTTACTTGCTACTTGTAATTCTAATAACTGCAAATGTACTTGAGCCAGATAAATACAATCTAAATAAGCATATTCTATCTGCCCTTCAGTTAAAGGTCTTCTCCCCCAATCACTACTTTGTTCCTGTTTATCAATATAATTAAATCTGCACAGTGCAGTAGCTAAAGTTTTCAGTTGATAATTAGGTAATGGTAAAATATAGTAGGGTATTTTCTGAGCTATTTCTAAAGTACAAGTGATATTTTTCGCTCTCTTCTTACCCAGAAACTTTAAATCATAATTGGCATTGTGAAATACCTTCTCAATCTCAGGATTAATCATGATTTGCTCAATAAACTCACCCACCACATCAGGCTGATTCAGCACATCTAAAAGGTTGACGCGATCGCCACTCATATCTGTAGGATCATCTAATACCTGAATCAGTGACAGTCGAGGATTACGAGATTTATAATCAGCCACTTCTGTATCAATCCACAAAGTCTTGGCATTGGTATATTCAGCGACTTTGGCACGAATATTACTAGCAGAATTTAAGTATGGCATGAGCGAATATTTCCTGATAGTTGAGTAAGATAAAGTTAATCACGGTTTTCCAAATTAACATTTTGCATATCCACGCTGATACCTTGAGCGGTTGATATACGCATGAAAACAGATTATCTCATCTTAGGTAGTGGCTTGTCAGCATTGGTATTTGGCTCACTGATGGCAAAATCTGGCCATAAAGTTCAAATATTGGAAGCGCATGAACATCCGGGGGGATTTGGCCACACCTTCACGATGGCAAAAAAATATAAATTCAACGCCCAATTACATTATGTTTGGGATTGTGGCGAAGGACATACAGTGAATCGTGTCTTGAAAAAACTCAACTTGGATCAAGATGTCACCTTTACTCGATATGATCCTAACGGTTTTGATCATATGAGAATGCCTGGTTACTCATTAAATATTCCCTCCGAACCCGCAGAGTTAATTCGGCGACTATCTGAACTTTTTCCCCAAAATGCTGAACAAATACGTAAATTTGTCTGGGAAGTGCAAAAAACCAGTCAAGGAATCAAGAAATTATCACCGCCAATGATTCCGGCGGAAATATTCGCACATTTCGGTGAAGTATCCAGTGCTGTAATGTATCTCAACAGTACGCTGCAAGATGTGTTCGACAAATTCAAATTACCGCCAGCAGCGCAAACCCTCTTAGCATTGCAATGGCCTGATTTTTTATTACCTCCAAATCAAGTTTCTTTTTACGCTTGGGTAATTTTATTTACCGGATATCAACAAGGCGCATTCTACCCCGAACAGCACTTTGATCATGTCATCAATTCATTAGTCAAGGTAATTGAAGATAACGGCGGCGAAATTCTGCTAAATCAGGAAGTAACTGATTTTCAAGTTATTAACAAAACTGTCACTAAAGTTAAGGCGATTAATAGAATCACCCATCAAAGCCGTGAATTCACTGGCGAAAACATTATCTGTAATATAGATCCTCAAAAAGCTGCCCAGATGATTGGAGTAGAAAAGTTTTCCAGAAAAGTCCGCCAGAAGCTTAATTATGAATATTCCCCTTCAAATTTCATGGCTTACTGCGTTGTCAAAGATATTGATTTGCGTGACTACGGATTTGGAAAATGGAATGTCTTTCATACCAGTCATCAAGACTTGAATGAAGCATTTTATCAGATGTATGAAAAAAATGATTTTTCTCAGCCTAGTTTTGCCATTACTACACCTTCTTTAATGACAGAGCAGCCAGACAGTCCAGAAGGATGCCAAATCATCGAGTTTTTGACAGTTGCTAATTATGATTATTTTAAACAGCTTAAAGATACCGATGTCAAGGCTTATAGACAGAAAAAAGCCGAAATTTTAGATGCCATTTTAGATGTTGTCGAAAAGCATTATATTCCGAATATTAGAAATCATCTTGACTTTAAAATCACTGGAAGTCCTACCACTAATGAAAGATATTGTTGGTGTCCTAAAGGAAATTCCTATGGTTCAAATCTCACACCTGGCAATATGGGTATTGGTAGACTCAATTACCAAACATCTTTAAAAAATCTCTACTTTTGTAACGCCTCATCTGGCTATCCAGGATTTGCGCCAACATTTTGGACGGGAGCAAGTTTATATCAAAAATTATCAGGTGATGTAATTTTACCAAAAGGCTAACAGTCAGATTAAAGATAGATCCCCGACTTCTTGGAGAAGTCGGGGATCTGAGCCTCGTCATTTTTTAAAATCATCCCATTAGTTTAGTAATGAGATATGAAAATAGCAATTATTGGAGGCGGAGCTAGCGGTATGGTGACAGCATACCTGCTCAATAAAAATGGTCATGAAGTCACAGTTTTAGAAAAACAACCGATTTTAGGTGGACATATTCGGACATTAAATAAAAACGTTCAACCCAATCAATTAAACTGTGATCAGACTTTAGAATGTGGTGTACTGGAATTTCCTCTTGTATTTCACAACTTTATCAAACTAATGCAAGAGTTAGAAGTAGAGTTAGAAGCCGTTGATATTGGTTCAGCCTTATTTTTGCAAGATGGTCGCCGTTTCCTGTCAGCATTGCTCATCCGCAAAAATTGCACAGGAATACAAAGTTTAATTGAATTGTTTAAACTCAATACTCTTTATGCGGGGGCTGCTAAGTTATGGAGAAAAACCCATTTTATCCCCAAAGAAAATCTTTTTAATCAGCCAATTTCGCAATATTTGCCCAATCAGTGTATCCGAAATGATTGGCTAAAACTATTAGCAATGTACAGCTATTCTATGCCCTTTGAGTTAATTGATAATTGTCCGGTAGAATTGGTAATTCCTACACTGCGAGACTATATATTTGTCAAGTGGGTGAGGATAAAAGGCGGAGTGTATTCCTATATTGAAAAAATCTTAGCACGCTTTCAGGGAAATATTTGGCTCAACGTAAAAGTTTCAGGAATTAGCAGACAAAATAATGCAGTTCAAATTAATTTATCTGATGGGGTGACGCATCTTTTCGACAAAGTAGTTTTAGCAACCCCACCTGATCAGGTAATGCAATTATTATCAGACCCCACAAATGCAGAAATTAAAAGATTTTCAGCCTGGCAAAAAAACCAAGCCAAAACAGTTATACATACCGACACTTCAATATATAATAGACAGGGCATCAAACAACCAGGGGAATTTGATTTTTTCCAAACAGAACAAGGATGGGGATATAACGCTTACCTCAACCAGTTGTGCGGAATAACATCACCTCCTGAATACAACTTAGCCTTTAACCTAGATAATCTCATCGCCGAAGATAAAATTCTGCACATACAGTCACACCACACCCCCCTATACACAGTAGAATCATTCAAATACAGAAACGAAATTATCAGCAACAACGGTGAAAACAACACCTACCATGCGGGAGCGTACCTTGCAGACGGATTACATGAAGGAGCCATCATATCTGCAATACGAGTTGCTCAATTAATTCGTAATTCGTAATTCGTAATTCGTAATTAAAGATTCCAACTCTTACTCTCTGCGCCTCTGCGTCTCTGCGTGAGGCAAATTACTTTAACACTCACCCATTCGGCAGATTATTATTTGAGGTACTAACAAGTAATATATAGCCATCCTATTTGATTTATGAATTTATCGAACCGCCAAGTCGCCTTCGCGTAGCGTCTCCCCTTCTCCCAAAGGGAGAGGCTAGCGCCAAGGGAGAAGGTCGCCAAGTGAAGAAGTAAAGAGATTCAGAAATGATTTAGGACTACGATAGTTACCAAGGTGTGGTGCAAGGGGACGCGGTTTATTAGAGGTTTTTAATGAACAGTCCTTCCTTTGTTAGTGCTTCTAGCCTCACGTTAGAACAGCAAACTGATTACAGTAGTGTCAAAACTCTACCCGAAATTTGGTCAATAGCAGCTCAACGCTTTAGTAATGTTGTAGCCGTACACGACCCCCACGCCAAGCCAGATGTAAGTATGACTTACATTGAGTTGTGGGAGCAAATTCAACAGTTTGCGGCTGGTTTACAGTCCTTGGGTGTATCACTAAGGGCAAAGGTTGGTTTATTTTCGGAAAATAATCTGCGTTGGTTAATTGCTGACCAAGGTATTATGGTAGCTGGCGCTGTGGATGCTGTGCGTAGTTCTCAAGCCTCTCAAGATGAACTAATATATATTCTCCGTAATAGTGAAGCTACTGCTTTGGTAGTAGAAAATCAAGCTACTCTGAATAAGCTAGTTGAGCAGATACATGATTTGCCAATTAAATTAGCCATTGTACTTTCAGATGAGGAAGTGGAGACACATCCGGGGTTGAAGGTGTTAAATTTTTCCCAGATTATGGAAATTGGGAGTAATCAAACTTTTTCACCAGTTGAGCAAACCCGCGAGAGTTTAGCAACTTTGGTTTACACTTCTGGAACTACTGGTCAGCCGAAAGCAACGATGCTCAGTCACGGAAATTTGTTGCATCAAGTTAGTAGTTTAGCAGTAGTTGTGCAGTTAGAAGCAGGCGATCGCGTCTTAAGTATTCTTCCTACTTGGCATATTTATGAACGGGTGATTGAATATTTTGCTTTTTCCCAAGGTTGCACTCTGATTTATACAAATCTGCGTCATTTTAAGCAGGATCTCAAAGTCCAAAAACCGCAGTATTTTGTTTCTGTACCTCGGTTATTAGAATCTATTCATGATGAGGTACACAAACAGTTTCGCCAAGAATCTGCCCAAAAACGGCGTTTAATTAATTATATGCTGGCCATGAGCGATCGCTATATTCGAGCTAGGCGAATTGTGCATAGATTAAGTTTAGAACAACAAAACCCTTCTATGTGGCAACGCCAAAGAGCTAGAACCCAAACAGCCATACTTTGGCCTATCCATGCACTGGCTGATAGATTAATTTACAAAAAAGTTCGTGAACAAATAGGTGCAGAATTAAAACAGACTATTTGTGGTGGTGGAAGTCTCAGCCCCAGCTTAGAAACATTCTATGAAATTATTGGTATAGAAGTGCTGGTAGGCTATGGATTAACGGAAACAGCCGCAGCTTTGACAACCAGGCGACCTGAACATAATTTGCGGGGGTCAGCCGGTATACCAATTCCGGGAACGGAAATTTGGATTGTTGACCCAAAAACGCGCAAAACTCTACCCCAAGGAGAAAAAGGTTTAGTTTTAGCACGGGGACCTCAGATTATGCAGGGTTACTATCACAACCCAGAAGCCACAAACAAGGCCATTAATCCCAAAGGCTGGTTTAATACGGAAGATTTAGGTTTTCTGACCGCACAGCAGGATTTAGTGTTGACAGGGCGAGAAAAAGATACGATTGTTTTAAGTAATGGAGAGAATGTAGAGCCAGAACCGATTGAAAATGCGTGTCTGCGTAGTGATTATATAGATCAAATTGTCGTAGTTGGTCAAGACAGGCGATCGCTTGGAGCCTTAATTGTTCCCAATTGGGATAACCTTGAGGAATGGGCAGAAAATCAGGGTTTGCAACTTAACTTAGATAGCCAACCTGTTCAGAATTTATTTCGCCAAGAACTAGATAGAGAAGTTCGTAACAGGCCTGGATATAGTTCCAATGACCGCATTGTTCCCTTCCGCTTAATTTCTGAGCCGTTTTCACAAGAAAATGGAATGTTGACTCAAACTCTCAAAATTAAGCGCCATGTTGTCACAGAACGTTACAGCGATTTAATTAACGAAATGTTTGCCTAACTTGAAATTGAATACAAATTTCAAAAAAAAACTTAGCAAATTCAAAAACCTCTCTTTCCCTCATGACTCTGTGTTCTCTGTGCCTGGAGTGGTTCGTTTTTAAAATTCGCTAATACCGCAACTTAACTAAAGAATGTACGGAAAAACTCAAAAATCATCTCAAATGTGCTTTGAAAAATCTTTGAACAAGCCGACGGCACGATCAGCAGTCGGCATGACAATTTTGTAACTCATTCCCCACAGTTAAATCCGTGGTTTTCCTGTTGTTGATTCTGTAATATTTTGGGATTCCATCTATTTGATTGCGGCGCTATGAGGGGGAACAGAAACTACTTTTTTGGCTAAACCTAGAGTTTGCAAGAGTTTAATACTCCACCAAGTCATATCAATTTCCCACCAAGACAATCCAGATTTCGCCATGTGGGGATAAGTGTGATGGTTATTGTGCCAACCTTCTCCGTAAGTGACTAGAGATACCCACCAAAGATTACGTGCGCCATCGTCAGCATCAAAGGTACGATAACCCCAAAGGTGTGATGCGGAGTTAACAAACCAAGTGGAATGCCACAATAAAACTGATCTCAAAAATGTACCGTAAATCACAAAAGACCAACCCCCTAAGACATACAGCAGTAAGGCCAAGGGAATTTGCAGGAGGAGAAAATAGCGATCTAGCCAGCGATAGTAAGGTTGTCGTGCTAGATCAGGCGCATATTTTTGATAAACTTGATAATCAAAAAATTCAGAACGTGGGTAAAAAATCCACAGCATATGACTCCACCAAAATCCTCGCTGGGCGGAGTATGGGTCTAGATTGACATCTTCTGTATGGGCGTGATGCTGGCGGTGTCCACCAACCCAAAAAATCGGACCTCCTTGTAAAGCCAGCGCTCCAATTGTGGCGATCGCATATTCTAACCACTTAGGAACTTGAAAACTCTTATGGCTCAACAGTCGATGATATCCTAGACAAATACCGATACTTCCGAATAACCAATGGAGAAACACCAGCAAACCTAGTGCTGGCCAAGAGAAAAACCAAGGAGCTAGGAGAGCTAAGGCATGAAATGCAGCAAAAAATGCCACGTTCACCCACCTAATACTTGGTGGATTTCCTATCTCAGGAGTGAACGCCAGAAACTTCGCAGTCATAAAAATTCCTGTTGATGGATAATGAAGCGATTTGCTATTTCTTGGCGTAACTCCAGTAGGATTCTGCCCACTCTGCATAGCAGTTAGTTACAGTAAAGAAAAGCAAGTATCACTTACATTTGTTATGCTAACAGACCTGTAACTTTCATGCAAGTACCACTTGCATTATTCCTTATGACAGATCAACCCATTTCAGCACGTCAACGTCTGATTCAATCCGCACTGGAATTATTTACAGCCCAGGGAGTTAGCGCCACTACAACCCGCCAAATCGCTGAAAAAGCAGAAGTCAACGAAGTCACGTTATTCCGAAATTTTGGGAACAAGCATGGGCTGTTATTGTCTGTGCTGGAAGAATCCGCAGCTTTTAAGAATTTAGGGGAGTCCCTGGTGCAAAGGGCTACTCCTCCTGGTGACATCTACCAAGCACTCAAAGATTATGCAAGTGACAGCTTATATGCCTTGGAACGGATACCGGAGTTAGTTCGCTCTGTGGTGGGTGAAGCTAACCAGTACCCGATGGAAAATCGCCGCGCTTTAGGACGTGGGTTAACTGAAGCAAATCGCTATGTAGCGGAATATTTAGCCACTGTCATCCAGCAAGGAGATTTAAATACCTATCTCCCCGCACAAAAATTAGCTAGTTTGCTGAATGTGATGATTCTGGGGTATGCGGTAATTGAATTCACCAGTGAATTTAATGAATTGTGGGTGGATCGGGATGATTTTTTGGAGAATTTAGTGGAGTTATTTTTACACGGTGCGATGTCATCTTCAGGAACATCAGCAATAGTTCTGGGAAAGGTGCAGGAAGTAGCTGATTTACCTGTGGGTTTAGTTCACCAAATTTTGCAACAAGCTCGAAAGTTGGGAACACAAGATTATGCTTTGGCTTATGTGTTATTTGGTGCTGGTTTATCTGCGAGAGAAATTGTCAGTTTGCAGCAAAACCACCAAATCTGTGATGCTTCTGGACACTTCCTCCAAATTACCACCCCAGAATTTTGCCGCCAAGTCCCTGTTAATCAGTGGATTCTGGGTAAACGCTATGGTTCCTACAGCAACAATCCTTTAATTAAATGGCTCAAAAGTCGTAAAGATCATCAATCTGCGATGTTTCTCAACCAAATTGGTGAAGCTATGACAGAATCAGATTTATTGCAACATTGGCAAACGTGGACAGAAGGATTGTTAACGCCTCAAGGACAACCGCCAGCGATCGCCCAAACCCAACATACTTGGTGTGTAGAAATGTTAATGCGGGGGATGAGTTGGGAAAATCTGACTATTCTTACAGGATGCGATCGCACCCAATTACAATCCTACGCCAAAAGAGCCAAAGAAAAAGCCGCCCTAGAGCAAGCAACTCGTTTAGATCATAAACCGACATAGTGTCACCGCCTACTGATGAATCTATCTATTAGCTGATACTTTGGGAATTTTTATTCCCCACCTGTTAAGTTGACAACATTATCACTTTAGCTATAAATATCTATAATAAATTTATCAAATCCCATGCAACAAAGTCATTTATTTTGATATAATCATTCAATTTATTCATCTTTGCATAAACTCGACAATTCATATTGATAAGATTATCACCAACATTGAATAGTAAACCTGTTGCATATGGGTTGCACTTGCATATTAATCAGTTTATTCTCTGTAAATAAATAATGTAACTCTATAGTATTGATTTAGCAAAATTGAAATATGTACAACAGTCAACAAAATCCCATAATCACCTCATATTTTCATTTGCTATTAAACTCACAGAGTTCCAGTGCAATTTAATACTATAAAACTTTGGTGTATAAAGCATTCCACATAATTGGACTCATATAAAAATATCAGAACTTGCTGACATGAAATTATCGAAGCTAGATCCACTGATCCCCCTCAAGGAATTAAGCCAAAAACTCATGAAATTGCCACAGGATTATTCGATTCATGAAGATGAATTGATCGAATTTCTCTCCCGAAGAAGATGGCCTGATAGCAATCGGCGCATTGATCGGACAACCTTTTGGCGGTGGAGGAACGACAACAAAATTGAACAACAGAAAGTATTCAGCAGATTAGACATTTTAAAACTCTGTCAAATTTGCGACCACTACCGATTAGATGGAACACGTAATCAATACTTGGAGATAGTCAACCAACAAAAAGAGCAAGTCCTAAGTTGACAATTTAATAGACAAAACTATACTTATATTGACAAAAATCAATATATATTTTAGGAAAAAATCAACTACTTGATATATAATACGGTGATATCAAGTATTGAATTGAGACTATTGCCGACGCGAAAACCAAGCAATGATGGTGGTAGTCTTTTTCAGAAACTTAATTGGAACACAATCGCGTCTGGCTAAGGCGTGAAAGTCTACTGAGGGATAACTGCTCCCATGCTCCCGTTGAAGTAGAAAGTAAAGTCTAGTTTTGTCTAGGTTTTATATAGCAGTTGTCCATTAAAAAGTAAATATCTCTAAAAAACTTGAATTACCTCATAAATTGATCGTAATTTGTCAAAATCTCCCCTCTCCTTAGTAAGGAGAGGGGCTGGGGGTGAGGTTCTTCCTTGGCTTCTTCTCCCAAAGGGAGAGGCTAGCGCCAAGGCGGTTCCTTGATTAAAATAAAGCTTTAATATTTATTTATCATGGTGTTTCCCCAACGCATTAACCCTGCTCCCGGACAAGAATCAGTATGGGATTACCCCCGTCCCCCTCGCTTAGAAGACACAAGCAAACATATTCAAATCATCTTTAATGGAGTCACAATTGCTGACACCCATAACGCCAAGCGGGTTTTAGAAACCAGTCATCCACCGGGTTACTACATCCCCCCTGCGGACATCAAAATGGAACACCTAGTACGGATGCCAAAATCTAGTTTTTGTGAATGGAAAGGCTCTGCTGGTTACTACACCATCCGCGTGGGTGATAAAGAAGCCCAGAATGCAGCTTGGTTCTATCCCGACCCCACACCAACATTTGCATCTATTAAAGATTATGTAGCATTTTATGCCCATCTCATGGACGCGTGCTACATCGATGGCGAAAAAGTCCAACCGCAACCAGGTAACTTTTACGGTGGTTGGATTACCAATGATATTGTCGGACCCTTCAAAGGTAGTCCTGGCACTTGGGGATGGTAAATTAATACAGTAGAGACGTTCCATGCAACGTCTCTACAACGGTTATGTCAGACGCATATTTTATTTCGGTCAATATCTAGTACTTTTAAGTATTTGTAATCAGCACTTTAGTCAAATCCTGACTACTTTTTTCTATCCCTTCATTTCTGCATCTGTCTATTCATAAAAATTAACTATTCACAGCTAAATATTGTTCTGCTTGTAATTTAAGTTTATCTCCCTCTAATAGCACTTGGTCAATGTCATCTTTAACATCCATATAAGGTTGTCTTAAGCTGATTTTCTCTGACTGAATAGCCCTCCTTGTGCTTTGTCGTATTTGACCAGCAAACTTGCGTTGACCAAACAAATCTAGTCCTAATGAGATAATACTGTCAGGAGTAGTTTGTGTAGCCTGTTGGTTAATTTCTTTAATAGCCAAATTAACCTCCTTTTTAATAGCTCGTAATTGTTTTTGAATTAAGTTGATATTTTTTATTTGTAACTTAACTGATTTAGGATGATCTAGGGTTAAAATCATTTGTTGTCTCAGGTGATAAATTTGCAATTGAGTTTCTTGTAAGTTCATAGCTACTCCCCCTTAAAAATCAATCTTCATTTCTCTTGTGCTGATATCCCAACTACGAAATTAGTGACTATTTCTGAAAAAATAGTTGCATATTTTCTTTACCTACAAGGAAACAGTGTAATTGTTTTATCTCCACTTCCAGCAGCTAAAATCTGACCATTAGGACTAAAAGCCACAGACAAAACCTTATTTTCGTGACCTTTTAAAGTACCGACAAATACTAAATCTTTTGCTTGATTATCTGATACAGGTGTAGCGGGAAGTGCTTGAATCAATCCCTTAGTCTCTTGAGAATTAGATATTGGTAACGGTTTGAATAACGCATCAAATAAACCATCTAAAATCTGTTAAACCATTTAAAATCTGTTAACTTATCTAAAGTGGCTAATCGCTCGTTGATTCTATCAACGACCTGATTAAATTGCGAACTTTCCGCAGCTTGATTTTGTTGAATTTTCTCTAATTCCTGAAATTTTTCCCCAAGAGTTTGATGCAAATGCTGTATTGATTGCTCAATTTTTTCTAACCGGGGTTGAAAAACCTGAATCTGTTGATTAACTTGGGAAAACTCTCTGTCTTGATGTTGTTTGATTTTGCTGAATTCCGCCAATTGCTGCTGATTACTTTCACTGCAACTTTGTCCCCCAATACTTTCATGCAAATGCTGTAGTGATTGGTCAATTTCTTCTTAACCGGGATTGAAAAACCTGAATTTGTTGATTAGCTTGGAAAAACTCTCTATCTTGATGTTGTTGGATTTTGCTGAATTCCGCCAATTGCTGCTGATTGCTTTCACTGCAACTTTTGACCGATTTATCAATTTCCTCAACTCGCAAATTCAGGGAGTGAAATTGTTGCTCAAATTGTGATAAATCAGTTTGCTTATGCTGTAATTTTAATAATATTTCCTCTTGATTCTGAATAGTGTTGCTCAAATTTATGATAGAATCATCCAACTGATTTAAGCGATTATTAACTGTTTGAATTTTTTGATTAACTTCGTCAAAGACGGTACTTAGTTTTTGGATTGACATCTCAATTTTTTGGTCAATCACTTGAGTTAACTGTTGTCTCCAAGCTTCAATTTGTTGCAAACGCTGATTAGATGTATCCATAGTTTCCTCAAGATTTTGTAAAGTTGCTTGTAGTTGGGAAATCTGTTGTTGAGACTGGAAAGAATTCAACTGGGGACGATTAGCTAAATTTAACGCCAAACTTAAAATCAGAGGAACAGCGACATAAATCACCTGCTGAGTCACTGCGCCTGCGATCGCTCCTAATATTGATAAACTCAACAATACATACTCGCTAATTTGTAGCCATTGACGGTTAATCATGTAATTAATGATTCTAATCTTATTGTAATTATATATACTTTGACCCGATTCAACAACCTGGTTAAAACGCCTATATTTAACTGTTGACTCACCCTACTCACTATGAACTATGCGCGTGTGCTAAATTAATCACATTAACTTGCTGCTACCAGACTATGAACTATCCAGACTTTTCCCCACAAGGTTATCAGGTCATTAGCGAACTGGGACGGAATCGGGAAGGGGGAAGAATTGCGTGGTTAGCGACAGACTTGAAGACAAGTCAACAGGTGGTAGTCAAGCAGTTCTGTTTTGCTCAAATTGGTTCTGACTGGTCAGCTTATAAAGAACATGAGCGAGAAATTCAAGTGCTACAGGGACTCAATCACCCAGGGATTCCCAAATATTTGGGTGCATTTGAAACAACCGATGGCTTTTGTTTAATCCAAGAATACAAAAACGCCCCAAATTTAGCAGTTTCGCGCAGTTTTGACCCGGAAGAAATCAAACAAATAGCTGTTAAAGCCTTAGAAATTTTAGTTTATTTACAAAATCGGATTCCTCCGGTCATCCATCGAGATATTAAACCAGAAAATATCTTAGTGGATGAGCAAATTAATGTTTATCTGATTGACTTTGGGATGAGTCGCATTGGTAGCCAGGAACTAGCTGCTAGTAGTGTATTTAATGGTACTCCTGGTTTTATTCCCCCAGAGCAAATGCGTAAGCCCACGGTAGGGTCTGACCTTTATGGTTTGGGTGCAACGCTGATTTGTCTACTGACTGGGACAAAATCAACGCAAATGCAAAATTTGACTAATGACTTTGACCCTTATGTGATTAATTTTCGTCATTTATTACCTCGGTTAAACCTGCGCTTTCTCAACTGGTTGGAGTTGATGGTGAAACCTCGACTCAATGAACGTTTTGCTGATGCACAAACAGCTTTAGAGGCGTTGAAACCTCTTGATTTAGTGCGTGTACCAGAAGTTGAGTTGAGTCCATCAGTGTTGGAGTTTGCAGCAACTAACTTAGGTGAAAAGCTGAAACAATCTATTAAGGTTGTTAACACCATGTCTGATACTGTCTTAGAGGGTAAATGGGAAGTCGCACCCCATCCCCAAGACCCACCACATACCCCAAATTTTCACCCTTGGATTTTTATAGACTCTGCTCAGTTTAGGAGCTCTGAAGAACGTCTCATCAAGCCATGAGCATTTACTTTACAGTAATTCCACAAATTCCTCAGCCGATTTTCTCAACTAACTTGATACATTCTGATCCTAATATAATAATCCTAAATCAGTTACGAACCCAAAGATACCCAAAGATCCCCGACTTCTTGAAGAAGTCGGGGATCTGAGCCTCTCGGTGGAAAGCAAATCAGATAGGATTGCTATATAGTAGTTAGCTTACTCAGACCAGCACGACTTAAATTGTATCATCGGGAATAGGTTCACCCCGGTCTTGCAGAACTTCAACATAGAGAGAAATCGAGCTACAAAACATACAATTAGAAATTGTATGTGATTATTATTGCAGTATATGTAAACCATGAACTATGCCACCCTCAGCATCAAATCTACTTTGGATAATAGAATAAAATGTACTATCTCCTTTTTCAAAGTATCTGAAAATAGCGTAAGCAATTATATCCGCAAGTTGAATTAATCTCGAAGCTTTTGAATCCAAAAATAGAGGTACTTCCGAAAAATTTCTGATGACACCCCACTGGTAGCCAATGGTTCTAAAATCAGTTGCTAGAGATTGAATTGTTGTCTCATAAGTGGATTTATCAAAAATAATAATACCTCTTTGTGTATTATCATTTTTATGAAGTCTGATGAGATATCTATCAAATCTACTAGCTAGTTGTTCAAATGCTACTTCTACAGGATCTTTTGGAGAAACTACAGCTTTTTTAATGACACTTGCAAATAACCTATTACTAGGATGTGATTCTAGAAAAACTTTTAAGATATCTTGTATAGCTTGATATCTATCACTTTTGGGAAAACTTCTCCAGCTACCTCTACCACTTACCATTGGACTACCATGTAGTTCTACTGACATGGGATCTGCTGGGTTAAATCTAGCTGCAATTTGCTCTAATTGGTCACTAAGGAATGTGGATTTAATAAAATACAGAACCTCACCCCCAACCCCTCTCCTTGCTAAGGAGAGGGGAGACTTGACGCAACTTCTTAGGCGGGGTGAGTTCAAAGACTAAATTTGGATGTTATTTAATTCATATTCCTAATCCAATATCCTTGACGCTCGAATACACAAAAACCTGCTAATACAAAATATTGTTGATTTGGGTCGTGGGTAGTACCTGACTCATCTGCATATAGCAAATACATTTATTTTGTGTATCCTGAGACATTAAAAATCAGTCAAGGAGAGACCTAGCTCTCGCGATCTGAAAAGGTCAGACCTCTTGACTGCTATTTACATTATAGCTCACATTCTGCACTTAAATTTATTGATTTAGTTGAATAATTGTTTTAACTGTGTTGCAGCGATTGGGCGACTTCGTAAGAAATGGCATATAATAATCGTTATCATTATATGCTGACTACTTTTTTATTGAGCAGCTTTTGGGGTAAATATTAAGTAAGTTCCTCCCAACCCTTCCACAATTGTGCGGGTATTAGCAACCATCAGCTTTTGATAGGTATCGGCTTCGCTTCCTGGTTCACTCAGTCCATTAGTATATAGTGGTCTTCTTGATACTCTCACGTTTGCTTCTGTAGCCACATTTTGCATCAATTCGGGGTTAATTGTGGTATCTGCAAAAATTGTGGGTACTTGCGCTTTCTGAATAGTTCGCGCCCAATTTTTGACTTGTGTATCTGTGATATTTCCTCCACTACTGACACCGTTTAACCCGACTACTAAAGGAATTTTGTAGGCTGTGGCATAATAATTTAATATATTACTGGTTGTGACTAATTTTCGTTGATTATCCGGAATAGTATCTATTCTTGATTTTATCCAACTATCGAGTTGAGTTAGTTGATTTTTAATTGCTGTGGTATTACTACTATATAATGTAGCGTTATCAGGTTGTAATTTTTGTAAATTGTTACTAATTACCTCTACCATTTTGATAGTGTTTTGAGGATTGTGCCAAATATGAGGGTTAGGTAAATTTTGACCAGATACCTGAAATTGCTGTGGTTGAGTCACCGCAAGTTGATTTACAGCTATTTTGGGGGCAGAATTTTGACTTTCGGCAACTATTTCACTCAATTCTGGTTTGAAATTATAACCACTATACAGAATTAGATTGGCTTGTGCGATCGCTTCTGGGTCTCCCGGTCTGGGTTGATAAAGGTAGGAGTCGTTACCAGGAGAACCCAAGCAAATCAGGTTAATTGTATTTTCGGCTACCTGTCTAGTTAAGTCACAAATTACGGTGGTAGTTGCGACAACGCGGGGAAGAGTCTCATCTATTCTAGTGGTTGTTTGAGTGAAGGAAGTGCTTGCTGCTTGATTTCCACAGCCAAAAAATGTAATTGTGAAGACGGCTAAGGTAGCTCGTAAGGAATTATTTGATAGTAATTTTTTTAGCATCATTAACTTATCAGTGATGTATGAAAATGCTGAAGATTTTAAAATAGTAGATGTGCTGATTATGTTGGTTATTACTCATACAAATGAATCTAAAGCAATTGTAGCCTTAACTGGAAAAAGTTTGGATACACTATGAACAAAAATATCCCCAACTTTTTGAGAAAATCGGGGAAATTATTCTAATGATATTAGTTGAACAATTTATGTCTCTTAACTGTTAACTGATAACTGATAACTGATAACTGTTAACTGGTAATTTCCCTTGCAAGATTTCAAATTTAGATTGAAAACAAGTGGCGCAATTGCAACCAAGCTGATCCATAATTGGATTAGATGCTTTTGTGGAATGAAGTGTTGCTAATTCACTAATGGGTTGGGTAGATGCTACAGAAATCATTTGTGTAGCAGATTGAGGATTAAGACTAGATGCTTGTGCTGGATTTGCTACCAATAGTATAGAGGTAAGAAATACAGGACAGGCAAGCAAAATCATTTTGGCTATGTTCATAATTCACAGATAAATACTATTTCTGATACAGCATAGCCAATTAATTGACTACCTTCAACCTAAGTAGGTCGGCGTAAATAAAGTTAACTAGCTACGGTGGTCATTGGTCATTTGTCATTGGTCATTAGTAAGGGTTTGGGTCTTGTTTACGAGTCGTAACATAGTTTGATTTATTCGGTGCTTACCTACTTACATGATTTGGTACTTTTAACTACGTCCGAATCCTTGACCTCGTAACACCTTAGACCAAATTAGTAATTCGCCTTTGTCACCACCTGCGGCGAGGAATTTACCTTGAGAATGCCAAGCTAGGCTGGAAAATCCGCCGGAAACTCCTGTCAGCACTTGGGTTACTTGTTTAGCTTTGTTCCACAAACACAACCAGCCATCACTAGCGGCGGAAGCGAGAAGGAAACTGTTAGGCGCAAAGGCGATCGCCGTGATAATATCAACGTGATTAGTTAAAACTCGTGCTTCCCAACCCAAGGTTTCATCTTCTAGCTTTTCCCAAACTACGATACCTTCAACGCTGGAAGATGCCAAAATCGGCGCACCCAGTTTGGTGGTAGCTTCTGACCATGCTAATTGCCGGATTTTACCAGGAAAGCCACGCATCACCCAAGGGTCGGGATTGTTCCATTCTAAAACGGCGATACTGCGATCCATGTTACCAGAAGCGAGGAATTTGCCATCAGGAGACCAAGCCATTGCTATACTGACACTAGGCATATCTAAAAGATACGGTTCTTGATCCCAGTTTTGGCTGTCCCAAATCTTCACTCCCTGATAGCCACCAATGGCTAGGTATTGTCCATCACTACGCCAATCAATACCTAATACTGAGGAGTTATCAAAGTTGAGTGTAACAACAACTTCGCTAGTATCAGCATCCCATACTTGGACGTAACGCCCTAAACTAAATGCTAGTTGGTTACTGGTAGGACTCCACGCTAGTTTATCTACCCATGCGGGGGCGTTTTCCAGCGTAGCAATTAATTGAGTATCTTGCCAAATTTTTACCTGTCCATTTTGTCCACCAATGGCTAAAAATTTGCCATCTGGGGAAAAAGCTACGCAGTCTACTGATGTCCCGTTACCAGTTTGTAGGGTGGTGAGGTTGCCATCATTCCACAGTACCACTTCACCAGCTGCGGAAGTGGCTCCGAGAATTTTACCATGAGGCGACCAGGCGATCGCAGTCACATAATCTGAAAGCGTCGTTGAAAAGTGTTCTTCAAATTCCTTAGTTTTGCTAGCTGTGGGATTCATAAGTCAAAGGGAATGGGGAATGGGGAGTGGGGAGTGGGGAGTGGGGAAATTTACCTTACAGATTTAGTTAATCGCGTCTCTAGCTACTTCATACGAAACAAGCCAGAAAATCTTGCTTTAATTGGGCTTCATCAAGATTGCGACCAATGAAAACTAATTCATTTTTCCGATTTTCATTTGCTTTCCAAGGGCGATCAGGTTTACCATCCAATATCATGTGAACACCTTGGAACACATAGCGGTTATCTTCCCCAGCAATATTTAAAATCCCTTTCATGCGGAAAATATCTTGTCCTTGGGTCTGCAATAATTCCGAAAGCCAAGCGTTGAGTTTTTTTCCGTCTAGTTCGCCACTTTCTACGAAAGCTATAGAATAAACTTTTTCATCGTGTTGGTGAGCATCTTCACCTAAGAAATCCGGGTCAATTTCCAAGGCGCGGGCTAAGTCAAAGGCTTTCACACCCAATAACGCATCCATTCCTAGTTGCGCGTTTTCGGTAGGGTAAATTTTAGCGATCGCATTCATCCCCCGAATCCGCTTTTCTAATTCCTCCAACTGTTCTGGCGTTACCAAATCAGTTTTATTCAGAAGAATTACATCAGCAAAAGCAATCTGTTCTTGTGCTTCGTCTGCATCCCAATGTTGCCAAATATGCTTCGCATCCACAACAGTTACTACTGCATCTAAAGACAGTAGGCTTTGCATATCTTCATCGACAAAAAATGTTTGAATTACTGGGGCTGGGTCGGCTAAACCAGTAGTTTCAATTACTAAATGATCGAACTTATCTCGCCGCTTCATTAAGTTACCCACAATGCGAATTAAGTCACCGCGCACTGTACAGCAAATGCAGCCATTATTCATCTCAAAAATTTCTTCGTCTGCATCAATAATCAATTGATTATCAATACCGACTTCCCCAAATTCATTCACAATTACAGCAACTTTTTTGCCGTGTTCGTAGGTGAGGATATGGTTTAGTAAAGTGGTTTTACCTGCACCCAGGTAGCCTGTGAGTACGGTTACAGGGACGGTATTCGTGATTTCTTCAGTCAACATGGTCTCAATGCCTTTTTCTCAAAGTTTAGATAATCATTACCACCCATAATAATTCTTTTTATTTGTTTGTGGTGAATTTACTGTCATTGGTTTTGAGGAGGTAATTCCAGTGCTTCATCAAAAGTCAGTTTTGACTGACGCATCTGCAATAAGTCGTAAATATTAAGGGCGTTGAGTTAGGAGTGACAGCAATTTTTTACAATTCTTTAATTGATTATCAGATTTTAGTCATAATGATTATCGTTTTTATTATGTGGTGTTGTTGAAAGAATGAGCGACCACAGATGCACACAGATGTAGACGCGTTAGCGGCTTGCCGTAGGCTACACAGATGAATATGGAGTTTATGCGGATAGTAAAAAGTCTTGTACTTGTGTGAATACAAGTTCTGGGTATTCTTCGTGTAGTCCCAGGGAACCGGGAACTATGACGCTTCTGACTCCGGGTAATGCGGCTAAGGCGTTCATTTCTTGTCTCGATTTGGGGGGACTTGACTCGCCAATTACTACCATTAGGGGTATGGACAAGGATTGCACAAGTGTGAGAAAATCAGTTTGCTCTCTTACAGCATCAAGATTACCTGTGACAAAGGCGGCAGATGCAAATCTGGCTCCTGGTTTTTGCGTGGTTTGCCATTTTTTCTCAATGAAGCTGGGTGTCAGTTTAGCGTCATCTGTAAATACGTGACGGCGATACATCAATGTTAAGAAGGATCGTGTGGTGTTGAGTTTGTACAGGGCTTGTCCTATTATAGGCGATCGCACTAAACCCTTGACAAAATTCGCTATCTGTGTATTAGCTCCCATCGTTGGTAAGGGACCGCGCCAAGTGGGTGCTATTAACAAAATTCGTGTGAACACATCAGGCTGTTTGACAGCGAGTTTTAAGACGTAAGTAGAAGCATGACCAGCAGCGACTACAGTAATGGGAGTATTGAAGACTGTTTTGACAAAATCTTCGAGAAATTGCTGATATATTTCTGGTCGATAATTTAAACTCGGACGCGAAGATTGTCCAAACCCCGGCCAGTCTTTGCATTTAATCTCATAAAATTGTAGTTGTCCGTAGTCAAACGTAGCTATACCCGTCACTACAATGAACCTTAGTAATATCTTTCATTGTTGAAAATTCAACTCTAAAACCATTGATAACAATCTCACATCCGTTTTTTGTGGGAGTTTTAACACGACTTACATACTTTCCAGAAGTTATGTTTTTACGATCTTTGTGCAAAGTAGCCTTAACAAAATCTCCTGTAGAAACATGAGTGAATATTTTTTTAGGCTCAGTGCAAGGAAAACCAAATTTATTGATCCTACAGAATCTTCTGCAACTATGCCCCGTGCTTTTTACTGTTAAAATTTTTGTTGTCAGTATTTTGAGAGTTTCAACTTTTCCTACACAAGCAGCATCAATCCAATGAGTTTTAGGCAATCCTAAACGAGTTCTATTAAACTTAGTTAAACCTCCTGAACCTGTTGTTATAGGTAATCCAGTTTCTTTTAACTTATTAAATAAAGCCCATCTCGTTGAATTTACAGCAGACGCATCTTTTAGTGGACGCTTGGCTTGGGATAAAATTTGCTTCAACAACTCAGGCTTTTTTGCTAAAAACTTCTCAATATCTTGAGTACCTTTTTTGATATTGCATTTCTCACAAGCTAGACACAAATTAGAAATTCTATTAGTTCCTCCTTTGGCTTTTGGTTTAATATGCTCAACTTGTAAAGGGACATTTTCCGCAGTACAGTATGCACATTTTCTATTCCATTTATTCAAAAGATATTCACGGACTTCATACCCTTGTAACTCTCCCTGTTGATACTCAAAGCCTGATATCTCCGGGTTTTCTAGCTGCTGTAGGTCAAACCTAGCAAGCTCTTGAACTATGTCAGTTATTGGGGCAAAATTACATAATCTTTTAACCCAAGTGTTAATAGTTAAAACTCTATGGCTTAAAGAAGGTGCTAACCAACCTTGAGGTTTAGTGCGGTTAAGAAATCTAGCTTGACGATAACGAGTATGTCTAGAACGTCTTCCTCGCCTTACTCCTTTTCGAGTTTCTAGGCTTTCTTTAATAGCTAAACCTCTGTGTTGTAATTCCATACCCCAGATGACTTTATTATTTTGAACTAACGCAAAACCTGTAGTTTTACTCCCTGGATCTATTTTTAATTCAATCGGTTGAGTTGGAACTTCAGATTTAGGTTCTTTCAAAATTATGGTAAATGGAAATCTTCTAAATACAGCAGCTTTTTGTTGATTTAATAAAAAACGTGCATCTCCTGGATGAATTGGAGTAAGTGGTTTTTTGTTGGTATCAAGAACTAGAACAAAATTAGACATTTAAATTTCACCTTTTCAGGGTAATGTTTGCTTCAACCTTGTTATCTGAGCTTGT
>NZ_CP007203.1:337814-372888 GCF_000340565.2 Nodularia spumigena CCY9414
TCATAAAATTGTAGTTGTCCGTAGTCAAACGTAGCTATACCCGTCACTACAATGAACCTTAGTAATATCTTTCATTGTTGAAAATTCAACTCTAAAACCATTGATAACAATCTCACATCCGTTTTTTGTGGGAGTTTTAACACGACTTACATACTTTCCAGAAGTTATGTTTTTACGATCTTTGTGCAAAGTAGCCTTAACAAAATCTCCTGTAGAAACATGAGTGAATATTTTTTTAGGCTCAGTGCAAGGAAAACCAAATTTATTGATCCTACAGAATCTTCTGCAACTATGCCCCGTGCTTTTTACTGTTAAAATTTTTGTTGTCAGTATTTTGAGAGTTTCAACTTTTCCTACACAAGCAGCATCAATCCAATGAGTTTTAGGCAATCCTAAACGAGTTCTATTAAACTTAGTTAAACCTCCTGAACCTGTTGTTATAGGTAATCCAGTTTCTTTTAACTTATTAAATAAAGCCCATCTCGTTGAATTTACAGCAGACGCATCTTTTAGTGGACGCTTGGCTTGGGATAAAATTTGCTTCAACAACTCAGGCTTTTTTGCTAAAAACTTCTCAATATCTTGAGTACCTTTTTTGATATTGCATTTCTCACAAGCTAGACACAAATTAGAAATTCTATTAGTTCCTCCTTTGGCTTTTGGTTTAATATGCTCAACTTGTAAAGGGACATTTTCCGCAGTACAGTATGCACATTTTCTATTCCATTTATTCAAAAGATATTCACGGACTTCATACCCTTGTAACTCTCCCTGTTGATACTCAAAGCCTGATATCTCCGGGTTTTCTAGCTGCTGTAGGTCAAACCTAGCAAGCTCTTGAACTATGTCAGTTATTGGGGCAAAATTACATAATCTTTTAACCCAAGTGTTAATAGTTAAAACTCTATGGCTTAAAGAAGGTGCTAACCAACCTTGAGGTTTAGTGCGGTTAAGAAATCTAGCTTGACGATAACGAGTATGTCTAGAACGTCTTCCTCGCCTTACTCCTTTTCGAGTTTCTAGGCTTTCTTTAATAGCTAAACCTCTGTGTTGTAATTCCATACCCCAGATGACTTTATTATTTTGAACTAACGCAAAACCTGTAGTTTTACTCCCTGGATCTATTTTTAATTCAATCGGTTGAGTTGGAACTTCAGATTTAGGTTCTTTCAAAATTATGGTAAATGGAAATCTTCTAAATACAGCAGCTTTTTGTTGATTTAATAAAAAAACGTGCATCTCCTGGATGAATTGGAGTAAGTGGTTTTTTTGTTGGTATCAAGAACTAGAACAAAATTAGACATTTAAATTTCACCTTTTCAGGGTAATGTTTGCTTCAACCTTGTTATCTGAGCTTGTTATGCTAAATACACTATCCTTGCGGATTGTTTAATAAGTAGCAACATGGCAGGGGACTAGCGAATCCCAAGGTGTTATGACCTAGATAACGTTTACTCATGTTTTGAGTGGTTTGGTTCACATAAACTACAGATTACTCCGTTTATTTATGCTCTCTAATACTGTAACTTGAAAGTGGGGGGCTAGTAATTTGGCTAATTCACCCATTTCCCCACGCATGGAAACGCTACTAAAAGTTGGTAATAGTAAGAGGGGTGAACCTGTCCCGATGGTTTCGTAAATCACCCGCAATGGTTGGTTTTCCCAACTCCAGGTATATTCGTGAACTGTTCCACCAAATCCTACAGGATCATAGGTTGATAGTAAATTGGTTGACATGAGGGTAAATTTTAATTGTGATAAAAATTATCAAAACACCCCACCCCCTTAGCAAAGAAGTGAAAAACCCTTGTAGAGACTTTCCATGGAACGTCTCTACATTAATTTACTACATGGTTGAGGTGAAATGGTGCATTGATTTAGCTAAGTAAATCTAATTTACATTCAAGTGCTTTTTTTTGCATGGTTTTAAATATATTAAAAAATCCATTCGCACGGGAAGGTGTCAGACTGACATTTAAACCTGTTTCTTGAATAAAATCTGGGGTGAGTTGCACAATTTCCGTAGGAGTTAGTCCATTTAAGCCTTCCACTAAAAGCCCTACTAATCCTTTTGTCAACTGGGAATCGGAATCGCCTTGGTATACAACTTTACCATCATCCAGGGCTGCGGTGATATAAACCTGAGATACACAGCCAGGAACTTTGTTTTCTGGTACTTTGCCAGTTTCTGGGAACTCCTTCAGCTTCTGAGCATACCAGATTAATTGTTCGTAGCGCCGCTTCGGTTCTGTAGCACGTTGGAAGCGCTGGACGATTTTAGCGAGAGCAGGTGGCAAAGAATCGATAATTGAGGACATAACAGAAGCTGCAAATAATCAGTCTTACTTTGAGTGTAGATGATTTTGTGAGCAATGGGCGATCGCGTAGCGTGTTCGCAGGACTTAGCCCCGCCTTTGGCGATGGCGCGGAGCGCCCGTTAAAAGCGATCGCGTACTACCATATTATTCCAGGCAATCCGCCCCACACACTTGGAAGCATTACGCCAAGCTAACTGCGTTTAGCTGCAAAAAACTTTCCGTACTCCTCAACGGTTTTGAAACCATGCTCTCGCTCTGGTGGCGCACCTATAAGCGGTTCTCGATATAGAAAATCCTTAACTAAACTTTTCCAGATATTGCCAATTTTATTAGTTAGTACCTTGGAAGATTACGATATACAAACCAGGAAATTTGTGAGATTTTTCTCGTAAATTTATTTCTAATGGTACAAGACAAATAAATAAACATAATGTAACTATTTAAGAGTAGAGCAATGTGAATTGTGGATATTGCTAAACCCATCACTACTTTTAATGACATAAACTCTACTTTTCAATTTGATATTTCAAACAGGAAATAGAATATAATGGCACAGGAAAAAACTGCCCAACTTTTGCAAGCTGTTAAAGAAGACCAAGCATTACAAGCAAGACTCAAAGCCACAGATAATCCAGAAGCCTTCATCAAGATTGCTAAAGAGTCCGGCTATGACTTTACAGTTGAAGAACTGGAAGAGGAAATCAGTCAATTGTCGGACGAAGATTTGGCAGCTATTGTCAATCCCGGCTGGGGAACTAGACGGCACATTCACCCTAGATAATTCTTAAATCATTCTCTGCACTTTTAGTGTGCATAATCGGGCAAAGGTAGAGTTAGCTTTTGCCTGATTCTCTGGTTTAAGGATTAATTAGGTAGATATTAAGAAGATATTTGTAAAATATCTCTTTTGATCAATATAGGAATCCGGTTTAATTTATGAAAAAAAATAAGTATTGTAGGGTGCGTTAGGATTTAATCCGTAACGCACCATTATATAAAGCCATGAAAGTCTCCCTTTAGAAGGGGGAATTTACAAGTGTTGAATACCAAACTTAAAAGTCAAGGTAAGCGAATTGCGATTATTGGCGAACCAGGTGCAGGAAAAACAACACTGTTACAGCAAATTGCTGATTACGCTTTCTTCCATGCTTCGTTTCAAGAATACTTTGCTGCTATAGTAATTGATGATTGGCATTTCTTTCTCAATCATGTTCCCAAAAATCCCAGTCAAGGAACTTATCGCATCTTTGAATCGCAGTGGAAGCAAAGAATATTACTTTGGTTAGGGCGAGAAGAAGAAAAGCTCAAGCAGCAAAAGCAAAAGTTCATCGATGCTTTAGTTAATTTTAAAGATGGATGTCAAAAATGTTATGAATATCGCGCCTATTTTTTAGCCGCCGCAGGAATTGCAGAGTTTAGGGATTATTCTAAAGCAGATGAAATAGTAGCGCAAATTCTCAACTTGACAATTAATGGTCTGAGTTCAATTCAAGAAAAAGTTAGGTCAGCACTGCAACAAACAGACCGGACAAAAGCGATCGCCGCCTTGGTGGAACTGCTGCAATCTCCAACTGTGGATGACGACACCCGTTGGCAGGCAGCAGAGAGCTTAGGGAGAATCGGCACAGGTAATGAAAAAGCGATCGCCGCCTTGGTGGAACTGCTGCAATCTCCAACTGTGGATGACGACACCCGTTGGCAGGCAGCAGAGAGCTTAGGGAAAATTCTACAGAATAGTAAGAAGCGCTTGGAGGTAGTCAAAATTTTAAGTAGTTATTGGCGATTGTATAATGAATCCCACAATTTAGCCTGGAAATGCTCCCAGAATATGCGTTACGCTGATTTCTATCAAGCTTGGCATCAGCATAATGTTGCTACTCGTGCGATGCGAAGCTTAAAGAAAATCCTCTTTACAAGAATAATTTAAGTAAATTTGCACTGCGGTAAGTAACGACAGTTTGCCCATTCGTTATCAACCCTTCAGAAAAATTTATAAATGTAAGTTATATACTATTAACAGCAAAACTCAGATTCACAATAATGAAAGTGATTGAAGTTAAAGGTACTGTCGATGAAGTCGGTCAACTTTCTTTAGACGAACCATTGACTTTGGCAAAAGACAGCCGCGTCCGAGTTATTGTACTCATAGCTGAGGAGAATGAAGAAGACGAGGAACTTGCAGAGTCTGCCAGCCAAAGTTTTCGTCAAGGTTGGTACGATGCTATGACCGGAAATACTGTGCCTATCTCTCAACTGTGGGAAGAGATTGATGCAGAGTGAACCACCCTTAATTCAGGTTGAAGCAACTGCTAAATTTAAACGAAATTTACGTGTTTTATCAAAAAAATATCGCAGAATTCGTAATGATATACAACCAGTTATTAACCAACTGCAATTAGGAGAATTACCAGGAGATCAGATATCTGGAATTGGATATACAATTTTTAAGCTACGGGTTAAAAATAGCGATATTCAAAAAGGAAAAAGTGGCGGATATAGAGTAATTTATTATCTCAAAACAGTTACAAATATTATTTTAGTAACTATCTACTCAAAATCTGAGCAGGAAGACATCTCAGGAGAAGAGATTCAGCAAATACTAGCTGATTTTGAGAAATAACATCAAGGGTAGTGCCAACAACTCATCCTACACAGGCAAATGACCCATGAAACCAGCAATCCTATCCAAAACTACAGCCATAACATCTCTTTACGAAATCGGCTATTCTGATGCAGGTTTCAAGGCTCAAACTTATTCAAACCAATCTTGACCTCCTGGTAATTCAGCTAAATGATTATCAATAATATCGGGTAATTCTTTAGGCTGATATTTATAGGTTAAATTTAAAAGCTTGTCAGCAAAATTAATTAACATCTCTTGATCCAGTCTTTGTGTAATTTGGCTAGGTTTTAAAGTACCCTGAAATATTTCCGCACTCGCTGGTCTAATTGCCATTGATAATGCTTATTCTAAATATTCTTGCCATTCATCAGCTTTAATATAATAAGATGTTTGATTGCTTTTAATATTTAATTTAGCGATTTTAATTACTGAGTCAGAAATAGATGCAATCCATGAATTAGTTAAACGTTGTTCAATTTGATTTTTAATGAGATGAATACATAATCTGACTAAAAAAGCTTCTATCTTTCGGAGTATTGCCTGTTTACTCATCTCCTCCAAATCATCAAGAATTTCCAAGGCATCATCATAACGACCTTCTAAGATACTTTGTCTTAATTCTATTAATTCTTGTGTCATATATTTGGGGAAAGGGGGCAAGAAAACAAATAAAAATAATCATTATTGAGAACAGAAGCAAAAAAATACCGCAATATTAGAATTTACACACCTTGTTCAAATTGGTCAATAGCTTGAATATCGTCGGAAATCTGGACGCATTTTTCTAATAAAGCAATATTTAGTTCTGGGAATAATTCACTGGCAGTAATATGTTCATAACCATAAGTATCTAAAAATAGAGATGGTGTTTCTTCCCGTAAATGGTAAATTTTGAGCCGATTGATTTGCCAAACCCAAATCTCAGCAACTCCTAAACGGTGGTAAATTTCTAACTTTTCAATGCTACCACTGGTGATAATCACCTCTACAGCTAAGTCTGGAATATCTTTCTTTTCGCCAATAGCGTAGCATTCATCTGGTTCAACTCCAGCCTGTTTGAGTTGTTTTCTAATAGTGGAACTTCCCATTGGGCTGAAGCGAATTCGCCTTGAGTAAAGATAGCGTTCTATTAAAATAGCCAAACGTTTTTTGAGATTTTCATGTCTGATAGACGGTGACACAATTTCTAAAATTCCATCTAAGTAAGTGACACGGTAATGAGAGTTATCTTCTAGTTTGGCTAGTAACGCTTCATACTTTTGCCAACTGATACCACTAATGATGAATTTTTCTTCTGGGTCATCACTAGATACAAGTTCGGAATCGTTTAAAAGTTCCTTCAGGCTGCTGACCATTGTTTTCTGTCTCCTAGTAAGGCTTTGCTGGTTTTCTGCGGTCATGCCTTTTGCTGGTTAGTTTTAATTATAATTTTAATTTTCCGGATGACTGCGACTTCTATTCACCAGGGCTTTTATAATGCTGTTATCCTCGTAACGATACACACAAAACGCCCCTGAAAGATTCATCGCCATGCTTCAGTACCCAAATCTCGAACAAGCGCTAAAATATAACTTTGGTTACGACCAATTCCGCCCCGGACAACGGCAAATTATTGAAGATGCGCTGGAAAATCGGGATTTGCTGGTAGTAATGCCCACTGGTGGGGGGAAATCTTTGTGCTTTCAGTTACCAGCTTTGATAAAATCAGGCTTAACGGTAGTGGTTTCACCGTTAATTGCTTTGATGCAAGACCAAGTAGAATCATTACGAAATAATAATATTTCCGCGACATTTCTCAATAGCAGTCTCAATCCTCATAAGGTGCGATCGCGTGAAGAAGCCATCCGCAATGGTAAAGTTAGATTACTCTACGTTGCCCCAGAACGGCTTTTAAGTGAAAGATTTCTGCCCTTTTTAGACTTAGTACATCACCAAATCGGCATTTCTACCTTCGCCATAGACGAAGCCCATTGTGTCTCAGAGTGGGGACACGACTTTCGTCCAGAATACCGCCAATTGAAATCCCTGCGAAAGCGTTACCCAGATGTTCCCACCATCGCCCTCACCGCTACAGCCACAGATCGCGTCCGTGGTGATATCATTCAACAATTAGGGTTAAAGCAACCTAGCATACACCTGGCTAGTTTTAACCGTCAAAATCTTTATTACGAAGTTCGTCCGAAAACTAAGTCTGCTTACGCCGAAATCTTAGAACTGATTCGCGAAACTGATGGTTCCACAATTATTTATTGTTTAACTCGAAAAAAAGTCGATGAACTTACATTTAAACTGCAAAATGATAAAGTTGTGGCTTTGTCTTATCATGCTGGTTTAAGTGATGAAGAACGTTCAAAAAATCAAACTCGATTTATTCGCGATGATGTGCGCGTCATTGTCGCTACAATTGCCTTTGGAATGGGAATTAATAAGCCAGATGTGCGCTTAGTTGTTCACTTTGATTTACCCCGAAATTTAGAAAGTTATTATCAAGAATCAGGAAGGGCGGGCAGAGATAGTGAACCATCCCGTTGTACAATGTTTTTTAGTTTCAGTGATATTAAAACTATTGAATGGAGTATTAACCAAAAGGCTGATCCTCAAGAACAATTAATTGCTAAACAACAGTTACGTCAGGTAATAGACTATGCTGAAGGTACAGATTGTCGGCGGACAATTCAGCTAGGTTATTTTGGGGAACGTTTTCCAGGTAATTGCGATAATTGTGATAATTGTCGTTATCCTAAACCTGTACAAGATTGGACAATTGAAGCCATGAAGTTTTTATCTTGTGTGGCGCGTTGCAAAGAAAGATTCGGAATGCTGCACATTATTGAAGTGTTGCGGGGAGCTAAAAGTCAAAGAGTTATTCAGAATAAACACGATAAACTTTCTACCTATGGTATAGGTAAAGATAAAAGTTTAGATGAATGGCGAATGTTGGGGCGTTCTCTGTTACATCAAGGGTTGTTAGAACAAACCAACGATGGTTACTCGGTGTTAAAACTTAATGCTTTGAGTTGGGAAGTGATGAAGCGACAGCGCACCGTTTCTATTGCTGTTCCTGTGGTGCAAAAATTGAGTTTAGTCGGAGGAAGTGATAAAGCTGTTGAGGCTGAATTATTATTACAGAAATTGCGATCGCTCCGCAAACAATTGGCTGATGAACAGTCTGTACCGCCTTACGTTGTCTTTCAAGATTCTACCCTGAAGTTAATGGCACAGGAACAACCCCAATCTTTAGCCGACTTTGCGAAACTTTCTGGGGTAGGTAGTCACAAACTCGCTCAGTATGGTGAAAAATTCCTCGCAGAAATCACAGCCTATCGTCAAGAAAAAGGTATACCAGCACAACCAAATTATTCTAAAGATTTTCTAGCTTATAATAATTCACCTAATGATAGTGAGTTGGTGACTTTAAGGTTGCATCAAGAAGGTTTGAGTATTGCCGAAATTGCTCACAAACGTAATCTTAGCCCCTCAACAATTCTCACACATCTTTCTAAGTTAATGGCGAAAAATCAGCCTGTAGATATAAATCAGTTAGTTCCCCTAGAACATCAACAGAAAATTTGGCAAGTTTTAGAAATTCTTGGTGATATTTCTCTAACTCCCGTGAAAGAACAATTGGGTGAAAACTATACTTTTGATGAAATTCGCTTAGTCAGGGAAAAATGGCGACGCGAAAAATGTCATTGATAGCGATCGCTTACCTATAGTAAAGTTTTATTAAAAAGGAGTTATTTTTGGGATATCTATGCTCATTCTACCAGATATCCACCAAGCGATCGCCCTGAATCAGATAAGTAATCAAGCTGCATCCATCACACCAGAAATCTCAGCGCCCGACTCTGGCGATTGTATTACAGGCTTTGATGGTTCCTGAATTTTGCTTTTAGCAGTTATTACAGATAATACTTTGGGCAGAGCAGTACAGACAACAGTATTGATCAAGGTTATCAATAGACCATCCATGAAATTCATATATTATCCTTTTGTCCAAAATTAGTTTTTCCTATTTCTTAGTTTGACTCATAATTCAGTTATCAGTTATCAGTTATCAGTCAAGCGACATAATTGGGTTTAAGTTTCGCACCACATCGGCGTTAACTGACAACTGGAAACTTATCACCCAGGTAGGCTTTGGGTTGCAGGTATAAATTTTCCCCTCATACGCCTTAATCACTGTTAACTGTTAACTGTTAACTGTTAACTGTTCACTGTTTTCGTAGAAAATTGGTACAAAAGATGCAGAGATTAGTACCTTCACATTAGTTTGGGGAACACTTGGAACAGAATTGAGGTCTGAACTTACAGAATTGGCTACCTGTCAATACGTAACTTGTACAGTATGGGAAACTAGTAATTTCTCTTCTGGCTTTTAGAGATGTTGATTGGGATTTACGAGCCAAAATTTTCGAGGCTAATTTGGGCAATGTTAAGCAGACAGCAGCATTGATTAAAG
Source organism: Nodularia spumigena CCY9414 (assembly GCF_000340565.2). Classification (NCBI taxonomy): domain Bacteria; kingdom Bacillati; phylum Cyanobacteriota; class Cyanophyceae; order Nostocales; family Nodulariaceae; genus Nodularia; species Nodularia spumigena. The sequence continues at coordinate 347,218 of NZ_CP007203.1, forward strand.
TCAGCAATAAAGCATCCACTAAATTGATAGTTCATCACCCCCGTGGAAAAATAGGTAATCTGGTGTTTTTGGCAGCCAGCATAACTCAAGCAACTGATTTTCCCATAATCCATTGCCTTGAGTCTATATAAATTAACTTTAACATAAACTTTTATCAATACAACCGTTGAAGTGGCGAGACTTTCACCCCAAGTTTTCGGTAGTTATTGAGGAGAAGTAATATAGCCTAATAGCAGAATAATCTGTAACAAAGCAGTTTACTAAATTTGGGAGATATGTTATGACAAACATCCAAGCTGCGCCTTCTTATTTATCGAAGATTAGCAAGCGAGAAAGCCAAGAATTACAGCGTTTGGTCGATTATACCGATGTGGTGGCATTACCAGAGATTTGGCCATTGGCCGGAAAACGATTTGGTGATACTGTTGCCCTGCATAATCCCAACGCTAAACCAGAAGTAATCATTACCTATGCCCAGTTAGCAGATAAAATTCAACAATTTGCCGCCGGGTTGCAAGCGTCAGGAGTTCAAGCAGGCGATCGCATTTCTTTAATAGCCGATAATAGTCCCCGGTGGTTTATTGCCGATCAAGGGATGATGACAGCTGGTGCAGTCAATGCCGTGCGGAGTTCCCAAGCCGAACGGGAAGAACTCCTATTTATTATCGCCAATAGTGGCAGCACAGCCCTAGTAGTCCAAGATTTAAACACCCTCGATAAACTGCGCGAGCGCCTAAATGATCTACCCATTCAATTGATCATCTTACTCTCAGATGAAACCCCACCACCAGAAGCCACCCCCAAGGTGCTGAACTTTTCTCAATTACTAGAAATTGGTGCGAATCATACCCTAATGCGGGTGCTGCCAAAAGGCGATAGTCTCGCTACCCTGATTTATACTTCCGGCACTACAGGCAAACCCAAAGGTGTCATGCTCTCCCATAACAACTTATTACACCAAGTCAAAACCTTGGGTACTGTAGTCCAACCACAGCCAGGAGATGTCATTCTCAGTATCCTGCCATCTTGGCACAGTTACGAGCGCAGTGGTGAGTATTTCTTACTTTCTCAAGGTTGTACTCAAGTTTATACTAACTTGCGTTCTGTTAAACAGGATTTGAAGAAATTTAAACCTCATTACATGATCGCAGTCCCGCGCTTGTGGGAATCCATCCATGAAGGAGTGCTAAAGCAGTTTCGCGAACAACCAGCCAACAAGCAACGCCTAATTAACTTTTTGCTGGGAATGAGTGAAACTTATATCCAAAAACAACGCATTGCCCAAGGATTGAGTTTAAATCACCTTCATGCCTCAAGCTTGGAGAAATTCGCCTCTAAGATAGTAGCATTGGTCTTGTTGCCTTTTCATGCCCTGGGAGAACGCTTAGTTTATGCCAAAGTCCGCGAAGCCGTAGGCGGACGCATGAAGCACGTTATTACCGGTGGTGGTGCATTACCCAGACACATAGATACCTTTTTTGAAATTATTAGTGTGGAGATTTTGCAGGGTTACGGTTTAACAGAAACCTCTCCTGTAACTAACGCCCGTCGTCCTTGGCATAATGTGCGTGGTTCATCGGGACAGCCCATCGCCGGTACAGAAGTAAAAATTGTTGATCCCGAAACCAAAGTACCTTTACCCCTTGGGGAACGAGGTTTGGTGCTATTGAAAGGACCGCAAATTATGCAAGGCTATTACCAAAACCCCGAAGCAACGGCTAAGGTAATTGATGCCGAGGGATGGTTTAATAGTGGCGACTTGGGTTGGGTGACACCAGAAAACGACTTGGTGCTAACTGGTAGGGCAAAAGATACAATTGTTTTGACCAATGGGGAAAATATCGAACCGCAACCAATTGAAGATGCTTGTTTGCGATCGCCTTACGTTGATCAAATTATGCTAGTGGGACAAGATCAGCGCAGCATCGGGGCTTTAATTGTTCCCAACACCGAAGCCCTGAAAACATGGGCTTCAAGTCAAAATCTACAACTACCGCTATTACAAGAAAACTCTCCCGAAATCAGCACATCTATTGATCTGGAGAGTAAAATGATCCAGGACTTGTTTCGGCAAGAATTGAATCGGGAAGTGCAGAACCGTCCCGGATATCGAGCCGATGACCGTGTTGGCCCCTTCAGGCTGATTCTCGAACCCTTTTCTATGGAAAATGGCTTGATGACACAAACCCTGAAAATTCGGCGGCACGTAGTCGCGGAACGCTATCGCGATATTATTGACGGAATGTATACCCGATAATCATTCCACCTGCTAACTATAGAGTGAACGTGAAAGTTTTATGGATGTCTCCAACCCGAATTTGCTGCTCAAGCGTGTTGTTAATGTCAAAGTCATTGTGACTCCCCTGTGGAAAAAGGAAGTACAAGAGCAACTGCAAGCGCAAATCAATCAAAGTGACCAACAACTGCAACAGCTCGATGTTGAAGGACAAAGAGCTGTTGCGGCGATTCAAAAGCAGAGTCTACAACCACCAGGCCCCCAAACCCTCCAACAAATTGACAGTATCCAAGGCCAAGTTAATCAAAAGAAAACTGAACTGCTAGAGCAAAAAAATCAACTGCTCCAAAACCTCCAGCAAGTACAGTTTCTTGAATTGGATCAAGAAGTTAATCAATTCCAAATGGAAGGCTTTTTCCGCGCCGAAAAGGGTGATAACTTGATTAGTAAAATGCAGGTGGAAATCCTGCTGCGCGATGGCGTTATCGAAGACATTCGCGGCGACATTTAACAGTTAGTTATCTACTAACTCTTTTTTGATGGCTACTCCCAGGACGATATTGTATCTGGGAGCCAGCCCAAACAATTTGCCATATCGGCGGAGAATTAGCTAAGAGCGATCGCCCAAAAGTAGTCATTTCCACTCGATACTCAATTGTATCAACAGAATCATCATCCTGTTTAACTTGCGTAATTTTGACTAACGCTTGATTGGGCTGGGGATAAACTACTTCCACCAAGGGCTTTCCTTTGAGCAATGATTGATCATCCAAAGCATTTAAAGCCAGGGTAGCAGGGTCACTACCTTGCAAAGCAGAAGTAATATTTTCTAGTGATATAGTTTGATATTGGTAACGCCCTGGGTAGTCCTCAATATCTTGAGAATGCTGCACATTCGCCACCTCCAGTTGTTCACCCTGGCCATTTTCTCCCATAATTGTAAATTGTTGCCCCTGGGAGATATAAACACCAGCAGCAACACTCACAAAGATACTTAGTAACAAAATTAAAACAAAATTCCACTTGTTCAACATCATAAAACTAAACAAGAAATTCAAACAGCTTGATTATGAATGGGGAATTTCAAATTCAACCTTAACCACTGTTGATGAGTGGTCATTGCAGAATAGCAACATTTATAGCCATCCTATTGGAGTTGAGAAAACTCTTGGTAGCTATCGAATTGAATCATGCAATATTGACAAAAAATCGACCATTGTCATCAGTTGACTGGGTAAGCAGGAACAAAGTCTAAAACCACACAAAACCCAGTCTGTTGAGAGCAGGGTATGCTTACATAAGATAGACTTTTATCTCATCTAGAGGTTCCTGGGTTCATTCGTCTCACCTCATCGCTCCTGAGCGAAAACAGAAAATTTCCACATTAAAACTCCTCAGCCAAGATACAATTTAATCTGGCAAAAGCTGTTAAAGTCCATAAACCATTGATTCTGATACCACCCTATGAGCATTCACGAAGTATTTATGCCGGCGCTGAGTTCCACCATGACAGAAGGCAAAATCGTTTCCTGGGTGAAATCGCCGGGCGATAAAGTGGAAAAAGGTGAAACCGTGGTGGTGGTCGAGTCAGATAAGGCAGATATGGATGTGGAAACCTTCTATGAAGGATATCTCGCCCACATCATAGTCCAAGCCGGTGACACCGCACCAGTAGGATCTGCCATCGCCTACGTAGTCGAAACAGAAGCCGAAATCGCCACCGCCAAGAATTTGGCTAACTCCGGTGCAGCTGCGGCTACCCCCACCCCCACCCCCGAACCAGTTGCAGCCTCAGCCTCAGCCCCAACACCCGCTTTGGCGACTCAAAACGGAAACAACCACCGAGAAGGAAGAGTCGTAGTTTCACCCCGCGCCCGCAAATTAGCCAAAGAACTCAAAGTTGATTTAACTACCCTCCAAGGTAGTGGCCCCTATGGTCGCATCGTCGCCCAAGATGTAGAATCATCTGTAAATAAAGCCCAGCCAGCCGCAGCACCCAAACCAGCACCCACACCCACCTACACCCCAGCCGCAGCACCCGCACCCGCACCAGTAGTTCCTGGTCAAACAGTACCTTTAACCACTTTCCAAAACGCTGTAGTTAGGAACATGGTAGCCAGCCTAGCTGTACCAGTGTTCCGTGTAAGTTACACAATTAGCACCGATGGCTTAGATAAACTTTACAAACAAATTAAATCCAAAGGCGTAACCATGACAGCGCTATTGGCTAAAGCCGTAGCGGTGACATTACAAAAACATCCATTATTAAATGCCAGCTATTCAGACCAGGGAATTGTGTATCATTCTAATATCAACATTGCCGTAGCCGTAGCAATGGATGATGGCGGATTAATCACACCAGTATTGCAAAAAGCAGACACAGTAGATATTTACTCACTCTCCCGCACCTGGAAATCCTTAGTAGAAAAAGCTAAAGCCAAACAACTACAACCCGAAGAATACAACAGTGGCACATTTACCCTATCGAACTTAGGAATGTTTGGCGTAGACACATTTGATGCCATATTACCACCAGGACAAGGTTCAATCTTAGCCATTGGTGCATCCCGTCCCCAAGTAATAGCAACCGGAGAAGGTTTATTTGGAGTCCGTCAACAAATGCAAGTAAATATCACATCTGACCACCGAATTATATACGGCGCTGACGCTGCGGCCTTCCTCAAAGACCTAGCAAAACTGATTGAAACCAACCCTCAATCATTAACCATGTAGAGACGTTGCAAAAAATGTAGAGACGTTCCATGGAACGTCTCTACAAAAGTTATGTATTTCTCCGCGTACCTTTGCGCTAACCTCCGCGCACCTTTGCGTTTAACCCTTCACACAAACAACCTGCTTCAGAGTAGCAACAACCTCCACCAAATCAGCTTGATTAGCCATCACCTGATCAATAGACTTATAAGCACCAGGAATTTCATCCAAAACACCCGTATCCTTGCGGCATTCTACACCCTGAGTTTGATCAATCAAATCATCAAGAGTATAAGCCTTTTTTGCCTTAGCTCTAGACATTAACCGTCCTGCCCCGTGGGAGCAGGAACAAAAGCTATGAGCATTACCTTTACCCTTCACAATAAAAGATTTTGCTCCCATTGAACCGGGGATAATGCCATAGTCTTCAGTTTGGGCGCGAACTGCACCCTTACGAGTTACATAAACATCCTCATTAAAATGCACCTCTTTTTCAGCATAATTGTGGTGACAATTGACCTGTAATAAAGGTTTAGTCGCCTTTCCTCCCGCCAAATATTTCTCAACAATGTGCTTAAAACGCGCCATCATGACATCACGGTTAAAACGTGCGTAATCTTGCGCCCACTGTAAATCATGCCAGTAGGCTTGAAATTCTGGCGTACCAGCAATGAAGTAAGACAAATCAGGGTCAGGTAGTTTATTACCCGCCATCTTCGCTAACTCTTTGGCTGTACTAATATGGCATTGTGCTAGCTGATTTCCAATGTTACGTGAACCAGAATGCAACATTAGCCAAACTTGGTTTTTTGTATCGAGGCAAACTTCAATAAAGTGATTTCCTCCCCCTAGAGAACCCATTTGTTTCATCGCTTTACTTTCCAGGTCTTGAACACCTGGATGTAAGTCGGAAAAATCCCGCCACCGTTGCCAATTAGCGGCAGATTTTTCCACATCTTTATTAGCATTAAATCCCGTAGGAATTGCTGCTTCAATATCTAAGCGAATTTTCTTCAGTTTGCCTTCGAGTTGTTCACCTGTAAATGGCATTTTGATAGCGCTCATCCCGCAACCAATATCCACGCCCACAGCCGCCGGAATTATTGCTTCTTTGGTAGCGATAACAGAACCAACTAAAGCACCTTTTCCTAAGTGAACATCTGGCATCAAAGCTACGTGTTTAAATACAAATGGTAGGGATGCCACATTTTTTGCCATCTTGGTTTCATCAGACGCTAAAGGATGATTTGCCCAAGATAAAACAGGGGATGGTGTAGTAATTTCTAATTTTTCGTAAGGCATAATTTTATTTAATTTGATATATCGCTGGGTTCAGATCCCCGACTTCTCAAAGAAGTCGGGGATCTATACTTTGAAACCATGTATTATTACTGTAATACACTGTAATTAAGATGTCAATAAAATCGCCTAAAAAACAAAAGCAGCTCGTCCCAGCTAGAATTAGTTAAAATTTGTGAAGCAGTAAACTAACTGATTAAATCTGGTAAAATCCTATGGCTACTCGTCAAGATACTTTATGGGAAAAGTTTCTCTCCCCTGTAGTGCGGGCGTTTATTGATGAAGAGGCTTTGCAGCGTTACTCTGATAGTATTGACTGGCAGAAAGAAAGCGATCGCCTACGACAATCTCATGTCATAATGCCTTTATACTACAGCCAGCAAAACTTTCATGGCATTGAAGGCGGATATCTCAACTCCAGTGCAGCTGTTTCCTATGATCCCATTACTCAATACGTCTTACCACCCAACGAAACTGTAGTACGTCAAGCTTTAATTGATGCCATCAAAGTCAAACCACGACGTATACTTGATTTAGGCTGTGGTACAGGTTCCACAACTTTGAAGTTAAAACAGGCTTTTCCCCAAGCCGAAGTTATCGGTTTAGATTTATCTCCTTATATGCTGGTGAGGGCAGAAGATAAAGCCAGAAATGCAGGTTTAGATATACACTGGGAACATGGGAATGCTGAAACTACCAATTTCCCAGAGGCGCATTTTGACTTAGTAACAGCGTCTTTGTTATTTCATGAAACACCAAGTGTAGTATGTCAAGCCGTACTGCGGGAAAGCTTCCGGTTATTGGTAGCTGGTGGGCAAGTTTTAATTCTCGATGGTAATCAGAATACTCTACGTCACTTACATTGGCTAAATGATATTTTTGAAGAGCCATATATTCGGGAATATGCGGCTGACAATTTAGACGCACGCATGGGCGCAGCTGGTTTTGAAGCGGTGCGAACTCAGGATGTGTGGTGGATAAATCAGGTAACAAGCGGGATTAAACCGATTCCTGTCACAGATGCAAAGATGCAAAATCAAGCCCGTCAGCACATCCCCACACCAACAGACACCACAATAGATAATAATGATTTAGAGGATTTTGGATCTCCAGTGTTTGGCTTGACAACATGAGTTTAAAGGCAGTTTTATTTGATTTTAACGGTGTAATCATTAACGATGAGCGCATCCATTTACAACTGATAGACGAAATTTTGATTGCGGAAAATCTGCAACCCCAAAAGGTGAGTGAGCGTCAAGCTTCTCTGGGACGGAGCGATCGCACTTATTTGCAAGAGTTGCTCAAAAGTCGTGGTAGGGTAGATAATGAAGAATATCTCACTAAACTACTGCACCGGAAAGCCCAAGCTTATGTGCAGGAACTGGATAAAATCGCCAAACTGCCATTGTATTCAGGTGTAGAAGACTTAATATATCAGGTGCGATCGCGCAAAATTGCCCCAGAAAATCCCCAAAGTGTGAAAATTGGCTTAGTTAGTGGTGCAATTCGCCCAGAAATCGAACTGGTACTAGAACGCGCCAAACTCGCCGAATATTTTTCCGTGATTGTCGCCGGGGATGACATTACTACCAGTAAACCAGAACCAGATGGTTATTTGCTGGCTGTAGAACGTCTCAACCAAGCATATCCTGATTTGGATTTAAAACCCCAAGAATGCCTAGCCATTGAAGATACTCCCGCCGGTATTGCAGCAGCCAAACAAGCCCAAATGCAAGTGGTTGGTGTGGCTAATACCTACCCATTTCATATGCTTCAGCGCTGCTGTAACTGGACTGTAGATTATTTAATTGAATTAGAGTTAGACCGGGTACAGGAAATTTATTTACAAAAAAATGTGAAACTTACAGCCCCTGAGTGTTAAAATATGATATGTGTGTCAGAGTTCGTGACTCTGCATTCATCCGGGGAATTAGCTCAGTTGGTAGAGTGCTGCGATCGCACCGCAGAGGTCAGGGGTTCGAGTCTCCTATTCTCCATTTAATTTTCATAGCTGGAAAATTTGAATTAAGCGCGTGTTTAACTCTTCTAATTGCTTGATTCCTAAATTACCAATCCGGCGGGTAATCAAATTGCGATCTATGGTGACAATGCGCGATACAATCACCTTAGAACTAAGTTTTAAACCTGTGTTAGCAAACTCCGGATCTGAATCACTAATTAAAAATTCTTCCGGCTGTAAGTTGATTAAATTTTGAGAATAAATAAAACAAATGATAATATTATTACTACCCCTAGAACTAACCCAGAGAACAACAGCAGGGCGTAACTTAGTTTCACTAAAATCAGTAAATGGAAAAGGTGCTAAAATCACATCTCCTTTTTTAAGAGACATTAAACAGGTTCTCCATCTTCACAGGTATAAATATCTGGTTCATTTGCCAAAAAATCAAAACAGCCTCCAGTTTCAGCTAGTTTGATTAATTCTTGATTTGAGGGTTCAGAACTTTCAAAAAATAGCTCTCTTGCTAAAATTTGGCGTTCCTCTGGAGAAAGAGCGCGAATAACTTGGATAAGAGTATTTATTAATTTTATATTCACAGTTTGGGTTTCAAGTGTTTCCCTTTCATTCATCCTCATAGCTCCTGAGTTTGAAAAATAGCTGATTATGATGTAGGAATCCGATTTGATTATTGAAAAAATTTAAGTATATGTAGGGTGTGTTATGGCTTTAGCCTAACGCACCGTCTTCTGGGTCTTGGTGCGTTACACTTCGTGATAACACACCCTACTGAGTTTGACTGTGGTCATGGAGTGCAACTAATGAAACCATCAGTAAAACTGATGAGAACCAAATGGGGTACTTGCAATATTCAAGCTAAACGCATCTGGTTAAATCTGGAACTAGCCAAAAAAGACCCGCAGTGCTTAGAATATGTTGTAGTCCATGAAATGGTGCATCTGTTAGAACGCTATCATGGCGATCGCTTTATCTCCTTCATGAATAAATTTCTCCCCAATTGGAAATTTTATAAGGATGAATTAAACCGTTCCCCCCTGGGAAGTTAAAAAAATTGTAGCGACTGTAAATAATATAAATCTTGTGGGGTGGGCAAAGATGCCCGCCCTTGTCTTTGTAACTCAGCTAAAATATGCTGTATGGAAACCTTATGGCATAGGATGAAAGAGAAGATCAGGGAAAATGTTGTTAAAAATAGTCCAAGTTGAGAAAGCGACTATAACGGCAAAAACTGCAAGTACAGGTGCGGTGGAAAGATACTGAAGAAAATATGCTTTTTGCTTATTTTGTTTTTGCATAGAATTACTCTTTGTCCTCGTTAACTCTATTATATCGTAAAAAAATATATGACCTATAAATCTAGCTGAAGTAATATTAATAAAACTCAGATGTATTCCTATCTATATACTTCATTAGATAGGAAAATTACCTAAAAAGTGACTGAGCAATAGGAAATAATTTTAAGTTAAATTAGAATATGAAAGCTTGAATTTACTGATTTTATAAAAATTATCAAAATGAAATTTACAGACTGGGCTACTAGAATATTACTGATTTCCCTGATGTTGACTACACTAATGATAGTTTTGTCCCTGGGAAGAATACAAAGTAATAAAATAACTTCTAATCCCCAAAATGCCGATATTACTATAGATTGGAATCAATATCCCGAAGCCGAATTACAATCAGCAAAAAACCCAAAGGAAGAACCACCAAAAGATTTACCCGCGCCTTCAGTTACAACTAATCAAAATTCTGGGAGATACAGAACTACAGAGGCTTTTGCTAAGTACACACCCCGGTATGAAATCGCGCCAGTAAACCCCAGCAACTATGGAGAGCGATATAGTCAAGACGTTAATGGTTTACCTCTGAATAATCAACCAATTATTGTGCTTCACGAAACAGCAGAGTCTGCTACTAGTGCGGTGAATTTTTTTCAAACACATAATGCAGATGATAATGTGCAAGCCAGTTATCATGCTTTAATTCAGCTAGATGGGACGATTATTTATTTAGTCCCCCCAGATAAACGCGCTTATGGGGCGGCTAATTCGGTGTTTGAGAGTCCTAATGGTGTGGAAACGGTGACAACTAATCCGAATTTAGCATCTTCTGTGAATAATTTTGCTTATCACGTTTCTTTGGAAACACCACCAGACGGACGGGGAAATAATTTGCTCAAGTCTCATAGTGGTTATACAGAATTGCAATACAATTCTCTAGCTTGGTTAATTGCTCAAAGTCAAGTTCCCGATTATCGCATTACTACCCATGAAGCTGTAGACCGTTCTGGTCAAAAAAGTGACCCCCTCAGTTTTGATGGTAATAAATTTTTGAGCTTACTGCATACCTATCGGGAACTAACTCCCAGCTATCAAGCGCAGAATTAAAAGTGTTAGTTCCTAAACCGTTTGTAGAGACGTTCCATGGAACGTCTCTACATTTTTTTATAATCAATAAAAAGCCGATACAATAATCTTTTTGACTTTTGACTTTTGACTTTTGACTTCCGCGCAGCGCCCCTACTCCCTACTAAAGCTATAAATTTGCTGCGTTTCTAGGCGATCGCATATCGTAGAAGGTACAATATCCAAAGCAAAATGCTGTCTGTCTAATTTAACCTGCAAATTACTCAAAGGATCACTACCAGGAGAAATCAGAAATTCTAACTTCTCCACATAAGGCAACGTTACCAGATAGTCGAGAATTTGGAAAATTGCTTGCAGGTAAGGATGACCATTTTGCTGATACCAATCACTATCAGCCACATTTGCTTGATCAAAACCCAAGTGTACTGTTAAAGATGGTTGAGCAAACAACGCCAACCCTAACGGACGCGCTTCTTCTTGTAACAATAAATGATTACTTTTAGCTAAATGCCGTAATTTCTCTAAGCGTTCATAGCGTTCGGTGACTAATTCCGGGTCATCTTGCCAATTAATTGCTACAGTGACTAAGTAAGTTTGTAACAACATATGACCCAGCTTTTGGGCTTTAGTTGCCAAATAATAAGAATTGTAATCGTTAGCTTCAATCAACAACGCTAAACGCTCGACTACTTCCAAGCCATAACCCTTGAGTCCGGCAATTTTACGGGGATTATTCGTAATTAGGCGAATCTTTTTTATCCCTAAATCCATAAGCATTTGCGCCCCCATCCCATAATCGCGCAAGTCAGCCGGAAATCCTAAGCGCTCGTTAGCCTCTACTGTATCCAGTCCCATATCCTGCAAAGAATAGGCTTTGAGTTTATTAATTAAGCCAATTCCCCGCCCTTCTTGACGCAGGTAAACTACGACACCTTGACCAGCCGCTTCAATCATTTTTAATGCTGATTTTAGCTGCATCCGACAATCGCAACGCAAAGAACCCAACGCGTCACCAGTTAAACATTCCGAGTGCATCCGCACCATCACAGCCTCATCTTGAAAATTAGCCGGATCACCCTTGACAATAGCGACGTGTTCTGTATTATCCAGAGTATGGCGATAGCCGTAAATATCAAACTGACCGAATTGGCTGGGTAGCTTTGTGACTATCTCACGATATATTAAGCGATCGTTTTGCAGACGATAACTAATTAAATCAGCAATACTAATAATTTTGAGATTGTGATGTTGAGCATACAGGATTAATTCAGGCAACCGCGCCATTGAACCATTAGGGTTTTGAATTTCACAAATTACCCCGGCTGGATATAGCCCGGCTAGTCGCGATAAATCCACAGCCGCTTCTGTATGTCCGGCGCGTTTAAGTACCCCTCCCGCCTTGGCGCGAATCGGGAAAATGTGACCAGGACGACGTAAATCTGTAGGTTTTGTGGCTGGGTTGAGCGCAACTTGAATAGTACGGGCGCGGTCTTCGGCAGAAATTCCCGTAGAAACACCCAATTCCGGGCCAGCATCAATACTAACGGTAAAAGCAGTTTGGTTAGTATCGGTGATGTTAGTCACCATTAATGGTAAATCTAATTCATCCAAGCGATCGCCTGTCATGGCCAGACAAATTAGCCCTCTAGCTTCCACCGCCATGAAATTAATCATATCCGGTGTGGCAAATTGGGCAGCACAAATTAAATCGCCTTCATTTTCTCTATTTTCATCATCTACCACCACAATGACGCGACCCGCTTTTAAGTCTGCCAAAGCAGCATCAATAGAATCAAATTTAAAGGCTGGGGTTGAAGAGTCAGCACTATCAGTTTTTTCCCCTACGGTCGGAGTTACACCCGTGCGGGTGTCTTCCCCATTCCAGGGAGTAGAATCAGACTGTCGTGTAGGCTTAGGCTTTGACACAGAAAATTTCCAGCTACCAAAAGTAAATTTTTTTTACAATTTCTTATTTTAAATTGTAGCTCGTTTATGTAGCAGAGAAGTAGACTAGCAATGTTTTCATAATTTGACAAAGTTTATGTAAAGTGCAACAAAATGGAAACCCTGATCAGCTATCAGCGCCAGAATACTATTTTAGTTGTTTCCAGTCAGGCTGTATGTCAAGGGGTCTGTCGGTGAGAAAAATTGCTCATATTTTCAGATTAGTGATGATTTGAGCGAGTAAAAGTGTAGAATCTTGCCACAACCCAAAGCAGAGCCAAAACACTACACTTGGGGTTACTGGTATATTGTGCGCCTGGGATTTTGTAGCTGATATTTGAGATTGACAACCAAATTAACCAAAAACAGATAAGGATTTCATAATTATGGGTAATTTTAGACGCGTACCAGTGGGAATTGTTGGCGCGTCAGGCTATGGCGGAGTGCAACTAATCAGATTATTGATGGAGCATCCAGAAGTTGAACTAGTTTATTTAGGCGGTGAGAGTAGTGCTGGTAAATCCTTTGGAGACCTCTACCCCCATCTGGCTCATCTAGTTAACTTACCAATTGAAGCAGTAGATGCAGAAGTAATTGCTCACCGTTGTGAAGTAGTATTTCTCTCCCTCCCCAATGGTCTGGCTTGCCAAATTGCCCCGATATTGTGTGAAAAAGGCTGTAAAGTCCTGGATTTGAGTGCAGACTATCGATTTAGCGACTTGACAACTTACACAAATTGGTATGGTACTCAGAGAAGCGATCGCACAACAGCCGCCACAGCAGTATATGGCTTACCGGAATTGTACCGCGATCGCATTGCCGAAGCCCAGTTAGTGGGCTGTCCTGGTTGTTACCCCACCGCCAGCCTCTTAGCCCTTTCGCCACTGCTCAAACAAGGCTTAATCGTCCCCGAAACCGCCATTATCGATGCCAAATCAGGCACATCAGGCGGCGGCAGACAAGGCAAAATTAACTTATTACTAGCTGAAGCGGATAACTCACTAGGAGCCTATGGTGTTGCTCGTCACCGTCACACCCCGGAAATTGAGCAGATTTGTAGTGATTTAGCAGGACACGAAGTCACCATTCAATTTACCCCCCATCTGATTCCAATGGTGCGGGGAATTTTAGCCACAGTATATGCCACACTCCGCGATCCCGGCTTAGTGCGAGATGACTTAATTACCATTTATTCAGCCTTCTATCGCAACGCCCCCTGGGTGAGAATATGCAACAGTGGCATTTATCCTCAAACCAAGTGGGCGTGTGGTAGTAACCTTTGTTACATAGGCGTAGAAGTTGACCCCCGTACCGGGCGAGTCATAGTCATGTCAGCCATTGACAACCTGATTAAAGGACAGGCGGGACAAGCAATACAGTGTTTGAACCTGATGATGGGCTGGGATGAAACCTTGGGTTTACCCAAAGTCGGATTTTATCCATAATCGGGGAAATCAATTTTGGATTTTGGATTTGCGATTTTAGATTATGGTTCAATCCAAAATCTAAAATCTAAAATCTAAAATTCCTACTTCCTACTTAGGTCCTAAACCCACAGTACCAGCATAAACAGCGCGATCGCCTAATTCATGCTCAATCCGCAGCAAGCGATTGTATTTTGCTACCCGTTCACTGCGACACAGAGAACCAGTCTTAATTTGACCCGCACGAGTCGCCACAGCCAAATCAGCAATAGTGGTATCCTCAGTTTCACCAGAACGATGGCTAATCACTGAACGGAAACCGTTACGGGTAGCCAAATCAATAGTTTCCAAAGTTTCAGTCAGTGAACCAATTTGATTAAGTTTAATCAAAATCGAGTTAGCGGCTTTTTGCTCAATTCCCTTTTGTAAGCGAGTAGCATTAGTCACAAACAAATCATCACCCACCAACTGCACCTTAGAACCGACCTTTTCAGTCAGCAATTGCCAACTTTGCCAATCTTCCTCATGTAAACCATCTTCAATGGATACAATGGGATATTCGTCAACCAATTGAGCCAAGTAATCAATAAACTCAGCCGGAGAGTGGGGTTTACCATCATAAACATACTGTCCATCTTTGTAAAACTCACTCGCAGCCACATCCAGCGCCAAAGCCACTTCTTCCCCAGGCTTGTAACCAGCTTGTTTAATAGCCGCCACCAGTAATTCCAAAGCCACTTGATTAGACTCTAAATTAGGCGCAAAACCACCTTCATCACCCACACCAGTCAGCAAACCCTTTTCATCCAACACCTTGCTCAGAGTCGCAAAAACTTCCGCACCCCAGCGCAAAGCTTCCTTAAAAGAAGGAGCGCCCACAGGGACAATCATAAACTCTTGAAAATCCACATTATTAGAAGCGTGCGCCCCACCATTAATTACATTCATTAACGGTACTGGTAACAAATTCGCCAAAGGTCCACCCAAATAGCGATATAAGGGAACCTCCAAAGATTCCGCCCCTGCTTTAGCTGCTGCTAGAGAAACCGCCAAAATTGCATTTGCACCCAAATTAGATTTATTCCCAGAACCATCCAGAGCAATCATTGTTCTGTCTAAAAGTTCCTGGTTGAGAGCATCCAAGCCTAATAACTTTGGTGCTAACACCTCATTGACATTCTGCACCGCCTTGAGAACCCCTTTACCCCCATAACGGCTTTTGTCGCCATCTCGTAGTTCATGGGCTTCAAAAGTGCCAGTAGACGCACCACTGGGAACCTGTGCTAGTCCCACCACACCATTAGCTAAATGTACTTCTGCTTCTATTGTGGGTTTACCCCGTGAGTCCAGAATTTCGCGGGCGACAATTGCATCAATAGCGGTATCCAGAAATTTAGTCATTCGTGTTTTGTCCTTCATGTCTACGGTGATTAAGGGTTCAGACTTTACAGTTTAGTCATAACCCAATCGTTAGTTTATGTGTTTCCGGCGCTAAATCGCCTGAGATTAAAGAAGATTTCCAATAGAGGACGGTGGAAGTTGGTTTACTGGGTAAGAAGTAAAACACAGATGACTATGGGCTACATCTGCTATAAAAGCTATTTACGTTATAATTTCCTTGAAATCCGAGAGATTATTTATGAACAAAGAAAGTATTACAGCCATAATTCATACGGGTGATGATTTTGGTTATGTGGCTGAATGTATAGAAATTTCTGTTGTTACTCAAGGGGATAGTTTGGATGAAGTTGTGAAAAATTGTACTGATGCAGTTTTTCTGCATTTGGAAGGGGAAAATCCCGAAGATTTTGGATTAATTGAGCATCCCGCTATTCGCTTTGTTTTTGAACTCCAGCCGACTTATGCCTAAGTTAAAAAGACTATCAGCACAGGAAGTTATTGAAATTCTAGGGATTATTTATGAATACATTAGAAATTCGGCAACAAATTCAAGAATATGTTGATCAACTGTCACCAGAAAAATTATTAGTTGCTGTTGATTTTTTGGCATATTTGGCAGATAGAGAAGATAACTATGCCACTGAAGAGTTATTGAAAATAAATGATTTTAAAGCAGATTTTGCTAAGGCAAAAAAAAATGTTGAAGAAGGCAAGGTAATTTCCGTTGAGCGACTTAAACGAAAATATTAATTATACCGTTGTTATTAGCATTGATGCTCAAGGGTTTTTTGAATCTGCTTCTGGTGCTTTACAAAAGAAATTAGACAGGTGTTTTGAGGTTTTAAAGATTGATCCTCGTAATTATCCTAATATAAAAGCCCTGAAAGGTGAATTATCAGGTTATTATCGTTATCGCGTGAGTGATTGTTGAATTATTAAACTATTTGCCCATTTCTGGACTTGTTCATGTTTGACTCCTGAACCTGTACTAAGGTAAGTTTCTAAAGCAGATTTGCTTTGCTCAATCATGTCTTTTTCATTCAGAGACTGAAAATTTAATTCTGTATCTATTTGACCATAATCAAGTGATTCTGCTCCTAAATTTTGCTCTTCTTGAGCTAATTATGTGGCTAAAAATTGAATGGATTTGATTTTTTATTGATGAGATAATTGTTGCAGTGAGGGTAAAATTTCTGTTAATTTCATAGAAATTAGGTGTAAAACTACTTATATTATACTGTAATTGCCCTTTATTTTCCATAGATGCAGAAAAGCCTCAGCATATTCAAAATCTGATCAATTTGATTTATTCTCCTGCTTGTTTTAAAACTTGTTCATATAGTTTCGGATTTACCCAATATTGAGCTATATCAATCATTTCATCAAGTAGGGGTTTTACTTGATCAATAATCTGTTTTTCTTTAGCTAATAACAGAATACCAAGAGTACCAATTAATTTTAATTCCATATTTTTAGCAACTTGTCGAGCTTCCCTTTCATCTAGTAAAATTTTATGTATACCAGTTTCTAAAGCTAAAGCAATAGCTTCTCTTTCTCCATCATCTAATTCTGTGGAAATGATGGGATCTATTTTTGCAACAGTGTGAATTTCCAACCATCCACAAGTAACTGCTTGTACAATAAATTGCGACCAAATAAAGGATGAAACTGTGGTTTCTTGGTAAACTGCTTGAGGAATTAAAACTCTTCCAAATATTTCTTGTAAAATATTCAGACGATTAATAGCAGCAAAATTAATTAGAGGTGTAGCGTTACAAACAACAGTCATAATTTTTCATCAAAAACCTTCTTGAATTGTTTTTACATCTTCCAATAAATCAATTTCACTATAATGACGTTTAATTTGTCTCTGTCCTAAAAGTTGCTGAAATTCCCACACAGATAAATTAGCTAAATGTCGTGCTTGACCAAAACTAAAAACATTCTGTTCATATAATTGAACAGCCAATTCCTGACGAATAGCTTCCTCACCTGCTTGAATTAAATCAGATGATAATTGTAAATTAATAGAACTCATAGATTATTCTCCTGGTGTTAATTAGAAAAATTGCTCTTTTTCTGTCATATAATTTCCAAGATATATAGTTAGAGAAATTACTGGCTTTTTTCAGAGCGATCGCTTCATTCGCTGAAAGCAACAATTCTTAATGGAATCAATTATTTATTTTCAATAAAAAACTATCTCAAGCTACAGAAAAATCTGTAAATTGCCGATATTCAGGACGAATAAATCCTAAAATAATATCATCCTTTTCTACTCCTAATTCCAATAATTCCGTAGTTATTCCCCTTTCTGTTCCATCCCATTCAATGCAGATTTTACCATCAATAATTCGCAAATGAAACACAACTGCATGAACCCTACCAGTTTTATCCCAACCTGTATCCATTAATAAGTAATTATCAGATTCTTGATCACAAACACATAAGCATTCTATTTTACCATGACTAGGTTTATATTGAGCGTGTTTTCTTACAATGCTAACTAGAATTTGTCTGTATTTTTCTAATTTATCCATTGTATAATTACCTCCTGAATTGGATCGAAAATAATGTAATTAATCTGTGGTCACTCAAAATATGTTGTAACTTTTACAAACAGAATTTGCAATAGTTGAGCAGATAGAAGCACACCTAGAGGCTGTTGATGTGTAAATCCCTGATGGGATATAAAATAGAATCATTAAAGAGAAGGTGAATATGCGATTACTACACACAATGCTACGGGTCGGCAACCTGGACGAGTCTTTAAAATTTTACTGTGATGTCCTGGGGATGAAATTATTGCGGAGAAAAGACTATCCAGGCGGAGAATTTACCTTGGCGTTTATCGGCTATGGTGACGAAAGTGATAACAGCGTTATAGAACTAACTTATAACTGGGGAGTTGAAAAATACGACTTGGGTAACGCTTACGGTCATATTGCCCTTGGCGTTGATGATATTTATACCACCTGTGAACAAATTAAAACCCTGGGTGGTAAAGTCACACGGGAACCAGGACCAATGAAACACGGTTCTACAGTCATTGCTTTTGTAGAAGACCCAGATGGGTATAAAGTTGAACTGATTCAACTGAAAAATCAAAGTTCAGCCGCAAAACCGGAACCAGCAGAACAACTGGTGAACAAATAAGATATCTGACAACATTCCCAAACCTGATGATTTCCTTGTGGAACAGGCCTCTGGCCTGTTCTGGGAAGTCCAGAAGCTAAACTACATCCAATCTGGCAAAGTTCCCGCATAACGATATTTTAGTAGGACTTACGCAAGAACTCTCTGAAACCTTCTTAACTTCTCCCAAAGGGAGAGGCTAGCGCCAACGTGTCCTTCGTGTCCTTCTCCCAAGGGGAGACGCTTCGCGAACGTGGTTCGTTTTTCCATAATTTTGCGTAAGTCCTGTTTAGTTCTAAATTAGATATATGAATCAGAATCATCCCGCATTGCCACCGCAGATACAAGCTGATACATATTGTTAATCTTTGAATAATGTTTTGGGGGGTGGATACTGGAAAAATGATACTTTTACGTTATTCCCATCCTCATCCTGGCAACTTTCCTAAAAATCCTAAATCTAAAATCCTTAAAAATGCAGCCTACAGATCCCAATAAATTTACTGATACAGCCTGGGAAGCAATTGTCAAATCTCAGGATATAGTCCGCGCCTATCAACAACAGCAACTAGATGTTGAACATCTAATTATTGCCCTTTTACAAGAACCTACTAGTTTAGCCATCAGGATTTTTGCTCGTGCTGAAGTTGATCCTATCCGCTTACAACAGCAATTAGAAGCGTTTACCCAGCGTCAGCCGAAAGTTGGTAAAAGTGATCAGCTTTATCTGGGGCGTAACTTAGATATGTTACTAGATAAGGCTGACGAAGTTAAGGTGAGGATGCAGGATGCCTATATCTCAGTAGAACATATAATTTTGGCTTTCGCTGAAGATGAACGTATCGGACGGCGGATACTCAAAGCTTTTAACGCGGATAGCGCCAAGTTAGAAGCTAATATCAAAACTGTGCGCGGTAGTCAAAAAGTTACAGACCAAAACCCAGAATCTCGTTATGAAGCGCTACAAAAATTTGGTAGAGATTTAACAGAACAAGCTAAAGCAGGGAAGTTAGACCCAGTAATTGGACGGGATGATGAGATTCGCCGGGTAATTCAAGTCTTATCTCGCCGCAGTAAGAATAATCCTGTGCTAATTGGTGAACCGGGAGTTGGTAAAACTGCGATCGCCGAAGCCCTAGCACAGCGTATGGTAAATGGAGATGTCCCAGAATCTCTAAAAAATCGCCAGTTGATTTCCTTAGATATCGGGAGTTTAATTGCTGGGGCGAAATTGCGGGGCGAATTTGAAGAACGCCTGAAAGCAGTTCTCAGGGAAGTCACAGAATCTAACGGTCAAATTGTCCTATTTATTGATGAACTCCACACCGTTGTCGGTACTGGTTCCAGCCAACAAGGGGCGATGGATGCGGGGAATTTACTTAAACCCATGCTGGCGCGGGGCGAATTGCGGTGTATTGGCGCGACCACACTAGATGAATACCGCAAACACATTGAAAAAGATGCGGCTTTAGAACGACGTTTTCAGCAAGTATTTGTAGACCAGCCTAGCGTAGAAAATACCATTTCCATCCTCCGGGGATTAAAAGAACGCTACGAAGTTCACCACAATGTGAAAATTTCTGACTCCGCTTTAGTCGCTGCGGCTACATTGTCTGCCCGTTATATTGCTGACCGCTTTTTACCAGATAAAGCCATTGATTTGGTCGATGAAGCCGCCGCCCAGTTGAAAATGGAGATTACCTCTAAACCCGCAGAATTGGAAACCATTGACCGCCGCTTGATGCAGCTAGAAATGGAAAAACTTTCATTGGCTGGGGAAGAAAAGGAAACTGCGCCAGCTAGAGAACGTTTTGAGCGGATTGAGGCAGAAATTGCCACTTTGACGGTAAAACAGCAAGAATTTAATGAACAATGGCAAGGAGAGAAACGGCTATTAGAGGCTATCAGCACATTAAAGAAAGAAGAAGATGCTTTGCGGGTGCAAATTGAGCAGGCAGAAAGAGCTTATGATTTGAATAAAGCTGCCCAATTAAAGTATGGCAAATTGGAAGGTGTGCAGCGCGATCGCGAAGCTAAAGAAGCGCAACTATTAGAAATTCAAAATCAAGGTTCTACTCTGCTGCGAGAACAAGTCATAGAGTCCGATATCGCCGAAATTGTCGCCAAATGGACAGGTATACCCGTTAATCGGCTCTTAGCATCAGAACGGCAGAAATTACTGCAACTAGAAACTCATTTACATCAACGAGTTATCGGACAACATGAAGCCGTAGCCGCAGTATCCGCCGCAATTCGTCGCGCCCGTGCGGGAATGAAAGATCCCGGTCGTCCCATTGGTTCATTTTTGTTTATGGGACCCACCGGCGTAGGTAAAACCGAATTAGCCAGGGCTTTGGCGCAGTTTCTCTTTGATTCTGATGATGCTTTGATTCGTTTGGATATGTCCGAGTATATGGAAAAACACTCGGTTTCCCGTTTGGTGGGCGCGCCTCCAGGATATGTGGGTTATGAAGAAGGCGGTCAACTTTCCCAAGCTGTGCGCCGTCACCCCTATTCGGTGGTGCTATTCGATGAAGTGGAAAAGGCACATCCCGACGTGTTTAATATTTTATTGCAGGTGCTAGATGACGGCAGAATTACTGACTCACAGGGCAGGGCTGTAGACTTTCGGAATACTGTTATAGTAATGACTAGCAACATCGGCAGCGAATATATATTAGATGTTTCCGGTGATGATACTAAGTATGAAAAGATGCAAACTAGGGTAACAGATTCCCTGCGATCGCACTTCCGCCCCGAATTTCTCAACCGCGTCGATGATATCATTATCTTCCATGCCCTCAGCCGTACCGAGATGCGCCATATCATTCGCATCCAACTGAAGCGGGTAGAAAAACTGCTGCGAGACCAAAAAATCTCCTTTGAAATCTCCGCCGCCGCCTGTGATTACTTAGTAGAAGCCGGCTATGATCCAGTATACGGCGCACGTCCATTGAAACGGGCAATTCAGCGAGAAGTAGAAAACCCTCTGGCTACCAAGTTATTAGAGAATACCTTTATCCCTGGAGACACGATTTTCATTGAGAAAGAAGAACAGGGTTTAACTTTCAGTAAAACTATGCCGGTGAAAGTTACAGTCTCTCCATCTTCTGTCAAGGTGTTGGAGTAAAAAAGCTCGTAGTGGGGGCTTCAGCCCTCACGCAAGCATCCTACTCAATAATTTCTTCATATTGATTGGTGTCATCTTCGGGCAATTCCTTCATTTCTACCAACACATTCGCCAAAGTTTTTTGATCTAGCCATTGATGACGTTCTTTGGTATAATCTCCTTTACCAGGATGGAAATATTGAATAAACCGAATAGTGTCGGCAACTCCCAGAGAATTGATTAAGGCATCGTAGCCCTGTTGAATAATTTCATTTTGCGTTTTCATCATTGCTGTCCTCGGCTTGTATTACTTCCGCCAGCCATTGAACCGGATTTTTAATCTTGACGTTAATTAATTGAAAATTTCTTTGGGCTTTTCTGAAGAGTCTATCATCTGTTGTCAGAAATACATCAGCCTGACTTCTTTCAGCACTAGCGATGTGTGTGGCATCATAGCTGGAGAATCCTAATTTTTGCAGTTCGGCTGCTCTATCTTCAATGAAGGGACTATGAATAACTCTAATTTTAGCAATTAAGAGTAATTTTTTGACGTTTTGTAGTCTTTCTAAATCAGGTGTTTGGTTTAATTCCGCGATTAAAGCACTGCTGTTGATAAGTTTCCAAGTCGCTGATTGACAATTATTCAGAATTGTGATAATTGCCTGTGCTTCTAAATAAATACGAGATTGTGTCTGGTCATCAAACGGACGATTCAAACAACAAGCATCAAGATACAGTTTATATTGTTGAATCATGGTGTTGAAAGCCAGTAATCTGCTTTTGATTTGTGTACTGGCAACGAGAAAACCCGTCAGGATTCTTGCTCATATTCCTCTTATTCTACCAGGAGTAGGGAAATCCGCATACAGCGTGGCGGCAAACAATCCTAAAAATCAGGTGCGATCGCCTGGAGAATACCTTTAAAATTCTAGTTGGTATCACGGCTTCTGGTAGTTTCAGGGTTTATCCCTGATCACAGAGTGCTAATGTGTATCAGCCACCATGATAATTTCAGATCTTAACATCAAAATTACCAATCATGCTTGAACAAGGTACTATCAGTATTCATACTGAGAATATTTTTCCCATTATCAAAAAGTCTCTCTACTCAGACCATCAAATATTTTTGCGGGAATTGGTATCCAACGCCGTAGATGCTATCCAAAAGCTGAATATGGTATCCCGCGCCGGTGAATTTGCTGGTGATATCGGTGAACCAGAAATTCAATTGGCGATCGACAAGGATAAAAAAACCCTTTCCATTAGCGATAATGGCATTGGGATGACCGCAGAGGAAGTGAAAAAGTACATTAATCAGGTAGCTTTCTCTAGTGCTGAAGAATTTATTCACAAGTATGAAGGCAAATCAGACCAACCAATTATTGGTCACTTTGGTTTAGGTTTCTACTCCTCCTTCATGGTGGCGCAAAACGTAGAAATTGATACTCTCTCATACAAAGAAGGCGCGCAAGCTGTCCACTGGATTTGCGACGGTTCCCCAGCATTTACCCTAGATGAATCAACCCGCACCACTCGCGGGACTACCATTACTCTCACCCTCGCAGGCGAAGAAGAGGAATTTTTAGAGCAAGCACGAATTAAGAATCTTGTCAAGACATACTGCGACTTCATGCCAGTACCAATTAAACTGGAAGGTGAAGTATTAAACCAGCAAAAAGCAGCTTGGCGGGAGTCGGCTAATAACCTGACTAAAGAAGATTATTTAGAATTTTACCGCTATTTGTACCCATTTCAAGAAGAACCATTGTTATGGGTGCATTTAAATACTGATTACCCCTTTATCATCAACGGGATTCTGTATTTCCCCAAAATGCGCCCCGATGTCGATGTGACTAAAGGGCAAATTAAGCTATTCTGCAATCAAGTTTTTGTCAGTGACAACTGCGAAGAGATTGTCCCACAATTTCTCATGCCCATGCGGGGTGTGATAGATAGCACTGATATTCCTTTGAACGTCTCTCGCAGTGCATTGCAAGGCGATCGCACAGTCCGGAAAATCGGCGATTATATAGCTAAGAAAGTAGGCGATCGCCTCAAAGAATTGTACCGTGACAACCGCGAACAATACATCAGTGCTTGGAAAGACCTCAGCACATTTGTCAAATTTGGAGTCCTCAACGACGAGAAATTCCAAAAACAAATCCAAGACATCATCATCTTCCGCACCACAGCCAAACTCCCAGAACCAGCCCAAACCCCAGTCGTAGAAGTCCAGTCATCAGAAGGCGATGCGTGGTCAGATGTCACTCCTTCCCCTGACGGACCACTCCCCACTCCCCACTCCCCATATACCACCCTCAAAGAATACTTAGAACGAAACAAAGAACGAAACGAAAACCGAGTATTTTACAGCACCGATGAAACCAGCCAAGCCACATACATAGAACTGCACAAAAATCAAGGCTTAGAAGTCCTATTTATGGACTCCTTCATCGACACCCACTTTATCAACTTCCTCGAACGGGAATACTCCGAAGTCAAATTTACCCGCGTAGATTCCGACTTAGATAACACCCTGCTAGAGCAAGACAAAACCGGGGAAATCGTTGACCCCACCACCAACAAAACCAAGAGTGAAATCATCAAAGAAATCTTTGAGAAATCCCTCAACAAACCCAAACTTACCATTCGGACAGAAGCCTTAAAATCAGACGACCCTCAAGGAACACCACCAGCAATGGTATTATTACCAGAAATACTGCGTCGTCTGCGGGAAATGAACGCCATGATGCAACAACAGAACGTAGATTTTCCCGAAGATCACATTTTGTTAGTCAATACAGCCCATCCCCTGATTCAAAACCTAGCAAGTCTCAACCAAGGTACTATTATTCAGGAAGATGGTCAGACCTCCACAAATCCATTAGTAAATATGATTTGTCAACACGTCTATGATTTAGCGCTAATGACTCAAAAAGGATTTGACGCACAAGGAATGAAATCCTTCGTCGAGCGTTCCAATGACGTGCTGACAAAGTTGACAGAACAAGCCAGCAAGTAAAATCTAATAAAATTCCCCCCTCTCCTTAGTAAGGAGAGGGGTTGGGGGTGAGGTTCCAGATTTGGCGTGTAAACAAACCCCTTAAACCCCCTAATCAAGGAGGGAGATCAGAAGGTTAATTCATATTCCCCCCTCTCCTTACTAAGGAACCACTATGTACACACAAGTGATCTGATCCCCCTAAATCCCCCTTAAAAAGGGGGACTTTAAGAAATTTCCCCCCTGATCAAGGAGGGAAATCAGAAGGTTAAAATCCCCCCTCTCCTTACTAAGGAGAGGGGTTGGGGGTGAGGTTCCAGATTTGACTTGATGCTAGTCTGCTATATAAAACCTAGACAAAACTAGACTTTACTTTCTACTTCAACGGGAGCATGGGAGCAGTTATCCCTCAGTAGACTTTCACGCCTTAGCCAGACGCGATTGTGTTCCAATTAAGTTTCTGAAAAAGACTACCACCATCATTGCTTGGTTTTCGCGTCGGCAATAGTCTCAATTCAATACTTGATATCACCGTATTATATATCAAGTAGTTGATTTTTTCCTAAAATATATATTGATTTTTGTCAATATAAGTATAGTTTTGTCTATGAAATTGTCAACTTAGGACTTGCTCAGACAGGAAAGACCTAATGCCGACTAGAATAGAAAGGTTGTATTAAAATAAAAATTTGGAGATAGTTGCTATGTCTCGTCGCTGCGAATTAACTGGGAAAAAAGCTAACAACGCCTTTGCAGTTTCTCACTCTCACCGCCGTACCAAACGCCTCCAGCACGCAAATCTGCAAAACAAGCGTGTTTGGTGGGCTGGGGGAAATCGCTGGGTAAGAATGAAGCTTTCCACCAAAGCCATCAAAAGCCTAGAAACTAAAGGTTTAGAAGCAATGGCTAAAGAAGCTGGAATTAATCTCAATCATTACTAAGGCATTTCTCAAACACAAAAATCTCCAACTGGTAGAATAGACAGCCAGATTGAACTTTGAAAACCTCCCGCTCATGGGGAGGTTTTTAATTATTTTCACTTAATTTATTGTTACGTGAT
>NZ_CP007203.1:372948-373809 GCF_000340565.2 Nodularia spumigena CCY9414
AAACGCGATCTGTTTTCCGATGGAGCGCCCATCCAAGGACAGCGAGGAGATGAAGGTGGCTGGCTAGCATCAAGCGGCTTTGAAAGTCCTAAAGTTGTTGGTGCTGATGCCAATTATTACAACCGTGCTTTATGGAAGATTATACCCAGTGGTGATAGTGTTATCATTGAAAATCAAGAAACAAAACGCTATCTGTTTTCCGATGGAGCGCCCATCAAAGGACAGCGAGGAGATGAAGGTGGCTGGCTAGCATCAAGCGGCTTTGAAAGTCCTAAAGTTGTTGGTGCTGATGCCAATTATTACAACCGTGCCTTATGGAAGATCATACCCAGTGGTGATAGTTTTCTGATTGAAAATCAAGAAACAAAACGCTATCTGTTTTCCGATGGAGCGCCCATCAAAGGACAGCGAGGAGATGAAGGTGGCTGGCTAGCATCAAGCGGCTTTGAAAGTCCTAAAGTCGTTGGTGCTGATGCCAATTATTACAACCGTGCTTTATGGAAGATTATACCCAGTGGTGATAGTGTTATCATTGAAAATCAAGAAACAAAACGCTATCTGTTTTCCGATGGAGCGCCCATCAAAGGACAGTGAGGAGATGAGGGATAACTGCTCCCATGCTCCCGTTGAAGTAGAAAGTAAAGTCTAGTTTTGTCTAGGTTTTATATAGCAGACAGCTAACTTTGTGCATCAGCATAAATATTGTGGGGTGGGCTTCTGGTCCCCCCAGATATCCGTAGTGTTAAAATACCTTTTGAGTTACTGATTAGTGAACAGCGATCGCTAGAGGATTTAGAACAGGTATTCTGTGATATGAAGGCGCGTAAAGTGATTAAGGTGGCGATGATTCCTTAGTTTTTT
>NZ_CP007203.1:673869-905592 GCF_000340565.2 Nodularia spumigena CCY9414
TAAGTTAAGTGATAAGTGGGATAAAAATTGGTTGTTAGCTTTTAGAGATATTACTAATTCAACTAATGAACGCACTACTATTTTTAGTTTATTACCTAAAGTTGCAGTAGGTCATACAGCACCAATCTTGTTGAGCAATAAAAATACTTTTCTTATTTCTTGCTTATTAGGAAATTTTAATAGTTTAATTTTAGATTTTCTTACTAAACAAAAAATAGGAGGTACTCATCTTACTTTTAGCCTTATTCGTCAACTCCCCGTCATTCCCCCAGAAAAATACACCCCAGAAGACATCGAATATATCACCCCCCGCGTATTAGAATTAGTATACACCGCCTGGGATATGCAACCCTTCGCGCAAGACATGGGATACAACGGAGAACCCTTTATATGGAACCCCAACAGACGCGCCTTAATCAGAGCAGAATTAGACGCATATTACGCCAAACTTTACCAACTCACCCGCGACGAACTGAGATATATATTAGACCCCAAAGAAGTTTATGGTGCAGACTTCCCCAGCGAAACCTTCCGCGTATTAAAGAACAACGAAATCAAACAATTTGGCGAATACCGCACCCAAAGATTAGTCCTAGAAGCGTGGGATAGAATGTTTAAATAAATCTTACTAAGACCAAGATACCGGACTTCTCAAAGAAGTCCGGTATCTGAAACACCACAAGGGTATCTAAAAATGCCACAAAGAAAAACACCATTAAAACCTGATAACTTTTACCATATTTATAATCGTGGTAACAACCGTCAAAACATTTTTTTTGAACGGGATAATTATATATATTTCTTAAAACTAATGAAACTACATCTTATCAATCATGTAGATATTTTAGCTTATTGTTTAATGCCCAATCATTATCATTTTCTACTATATTTAAAAAATGAAAATCTATCTGACGCAATGAAATCACTTTCCGTAGCTTATACAAAAGCAATTAATAAAAGGTTTAATCGTTCAGGAGTATTATTTCAAGGACGTTTTCAAAATCTTCATGTCACCGAAACAGAATATTTAATTAATCTTGTCCGTTATATTCATTTAAACCCCATCAAAGCGGGAATAGTTGATAAAATAGAAGAATGGGAATTTTCAAGTTATTTAGAATATGCAGGACTAAGACCAGGAAAACTACCTACAATGGACTATATTAAAATGGAAATAGATAATGAAATAGAATATCGAAAATTTTTAATAGATGAAAAATTACCCCATAGCGATAACTTTCGTAAACTCCTACTTGATAACGACTAAAATCCCAACTTAGATCCCGGACTTCTTAAAGAAGTCCGGGATCTAAACGATCTAAAACACCATAGCTGGCGCTACGATATCAGAAAATTGTATATGATACAATATTAAAGCTTAGTAAATCTAGGAGAAACAAAAATGACATTTAAAGAAGAGCTAGTTGCAGAAATTGAAACCATGACAGAAGCACAAATAGCAGAATTGCTGATAATGGTAAAAAACATCAAAACTAAAAAAGCAAAACCTCCTCAACGTCCAGGGTCAGGTAAATCAATTTTACGCCATGCTGGTAAATGGCAGGGTGATGATCTTAAAGATTGTTTACAAGCAGTTTATGATTCCCGTGGAGTAGCGGAATTTTAATAAAATCAATTAATTAAATAATCTAAAAGTATATTTTTATGTATTTACTTGATACTAACCATTGTAGTGCTTTAATTTTTGGTGATTCTCTGATTATAGATCATGCGAAAAATGCTGGAGAATCTAATTTAGCTATTTCGGTAGTAACTGAAGGAGAATTACTATATATGGCTGAAAATTCTCAAAAAATAGCAGATAACTTGCGGATTATAGAAGATTTTATAGCAGATATTTCTATTTATGATATAAATGATAGCGTCAGCCATATTTATGCAAAACTGAAAGCCAAAATTATGGATAAATTTGCCCCAAAGGAAAGAAATAAACGCCGGAAAACCAAAATTACTGATTTGGGTATTGGTGAAAATGATTTATGGATTGCTGCTACTGCTATAGAAAATAATTTAATTGTAGTTTCTCGTGATAGCGATTTTCAAAAAATTCAACAAGCATGGAATTTTTCTTTAGAAAATTGGCATATAAATGGGTAAATAAATACCTAAAAAAATCGATAACTAAAACAAATACTTCCTCAACAGGTTTTACAGAAATTCCGTTATCTTCAATTATTATTATATCTTCAATTTTATCAAGAAAAATCAAAAAAATCAAATATCCAACAACATCCTCTAAATCCTGGATATCCTGATATGGCTACGTCACACTACGCTATCATACAAAAAATCAATCTTAAAAGCACACCAACAAGATCCCGGACTTCTTTAAGAAGTCCGGGATCTGAAAACAAGGGGATCTGAAAACAAAACTATCAATTAAAACTTATGAAAATCCCAGTTAAACTTCAAGAACTAATCCCACAACCAGAAGCAGCCATTTTATCAATTAGTTCCCTCATGGGACAAAAACTAGCATTAGTTGATTGTACAAATCTCGCTTCCCTCACCCCTGAACAACTAAACCTAATTTTCACCCATATTCCCCCAACATGGGATTATGCAGAAATCACAGAAATCTTTGATGCTGACACCCTCACAGAAACCTTTGCTATCCAACTTTGTGAATATATCGACCAGCGCTTAGGACGCACCCCCAAATCTTCCGTAATTACGTTAGCGAAGCTCTCCCAAAGGGAGCATTACCAACTACCAATTACTGATTCTCTCGATATATTCAATTTCCGTAATCAAATTATCGGCGACTATCGCCGCTATATAGAAAGCTTCTTAAAAATCCGCGATACCTCCGTCATCCAGAAATTACCGGAGTCAGGGAAATATTAGTATATCCCATGAACGCCCTGATTAACTCCCAAGAAGAAGAATTAAATAAATTTCTTAATAACGTACCTAACACCCATATTCGCATTGCTAAATATACCGGACAAGAAAGTTTAACCAAAAAAACCGAAATTCAAAATAACCCACCCCATATATTATTAACCAACTACGTGATGCTGGAACTAATGCTTTCCCGCACCCACGAAGAAAAACTGGTTGCTTCCCCCGAATTAAAATTTTTAGTATTAGATGAACTCCATACCTATCGCGGTAGACAAGGTGCAGACGTAGCCATTTTAATTCGTAAACTCCGCCAACGCTGTGGGCAAAATCTTTTGTATATTGGGACAAGTGCTACCATGTCCACAGAAGGAACACGCACAGAACGCCGTCAAGTAGTTGCAGATGTCGCCAGTAAATTATTTGGTGTAAGAATTAAACCCGATAACGTCATAGACGAAACCTTAGAACCTTCGATTAAACGGGCTGAACCGACTATAAAAGAACTGCGAGAAAGTATTCAACAAGGTTTACGCGCAGAATCAGAACAAACATTAGAAAACTTCCAAAACCATCCCCTGAGTTCTTGGATAGAAATGACCTTTGGTTTAGAAGATAAACAAGGTCATCTTGTCCGACGTACACCCATAAGTTTAGAAACAGGTGCAGAAAAATTAGCTAATATTTACGCTCCTAACTCTACTTCAGCACTAGAAAATCAGGATGCGAATATTTACGCTCCTAACTCTACTTCAGCACTAGAAAATGAGAATGCGCTCAAGGGCGACTACGAAATATGTTTAAATGTTCTCAAACAAATGTTTTTATGGGGAAGTAAAACCAAAGGACTAGCATTTCGCCTACATCAATTTATTTCTCAAGGTGGTAGTGTTTACGCTACAATCGAAAGTCCAGAAAAACGCTTACTCACCCTCGAAGGCCAATATACCACCACAGAAGACCGATTACTTTATCCCCTCGTCTTTTGTCGGGAATGCGGACAAGACTATTACGTAGTCAACTACAATAACGACAAACAAATAGTCCTTCCCCAACTCCCCACAGCTTTAAATATGAGTCCCGAATATGCAGATATTCAAGCAGGTTATCTAACCTTAGATGAACCAGGACTTTGGGACTCTAGAACTGATGAAGAAAGACTTCCTGACTCTTGGTTTACCGAAACCAAAAAAAAAGGACGAGTTCCTAAAAAAGACTTTGCTAAATTCCTTCCCCAAAACAATACCTTAGCCAAATTACGAGGGTGAGATGATAATGCTTCAACCATGAACTCCCGTTTCTTGCTAGGCTTGGCAAAAACAATCAGTCCTAAAAATTCCTTGAAGGTTTCCCACAAGGGTTTTTTAATGTATTGACGGTAGGATAAGGGTTTTAGATTCTAAACAACCTTTTTCTCGAAACGCTTATGTATGCTTGTTTTTGCCGTTTTTGCCAAAAATTATCAAGGCTCTTATTTTGGCTAAGGTATTGAAATCTATAAATCTATAAATTTATTAAACCTTAATAAGTTTATAGATTTATATTATAAGATTATAAAGGTCTAATACTACGAATTATGTGTGGCATTCTTGGCGTTTTCGGCGCAAGTGTAACAAATAGCGATGATTTCCAAGAAATGTTATCAACTTTGGCTCATCGAGGCCCTGATGATATTGGGGTAATTGCACAGGATAACTTTGTCTTGGGACACCAGCGTTTATCTATAGTGGATGTGGAAGGTGGTCATCAACCTTTATGCGCTGCTGGGCAAAAACTTTACGGCATTTGTAACGGCGAGATTTATAATTTTCGGGAATTAAGAGCAGGTCTGAGTCAGAATTATGACTTTCAGTCGCACGTTGATAGTGAAATTCTGCTGCCATTGTACCAAAAGTTAGGTTCTAAACTAACCAGCAGTCTGGATGGGATGTTTAGTTTTGTTATCAGTGACGACCAAGAATTTTTGGCAGCGCGCGATCGCATTGGCATTAAACCCCTCTACTATGGTACTACTGGAGAAAATATTTACTTTTCTTCAGAAATCAAAGCCCTGGTAGAACATTCAGATGAAATCAAAGAGTTTCCCAGTGGTCATTATTATCACTCTACCCAAGGAATAAAACCTTACTACCAACTTCCAGAAGCACAGACTTTCATCACAGATTTAGATACTATTCTGGAAAAAATCCGGCAGACATTATCTCAAAGTGTGCAGAAGCGGCTAATGTCTGATGTACCAGTGGGAGTCTTCTTAAGTGGCGGGCTAGACTCCAGCATTATAGCAGCTTTGATGCGGCAACATATACCAAATCTGCATTCCTTCTCTGTAGGATTACCCAATTCACCTGACCTGAAAGCGGCTCGTTTAGTTGCGGAACATTTGGGGACCATTCATCACGAATACGTCTACACAGAAGCCGAGATGTCAGCAGTTCTCCCCGATGTAATTTATTATCTGGAGTCCTTTGACCCCGCTTTAGTTCGTAGCGCCATTCCCTGTTATATCGTCTCTCAACTAGCGAGTAAATACGTCAAGGTGATCCTTTCGGGAGAGGGTGCCGATGAGTTGTTTGCTGGCTATAGTTACTTTGCAGATTATGACGATGCGATCGCATTACACAAAGAATCAGTCACAATTATTAAAGGATTACACAACCTGAATCTGCAAAGATTGGACAGAATGACAATGGCTCACGGCTTAGAAGGACGTGTCCCATTCTTAGATACTGACTTTATCGAACTATCCCTAAGCATCGATCCCACACTCAAATTATACAAGACCTTTGGCATTGAAAAATGGTTACTACGTCAGGCTTTTAGCGACTTACTACCACAAGAAATAGTGTGGCGGGACAAAATGGAATTTGCCCAAGGTTGCGCCTCTTCCACAGTCTTAGAAGACCATGCCAATAGTTGCATTACTGAGCAAACTCTAGAAGAAGCTCAAAAAAAGAAATTTCCTGTAAGTAGCAAAGAAGAGTTATTCTATTACCAGATTTTCCGAAATCATTTCACACATCCGGATGCTGCTGCTCTCATTGGTAAGTGGCAAGGTACTCTTCATTGAAGCTGAAACTCTGTAATTTATCACAAGGAAAAATCATGCAATCAGTTGGAGAACAAACCTACTCACAAGCTGTCAAAGAGGGAAAATACGATCTTTATGTCGGCAACCTTTTTGGTAAATATGATAACGTCCGCACCTATTGGGAAGATCAATTAACTCGCATAGCTTTTAGACCATTTTTACTCGACCTTGTGGAACGTCGGCGCAAGGAAAACCGAGGTGTCAGAATTTTAGATTTGGGTTGTGGTTCTGGACAAGGCTATGAAATTCTCGTCAAAATTGATAGCCGTGATCTAGACTTGGGTTTACAGCACGAAAGAGTGCTACCAGAAGATAGTATTGACTTGTATTACGGCGTAGATATCAGTCAACCGATGGTTGATAAAGGTGAAGTCTTATTTGCGGATAAACCTAATGTCAAATTTGCTCAATTAGACCTGCGAGACGGTTTAGGCAGAATTAAAACCGCAGAAAAGCCCTTTGATATCTACTTTTCTTCATATGCGGCGCTGTCTCATCTTTCTAAAAAACAACTGCAAAATTTGTTGCAGGATATTTCCGCACACGGTACAAACGAGAGTCTAGTCGTATTAGATTTAGTCGGGCGCTACTCCATCGAATGGCCAGAATTTTGGTCAGCAAATTCCGAAGATGAAAAAGTGCGCGACTATACCATGAGTTATCTTTACTCCGAACCAGTGAGGGAAAGCTTAGACATTGAGAAATTTCCCCTGAGATTCTGGACAGGCAATGAAGTTAAAGAACTAGCTCAAGGACTCACCGCAGAAACAGGAGTGGGACTAGAAGTATTAAAACTGATGGACCGCTCTATTCTCGTCGGTCGTCATACAGACACCAGAGAATACAATCAGCAACTAAAACCGATTCGCAGGTTGAGCAATTGTTTGCATGAAGATTATTTTCGCACTGACTTGCAAACATTGATGCTTGATGAGAGAATGGTTCCCAACCACCCTGAAGTAGCTCCATTTCTGCACAGTCTGATTAAAGCCTGGAACATCTTGGTAGATTACACCCAAAAAAGACTTCGCAACGAAATTCAACTCACCGATTTAAGAGACTGGGATGAGTTTCCCAAACCCTTGCATTTTGCCCTGATGACAATGGATCGGGTGATTGCAGATGTAGGCTGGATGTGGTATGGAGACCCTAGAGCCAACATTATTGAGCCGCAATTGGGTTATGCCTTGCGAACCTTAGAATACGAAATGCAGACTGGGATGGGCTGCGGTCACGGTCTTCTGGCAATCTTAAAAGTCCAAAAATAACTTAATTTTAATGATTGATGTAACCAATCTCACAAAGCGATACAAAGATTTGACTGTGGTAGATAATATTTCATTCCACGTTGCTGAAGGGGAAACTCTAGGCCTAATTGGCACTAGTGGCTGCGGCAAAACTACCACCCTAAAAATGCTGAATCGATTAATTGAGCCAGATTCAGGTCAAATTTTGATTGCTGGACAGGAAATCAGCCGTCGTCGTCCCGAAGTCCTGCGCCAAAGTATCGGTTACGTCATTCAGAATATCGGACTTTTCCCTCATTACACCGTGGCTGACAACGTAGCTGTTGTACCCCGGTTATTGAAATGGAAGGAAAAAAACATAGTTCGCCGCACCTCTGAGTTACTCAAACTTGTGGGACTAGCGCCAGAAAAATTTGCTCGGCGTTATCCCCAAGAACTCAGTGGGGGGCAGAAACAAAGGGTAGGATTAGCACGCGCCCTCGCTGTTGATCCTCCGATTATCTTGCTTGACGAACCCTTTGGAGCATTAGATCAAATTACCAAACGACAAATTCAGCAAGAATTTAAACAGCTGGAGAGTTTGTTAAATAAAACAATTGTGTTAGTGACCCATGATATTTTTGAAGCAGTAACCTTGTGCGATCGCATTTGTCTAATGGACCAAGGAAAAATCCGGCAGATTGGCACACCCAAAGAGTTGATATTTAACCCGCACAACGACTTTGTACGTAACTTTTTCCAAGCCTACCTATTTCAACTAGAACTACAAGTCACCACACTGAAAGATTTACTTCCCTGGCTATCGAAAAAAGAAACCGACACCGAAAACTTTCAGGAACACGAAGAAAACACCAGCCTATTAAAAATTCTCGAACAAATACAAACATCCCTCAAAAATTCCTTTATCCAGATTAAAAATTCGCAACATAGCGCAATTGCCATAGTCAGTGGTGAAGACCTGCTTGCTGCATTTTACCAATTCAAAGAATCACTACATAACAATTCTTAGGGTTTAAAAAAACGCTCCGAATTCTCTTCCTTCTTCCTTTGTGTCCTTTGTGTCCTTTGCGGTTCGTTCCTCTTAAATAGTACTTACGCATAAGTCAGGGAAAAACGAACCACAGAGGCGCAGAGTACACAGAGAAATGAGGGTTTGAGAGGTTTTTTCGTAAGTCCTCTTAAAATAACACAACTAATTATCCCAACCTAACATGACCAACCTTTGGACATTTTTTATCAATTCTAGAGAAGAAATTGCCAAACAAACAATAGAACACCTGGGACTAACATTAGCCTCGCTATCAATTGCCATAGTCATCGGTGTCTTAGTAGGCATTATTTTAACTCGCTATAAACAAGTAGCTAATAACGTTATTGGTATAGCTGGTATGATCCAAACAATTCCTAGCGTTGCCCTATTAGGTTTCATGCTCCCCGTATTAGGAATTGGAGTTACCCCAGCCATAGTTGCCCTATTTTTATATGCCCTATTACCAATCATCCGCAATACCTTTATTGGGATTGAAGAAGTAGATGATTCCATCAAAGAAGCAGCCAAAGGTATGGGTATGCCTAGCTCTCAAATTTTGTTAAAAGTAGAATTACCCCTAGCCACCCCGGTAATTTTTGCAGGTATCCGCACTGCCGCCGTTACGAATGTTGGTGTAGCCACCCTCTGCGCCTTAATCGCTTCCGGTGGGTTAGGACAATTTATTTTTCGTGGTATCGCCTTAAATAATACAGATATGATTCTAGCTGGGGCAATTCCCTCAGCTGGTTTAGCTTTAATGTTAGATTTTCTGCTTGGTGTCCTGCAAAAAAATGTTACCAAGTTAATCAAGCCCATTCTAGTTACAAGCTTAGTATTACTGAGTTCTGCAATTTTGTGGGCGTTAACTATTTCTACTCCGGCCGTCTTCCAAGCTGGATTTACATCAGAATTTATGGAACGTGCTGATGGCTATCCCGGCTTAAGAGAGCATTATGATTTGCAATTTAATACTTTGGAACTAGACCCAGGACTGATGTATGAAGCAATTAAAGAAAAACAGGTAGATGTTATTAGTGGCTTCTCTACAGACGGGAGAATTAAAGCCTATGATCTGGAAGTGTTAGAAGATGATAAAAATTACTTTCCGCCCTACTATGCAGCACCTTTAGTCAGAGGTGAAACCCTGAGAAAATATCCAGAAATAGGAACAGCTTTAGACAAATTGACAGGTAAAATTTCTGATGAAATCATGGCAGAACTTAATTACCTCGTTGATGAGAAAAAGCAACCACCTAGTCAGGTAGCCAGGGAATTTCTCCAAAAGTTAGGTTTCAAAACATCTACCCAAAGAAGCGGTGCAGCTGATATAATTGTTGGCTCGAAGAATTTCACCGAGCAATATCTGTTAGCAGAGATGTTAGCAGTGATTATTGAAAATTACACAAATCTTGATGTAGATTTAAAAACGGGACTAGCTGGGACACAAATTGCTTTTAATGCCCTAATTAAAGGAGATATTGACCTTTATCCTGAGTATACGGGAACGGGACTATTAACTATTATCCAAGTAGACGAAGAAACTCGTGACGAAATTATTCAAAGTAAGGATCAAGTATTCAACTACGTCAAAGAAGAATCGAAAAAGCGTTATGATGTAGATTGGCTAACCTCCTTTGGTTTCAACAACACCTATGGACTGATGATGCGTAGGGAAGATACAACCAAATTCAATATTAGTTCTATTTCTAATTTGAAAGAATATTTAGATAATCTGAGTAATTTAAACGATATTTAGAGGTGAGGGGTAATTCGTCAATTAATTTCCCTGAGAATCGCTATAGGATTCATATTTGATTTATGAAACACAAGTAGTGGACTGACAAGCCTAAAACAGTGCGTTAGACAAAACTTTTTTGGGGGAGGGCAAGGACTGCCCTCCCAGAACAGGCATCTTGCCTGTTCCACAAGAAAATTATAATACAACATTTTAGCCTTGCCAGTCCAGTACGGCACCAAGACCACAGAAGACGGTGCGTTAGGCTAAAGCCATAACACACCCTACATATACTACATATACTTAGATTTTTTCAATAATCAAATCGGATTCCTATATATCCAGAGTAATAAGCTGAGTGACAATAAAATCATACTTAAGTTTAAAATAAAACACCATCAACGTATGAGGTTTTTATTTACTAGCGTATAGAGAATGAGAATGTGCAAATAATTATGTTCACATTTTTGGTAGAAGATAATATTTATGCATGAAATCAGTGGTGTGTGGTTTCAACTTATATAAGCTTTCAATGCTCAAGAAAGTATCATTACTCATCACTGACAGCAGTTTTCAGGTAAATGAAGTACAAATTCTTATGTTAAAAATCTTGTGGGGTGGGCATCTTGCCCGCCCTAGTGTACTTCATCCAAATGAAATATTCTGTAAATACATTTCAGCTAATCGTCTTTATGGTACAAGATATTATTTTTTGTCTCAAAGAAGCTACTTCTTATTATATTTTGAAAAAATACTCCGCACCCAAAACTCCTGCTGATTGTTTTGTCAATCCTCCCTGTGACTGTGAAAATCCTGGAAAGAAACTGAAGTGTGAGGACTGTACCTATTTAGAAGCTTGTTTATCTCATTTTAAACTCGGTCATAAACCAATGCCATAGAACCTCACCCCAACCCTCTCCTTAGTAAGGAGAGGGAGCCGGAAAGGGGGAGAACCTCACCTCAACCGTAGACGCTACGCGAAAGTAAGGAGAGGGAGCCGGAGAGGGGGAGAACCTCACCTCAACCGTAGACGCTACGCGAAAGTAAGGAGAGGGAGCCGGAGAGGGGGATTAAGGGAGGGATAAACTGGCAGAATTTACATCTAAAAATAAGGTTGCTTGGGATTGTTGACGTAAAATTGAGGCCGGACAATTGGTGTTAATTGAGCCTTTTAGCATCTGTTTTACTACCGGGGCTTTACGTTTTTCTGGTGCTAGACAAATAATTTTTTTGGCTGAACAAATCAAAGGCAAAGTTACAGTAAAAGCATACTGGGGAACACTATCAATATTGGGAAATTGACCTGTGTTAACTTGTTGCTGGCGATTGGCTGTATCTAGTTTCACCAGTTTGACGCTGTAAGGATCTTGAAAATTCGCTACTGCGGGGTCGTTAAAAGCTAAGTGTCCGTTTTCACCAATACCAAGACAACATAAATCAATGGGTTGGGATTGCAATAGTTTGGTGTAGCGATCGCACTCTATGAGAGGTTCCAATGCATCACCTTCTATATAATGAAATTGTCGGGGAGAAACCCGCTTCTCTACACGTTCTTGCAGATATCGCCGGAAACTCGCCGGATGAACAGCCGTAATTCCCAAATATTCATCTAAATGAAATAAGATAATCCGTGACCAATCTACACCACCCAACTTAATTAAAGCATCGAGAAATTTGAGTTGGGAATTTCCTGTGGCTAACAGTACTGCTGCGGTTTCCTGTTGCTGGAGAACTTGCTGTAAATAATTTTGGGCGATTTCGGCAACTTTCTCTGCCATTTCAACTTCAGAGTTATAAATCTGCACCAATAAATCATCAACGCGAAAAAAGTTTGTAGCGGCTAACATTTGCTTATATGGAATATTTGACAATAATCCACTGACATCCTTTCTTTAGTATAGATTTGAGAATTTCAAACAGTTTTATTCTTGTATTAACCCCAGCACAATCATTGAGGACAAAAAACCCTGTAAACTATGTAAATTAACTTCATAATTATTTACAGTTTACCAAAAATCATGCTGGCTGCAATTCTCTTTGACTTAGACGGCACTATCGTCAATACTGACCCCATACACTACCAAGCGTGGCAGAAAATGCTACTGAGTTACAATATTCAAATTGATGAAATATTCTATAAATCTCGAATTAGTGGCCGACTAAACCCAGAAATTGTTAAAGATATTTTGCCACAATTATCAGTAGCTGAAGGTCAAAAATTTGCAGATGAAAAAGAAACGCTTTTCCGCCAACTCGCCCCCGATCTTCAAGCATTGAATGGATTTGCTGAACTCATAGCATGGACAGAAACACATCAGCTAAAACGGGCTTTAGTAACTAATGCTCCTAGACAAAATGCCAAATATATGCTAGAAGTTTTAGGAATTAAAGAAATTTTCCACACGATTGTTTTAGCTGATGATTGTAGAGCAGGTAAACCTGATCCTGAACCCTATCAAGTTGCTTTAAACAACTTAGGAATTGTAGCAGAACAAGCGATCGCTTTAGAAGATTCTCCCTCTGGCATTCGTGCCGCAGTCGGTGCAGGTATTCGTACCATTGGCATAGCTTCTACCCATGATCCGCAAGTGTTGCAGCAATTTGGCACATTGATGGCAATTCCAGATTTTACTGATTTGCACTTGTGGAAATTCCTCAATTCTTTGATCAAGGTCGAATAAACGAACCGCAGAGGCACAAAGGACACCGAGTTATGAGACTTTGAGGGGCTTTTTGTGTGAGGTGATTGAGTGTTTTTATTTGGAAGTCCCTTAGCGCAGCGTACACAGCGCAGCGAGTATTTTAGATTGAAGATTTGAGATTTGTTCCGCCCACAAGGGGCGGGGCTTGTACCGAAGAAATCATCCAAAATCCAAAATCCAAAATCTAAAATTGCTGTGGTCAGACTAGGCTTAATCCATTTATTTGAACAACAATGTCATCAAAGTCATTGTCACCACCCCCAGGTAAATCCTCAAAGCCGAAGATGTTGTTACCCAGCAATTTTACATGGTTGCTGCTGTCAAAGTTAGTACTAATACCGCTCACATAAAGGTTACTAAAGTCAGGTTTGACTGAGTTTATATTGCCATTTGTCACCAAGAAGGGCAGCAGAACATGGGCGGCTAGGTCAATACTGGTAAGTATTTCAAATTGACCATTGTTAGCAAACTGTCCAGTTTGGTTGTTGGCAAGGCTACCAGTCAGCACGGAGTGGTCACGGACTGCACCTAAGTATTCCTGACGATTACCAAGGTCAGCTACACTCAAACCTGTCAGTGGATCGACAACTGCACCTGTAGTTCTTTCGGCTAAGTAAAAACCCACCAAATTATCAAAAGCTGCTTCTCGGTTAAGGGTAGCTTCGACCTGAATTTTGATTGTATCCTGTTCAGAAGCAGCAGTAGGAATTAAGTCTCTCAGACTAAGGGCTGGAAAGCTTTCACTGTTAACCTCAAGTCCCTGAGTATAAATTTCAACATTAGTTGCGTTAATAATCTCTGCCCCAATGTTAAAACTACCGCCTGAAAGTGTGAAGCTAGTGGAAGTAACGTCTCCAATAGTTAACTCAGTCATGGCATTAGTCCCCACTTCCCGCAGTTGAAACCGCACTGTTCTACCGTCGCTGTCCTTAGTACCCAGGGACGACTGGAGATTAGAAAGAACTGAGTTGATACCAGTAGGTAGCCCAGAAGCATCGCCCAAAGTAGTCAAAATTGTTTGAGTTGTACCATCCCGGAAGATAGCCTCTAGCACCTGAGATGAAGAGGTTGAGCCTTCCACAGAGAATTTAAAGGTAGTGCCAAAGATTGTTGTCAAGGGGTCGCTTTGACCATCTGTGATCGTCACCGTCAGGGGATTGTTCTGATTAACCCCAATCACAGAAGGCGCAGCAGAGTCACGGATGACCCCAAGAGTTGGGTCTAAATCTCCCTGTCCATTATCTTTTAAGAACAGTGTCGCCCCATCAAAACGACCATTACCATCTCGGTCTCGCAGTACTACACCTAAGCCATTATTCGGATTGAAGTCAGTGAGGGAGAACTGACCGTCAACCAGCTTCAAAAAGGCGTTGTAGTCGGGAGCGTCTGATGGTCTTTCACTAAATATCACTTCTGCCCGTTGAATTCTACCAGAGAAGATATCAGGGTCAGAACCAGGAGTAGGGGCAATGGTGAATGATAACAGTGGTGTATGTAACTCACCATCTGGAATATCCTGTGTTAATCTCTCCAGCAGATTGGTATCACGGAGAATATTAATAAAATTGATATCGGTGATTTCAAAATTACCGGGAAGCAGGTTAATCAAGCTAGGGTCAACTGGGTCTGGGTCAACTGGGTCTGGGTCAACTGGGTCTGGATCAACCGGGTCTGGATCAACTGGATCTGGGTCAACTGGGTCGAGTGTCTGAATATTTACAGGTACTAGAGGATGATCTTGCTGCTGAGAAAAGACATCACGGCCTGCTACTAATGCAGTCGGCTGGATACCTAAGAGACGGGCTAAGGGTACTTCTGTATCCGATAACAGACCAGTTATCAAGGTGTCTCCATCCTGCAAAATTGCCTTTACCCCTGTCAGACCGGGTAGACCAGCAACCACCAGGCGATCGCTTCCTGGTTTAAAATCTTTAATTACAGCAAACTCAGTGGGTATCGAAGCATTGGCGACGTAAAAAATATTCGCTCCCCCGCTTCCTGTCAGAATACCACCGTTAGCAGCAGCAAATAGTTGATCATCTCCTTCACCGCCAAACAGTTCATCGGTAGCGTCTCCTGCAATCAAGCGGTTATGACCAGATACGCCAAACAGTTGATTATTTCCCGTACCACTAGAAGCATCTAGAAAATCGTCTCCGTCGCCCCCATGCAGAAGATTAAATCCACCACCATCTGAAACTATCAGCCTGTCGTTACCTTCTCCGCCGTAAAGCTCATTATGGCTACCTTCAACCACAATCAGAGTATCATTACCGGCAGCACCATATAATTTATTTCCCCCAATAGCACCTGCGGCAAACAACTGATCATCCCCATCACTACCGTAGAGAGTATGGTTATTATCACCAATCAGCGTGTCATTACCTAGCCCACCAAATAAAATTACCTCTCCTTGGGAAGTAGTAGCGTCAAGAATGTCATCACCCACCAAGCCAAATACTTGAATATCCCCTGTAACGGGAGCGAATATTTCATCTTCACTATCAGTACCAAATATTCTGGACTCATTGACTATACCTTCTGTGGCTTCTTGAATAGCCTGGGCTTCTAGTGCTTTGAGAATATTTGCTGTTTCTGTATTTATTAAATTCATTTCAGTAGTTTGTGATTTGTAATTACCTGAGAATTAAATATTTGCGGCTCTTCCTAGTGCTAGGAGGGCAGTGTTTTAGCTGCCCCTTCCTAAAATTTGTTAGATGAAGACAAATTGCTGCTGATTACTCAGGTCAAGCTGAGTTTGGTTCACTCCTTCTAACAAGGCAATATCAGTACCACCAATTTGAATTAAGGTATCACCGTTCTGACTCAACAAACTGACTTGGTTAGCAGTAATACCACCCATACCGATGCGGTCTATTCCTACTTCAAAGTCCTTGACTACGTTGACAGCATCAGGTATGGAACCAGCGTCTACTAACCAGAAGTTATCTGCGCCTGCACCACCCCAAAGTAAATTGTTACCGCCCTGTCCGGCATAGAGGCTATCATCACCATCTCCACCAAACAGGCGATCGCCTACTGTGGAGTACAATGTGTCATCACCGGAACCACCATAGAGGCGATTGTTGCCGTCGGCACTAGAACGCAGTACATCATTACTAGAACCACCAAAAAGCATTTGCCCACTTCCTTCGGCAACTTGCAGGTTATCGTTATCAGCCGCCCCAAGCAGGATATTAGACTCAGCCGCTTCGATGACCAGGAGAGTATCATTACCCTTACCGCCATCTAACACACTGCCACCAGCCGCACCTTGTGCGCCGAGCATCAAAGTGTCATCACCGTCACCACCACTAGCATGAGATGCACTGGCTACCATAATGGTGTCATCACCCTCGCCACCAGAGATGTCTGCATAGGAAACCAGACTGGCATCAACGCTATCATCACCATCCCCAACAAATACCGTTTTTAGTGGTTGGTTACGGTTCAAAACGATATCGTCAGATTGTGCAGTGCCGAAAATTAAAGGATTAGCATCTAAAGGCGCACTGGCTATTTTGCCTTCTGTATCCGCCAACAACAGAATCTCATCTCCGTAAACCCGACGTTCAGTGTTAGTCAGGTTGTAATCGCTATCCAGAATCGGGAAACTATAAACTGGAGTCATGACAATTTTGGCACTGGCTCCGCCGACGGGATTTAAGCGCTCCAAGTTTACTTCTAAGTGACCGTAGTGCTTACCCCCAGCAATCAGTTGAGCAACTCCATCAATTTCTTGCCACAACTCCGATTCACTTTGGTCAGCAGTCCACTGGCTAAACTCGTTGTAATTTAGTAGAGGTTGGTCTAATCCAGAACCATCTCGTTTTTGACCTCTTAAACCATCACCAGCTACCCCCACATCGTAGTAGCTCACCCCAATTCCATCACCGTCTTCATCCACAAAGCTGCGCTCGAACATCTCACTATGGCCAGACAATACCCCTGCTACGCCATACTCTTCAAACAGGCTATGGTATTGCCGCATGGGTGTTCCGCCCTGACCGGTGGAAAGGGCATGGTTCATGGGTTGACCGTGTTC
Source organism: Nodularia spumigena CCY9414 (assembly GCF_000340565.2). Classification (NCBI taxonomy): domain Bacteria; kingdom Bacillati; phylum Cyanobacteriota; class Cyanophyceae; order Nostocales; family Nodulariaceae; genus Nodularia; species Nodularia spumigena. The sequence goes on from NZ_CP007203.1 coordinate 690,582, forward strand.
ACCACTGCTGTAGGGGGCATGATGGAACTGGGCAAAAATAATCTGCCCTTGGCTGCGGGCATCTTCAAGCTGTTCTTTCACCCAATTCCATTGAATGCTACCAGGATTGAAGTCAGCTAAGTCAGTACCACCTGTGGCCTCATACTGCTCACGGGTGTAGTTGTCTTGAGTATCAGTTCCAGGGCCTGTGTACTCTGTGCCACTAATTTTAGCAGGTTGTCCTTCACCACCGTAGTTAGAACGGCGGTCATCTGGTTCGCCATTGGAACTATCAAGGGTGAGGACAGTAATCGGACCATAATCAATGCGATAGTAATTGTCCCGATGCTCAGGTGTGCCATTATCTGGGGCATCAAAGTAAACATGATACTTCTCCCGCCCAAATTGGGGGCCAAATCTGCCGTCTGCATCTGTGCCATAGCCACCATTCAAAGCACCGAAGTTTTCCCAGTTGCCCAGGGCTGGTAAAATCGGGTATTGAGACAAACCGCCATCGTATTCCCCAGCATTGTGTCTAAAGAATTCATCCCAACCTGGCTGATAGCCTCCTCCTTGCACTAAGTCCCCAGGCATCATCAGAAAATCTGGGTTACGGCTGTTGACAATGGCTAAATTCTGGCGGTAGCCTTCAGTTTCAGTCAGAGCATAACGCAAAGTTTGAGAAGCCCCAGAACCACTAGTACCAAATGTGCCAGCCCATTGACTATCATTGAGTGCCGGACGTTCTAATGAATTGGGGTCTAGGGAACCGGGTTGCCATTCACGATTTGTAACTCTACCCTGGGGTTGGGTTTCACTGTCGGACATAGCCACAAAGCGAACACTAGACCAGTCTGTGTTACTGGGGGCAGTCTTAAAGGTGGAGGTGAAAGTGTTTGTTCCTAGACTGACTGTGTAGTTATAGGTTTGTCCAGGTAATAAACCTTGTATATCTAAAGCGTGCTTATAGTTATTGTCACTGATTAACCATGAGCCTGGCTCTAGCCCAGAGATATTTTGATTTTTCTCAGCCGTGGTATAAACCAACAAAGGTTGAAATGCGGGGTTACTAACTAAGGTCAGGGGAGTGTTTAATCCTGGACCAGTTACGGTTACGGTTCCAGTTACATCCTGCTCGGTAAACCAGGTAAGGTAGATGCCTTCAGATGATGGATTTTGGAGATAGGGATTGACCCGAAATTCAGACATTGTATGCAGCCTCTCAAATAGTAGTTTTTTTGACCGAAGAAGCAGGGGGAGCAAAGCCCTTCCCTCTTGCTGTGGAGCGTAAAGCCTTCGGCATAGCTTCCGCTTACCGCGCAGCGTCTTGTAGAGAGACGGAACATGGGTATCAAGCTTCCTCCACTTCGGCAAGTGATACATAGGACTTACGCAAGAACTCTCTAAAACCCTCTTAACTTTGTGTCCTTTGTGTCCTTTGCGGTTCGTTTTTTCATAATTTTGCGTAAGTCCTGATACAGTGTGCCGCTTCTAGGACGCTTGATCTGGCGCGGAGTACAAGCTTTGTCCCAGTCTCTCCCCTGCTCCCTGCTCCCCAAAAGTCCAGCCGATAAAGCTGGACTTGCAACGCTATCTGTCTAACGCTTAAGCAAAGATGAACTGATTAGGATCGTTGACATTGAATTGGTTCTGGTTCACGCCTTCTAGTAGGGCGACATCAGTACCACCAATTTGAATTAGGGTATCGCCGTTCTGACTCAGGAAACTTACTTGGTTAGAAGTAATGCCACCCATACCGATGCGGTCTATTCCTAGTTCAAAGTCCTTGACGACATTGGAAGCATCGGGTAAGGAACCACTAACTACTAACCAGAAGTTATCTGCCCCAGCACCACCCCAGAGGAAATTGTTACCTCCTTGTCCGGCGTAGAGGCTATCATCGCCATCGCCACCAAACAGGCGATCGCCTACTGTGGAGTACAATGTGTCATCACCGGAACCACCGTAGAGGCGATTGTTACCGTCGGCACTAGAACGCAGCACATCATTACTAGAACCACCAAAGAGCATTTGCCCACTTCCTTCGGCAACTTGGAGATTGTCGTTATCAGCCGCCCCAAGCAGGATATTAGACTCAGCCGCTTCGATGACTAGGAGGGAATCATTACCCTTACCGCCATCTAACACGCTGCCACCAGCCGCACCTTGTGCGCCGAGGATTAAAGTATCATCACCATCACCACCACTGGCGTAAGTTTCGCTACCGACTAAGATTGTATCGTTGCCTCTACCGCCGTATATCTGCGCTGGAGAAGCCTGACTTGCGTCTACATCGTCATCGCCATCGCCTGTAAAGGCTGTGAATCCAGATTGAGCGCTAGTCAACATCAACTCGTCAGTACCAGGAGTGCCGCTAAATACTGTCAGGGGTTCGGGGTCAATAACTGTATCGGCTCGGAAGGCTAGATTTTGCAGTCGTTGATCAAACTCACGAGGTGTATCTGCTTCACTAAAGGGTGTGTTCAGGAAATTATCGAATAGGTACTCTGCCAAAGCATCTTGTTCAGTACCATCGGCGGCAAAGGAAGCATTACCAGTGCGAGGGGCATCGTCTGCTTGAGCTAAATCTACTCTGTTCGCGCTGTCGCCTTGGGGGAAAGGATAACCGTCACCGCCGCCAGCTAGGAAGTTAAGAGTAACCATGCGGAAGGTGCGGTTGGCATCACCGACGATTTCCCCTGCTTGCACTACTACATCCAAGTCTTTTCCAGTTTCGTCTTCAATAGCTAGAGATAGAACACGATTACCTGGTTCACGGGAGAGGTCAAAGCTAAAGGAGAAGCCAGCAATTTGTGGGAAACTTCCCGGAGTTGTGGAATCATCTGAAGTGCTAGAAGCTACGGCGTGTTCTACCAAAGCTAAGAGTTCGGTTGCAGTAACAGTCACCAATGTCAAGCCATTATTGAAACTGAGGGCGTTGGCGATATCGTTTTCCGAAATGCCACCTTCGGGCTTGACAATATTACCGTCAGCATCTGTGACGGCTTCGTTGGGTAGAGTTTCAACTTCCCCGGTGCTGCCTGTAGGTACAACTACTCGACCAATATTGTTGCGAATACCGCCGCCGTTCTTCAAAGAAATCACTACATCCGAGTCTACTTCCTGAGCCAGTGCCAAATTAGCATCGGCGGTGAGATTACCCAAGTTTGTTTCCTGCCGTCGTACACTGTTGCGATCGCCATTCAAAAATACTTCGCTAATACCAAAGAAGTTGCTTTCCTGCTGCACAACCACATCACGCAAATTATCCACAATGGCTTGAATTTGCGGATCAACCAGAGCCTCAGCCCCTAAATCTGCCACTCCCTGAGCATCGGTAGCATAAGCTCCACTAATGGCTGAGTCATAGCTGTCTGGGATAATTACACCGTTGTCATCAAAGTCGATAACTAAACGACCCAGGTATTTGTAGTTACCATCGGTATTGACAACAGCGACAGGGTTGCCATCAGCATCGGTTGTGAATATGGGATAGGTTCCTTGATTTGTATCCCCAGCCCGGAGGCGATCAGTTTCATCTAGCAAGCGGGTGTTGGAACCACCAGCCACAATAATATCGACATCGCTCAACCGACTTGCCAACTCCTGCTCAATAGCTAACTGCTGCATATGAGCCAGTACAACCACCTTATTGATATCGGGGTTAGCCGCTAACAGGGCATCGACATCAGCTTGAATCTCAGCTGCTAAGGCATCGAGTTGGGCAGAAGTGGGATTGCCATCAAAGGGTTGTGGGTTAACAGTGACATCTCCCGGACTAGAGATCACGGGCAGAGTTGGCGTGGTAGCACCAACAACCCCAATTTTCTCGCCATTGACATCAATCACCACGCTAGCGGCAATACTGTTAGGTTCAGGAGCTTGGGCATCGGGAACAACTAAGTCAGCCAGGTTACTATCGGTGCTGAAGTCCAGGTTAGAACTCAGGTAAGGGAAAGCAGTTCCAGGGAAATTATCTTCTGCATCACCGGCAATTAAATCTCTAACTACCTCCGTACCGAGGTCAAACTCGTGGTTTCCAAAGGCGATCGCCTGTACTCCCAAAGCATTCTGAATTAAAATGTCGCCCCGGCCTCTGCCACCATAAACAGATTCAGAGGCGTTGAAGAATAAACCTGGAATAATCGCATCGCCAGAAGAAAGAATCAGGGTATTGTCGAAGCCAGACACACCATCTTGATCAATATCTTCTGCTTTAAGGGCATTTAGTACCGCAGAGAACCGAGGCGCGTCTTCAAAAGCGGAAATACCTGCTTCTTGGTCGGCAAAATGGAACAGTTGCAGGGTAAAGGGAGCAGGAGCAATTTCAAATAGAGTCGTAGTACCACTGACTTCATTGCCCACCACTAGCAGAGGTTGACCATTAGGGCTATCTTCGGCAGAGATGAAAATTATACCCTCAGCACCTAAATCCCCAGCTAGTCCTGAATCAGAAGCTTCACTAAAGTCGCGGTTGTTGGTGTAGTCTACAAAGAAAGCCTCAGCCGGATTGGTAATGTCGTAGGTCATTACGCCACCCATACGCTCCAGACCCACAAAGGCATAGGTGCGTCCGTCGATTTCACCAATAGTCACCCCTTCCGGTTCGGGGCCTTTATTATCGCTGCGGCCTTCAAAGTTGGTTTCGCTGTGGTTAGAGTTGAAATTGTCAGGGAACCGCGCGGCTGTGATTCGCTCAAAGTCAGATCCACTGTCATAGACCAGATTTCCTTCAGTATCCCAGATACCGAAAGAGCGTCCACCAAAGGCGTATAGCTCGTTGTAAGCTAGGGTTGAGGTCAGTTGTCCGCGAATTTCACCCCCAGGGTTGCCCTCAGTGTGGACATTGAAGTACAAATTCACCTGATCATCAATGCTGGCATCGACTAAGGTAGGGATAAATTCACTCAAAGACTTGTTAGCTGGGTCACTTTCCCGCCAGATGCCTTTAAGGGTAGTAGAACCATCCTGATTAATGGTGAAGCTCAGTTCCGGGTCTTGGTTGGGGCTTAAAATTCCAAAGACTACAGAACCATTTTCCCCTGCTGCGGCTTCATGTAAGTGCAGCATAGTCACATCATCAGCAGTGGTATCAGGGGTTTGGGGATCTAATCCTAAAATCGAGCCAAAGTCCAGACCCTCGACGGTCAACTCGTAGCTCAGAGCGGTGCGGTCTTCGTTCAGCTTCAGAACAGCACTACCACTAGCTTCAGTGGTGACAGGAACCGTTTCCTGAGAGCCGGTGAGGTCGGACTTAAAGAAGACCCCATCACTAATACCATTGACGGTGGTGACTGTCAGACGACCCAAATTTGCATCAGCTTGCAGTTCACGGGCGTGGGGGAAGGCATCGCGGTCGAGTACCAAGTCCTTTACCCTAGCCTCTTCGCTGAATCCGTCGTAGTCGCGAGCATCCCCTTCGTTGGCAGTGACGATGTAGGTCTGACCGTTAATTTCGGTGATAGCAATTCCATCTGGGTGGTATGTACCATACAGATTAGGATAGTTGGTGATGTTGATAGCCCCATCGCGATCGCTCCCATCCAGAGGATTATTTACACTGCGTAGGTCAATCAATCCCAAGACTGAAGGGCCAGCCTCAAAGTCATTATCGTTGAGGACAGCAATAGTATTGGCATCAATTAAAGCCAATCCTTCGGGTTTATCCACCAAATCATAGCCAATCTTGGCTAAATCCACTTCTAAAGTTTTACCTACGGGATTAATACCCAAGGCTTGTAGTTCTGTGGCAGATAAGCTGTCAAAGGTGGCATCAGCAGGTAGTGTGCCGGCATCCACAGTCATCAAATTGGTGGCTTCTGCTAAGTTAATGCGGAAGACATTTTTAATGGAATCACGACCGGCTATTGAGTCTCGCTCAATTACTAAAAATTCGCCGGTACCGTCTCCCAGGGAAACTGCATCGCCAATTTTATCACTTTGACCACCTTCTAGTACGTAGAGGTATTCACCTGTAGCGGTGGAGGTAGCTACATCCAACTCTACAATGCGAATTACTTCTGAGTTGCGAGAGTTGGGGTTGTTTAAAGGACTTTGCACAAAGGCAAAAACCTTACCATCTTGGTAGGCTAGCCCCTCAAAGCCTCGATTATCTCTGCTTAGAGCGTATTCGGCAGGTAGAACTTCTGAACCAAATGTGCCTACAGGTTGTCCAGCACTTGCAGCAGTACCCTCAGCTACAAAACGATTGATTAAAATACCGTTAGTGTCAAAGTGGTAAATGGCGGGGCGATATTCGTCTACTAGCCAATAACTGCCATCCTCTGTACGCAACACCCCTTCAAAATCAGCGCCGTAGGGGTCGAAGTCCAACACAGTTCCATCGGGAGCAATGGGGGTTAAACCATTGTCATCACCCTGTATATTAGGCAAGCGGGTGACAGGGGTTGTACCATCCTCGCGGAACAGTTGCACACGCTCGGTAACAGTGATTTGGCGACTGTTGCGGTCTAGCTCAAAGCGGACGATTTCTGTGGGTGCATCGGCAAAGGGAAACACCCGTGCATCATTGCTACCATCTCCTGTAGTATCCCTGGTGCTGGAGGGATTGCGATCGGGTACGCCAATAAATTGCAGATTTCCCGACTCGGTGAAGCTTTCAAAGAACATCCCAGACAAGCCACCCAGTAAAATCTCCCCACTGATAGCAGGTTCTACGCTAGTAGTACCATCAAAGGCAGGTAGGGTGGTGCGGTCAAAGGTAAATAACTCCACACCGTGGGACTTATAGCCAAGGGGTAAAATATCTGTAACTGTGCCAGACTCAATATCTACTACCGCAATGGCGTTATTCTCTTGCAGGGCTACATAGGCTGTACGAGAATCACTAGAAACTACAATGTATTCTGGCTCTACATCCTGAGCTACAGTAGCATTGGGTCCAAAGATCCGCACTCCAGCAGCAATTAAGGCTTCTTTCTGCTCATTAAAGCCTGTGAAGTCGGCGGTGGTGACATTGGCTTGAGTCAGGTTAGCAACGCCGCCGGAAATATCAATAATGCTGACAGAACCCTCTGGATCGATGGTGTAATCATCGTTAGGTTCCCCTTCGTTACCTACCAGTATTTTGGTGCCGTCGGGGGTAAACAGCAACATATCAGGTAAGGCTCCCACGGTGACAGCATTTAGGAAATTACCATCCGTGTCGAAGAATACCACGCTGCCGGGATCTGTAGCCACAACATTATCAATAGCTACTGCCACGATGCCATTTAACACCGCTACACTGTTGGCAGTTGACCCATAGGCAGATGGATCAAGGGAAAACAGCTTGGTAGGGTTTGTAGGGTCACTAATATCTAGCACATCTACTGCCGGAGTGCTGGCATTGACTACAAACAGTCGTTGAGTTTGTGGATCATGGACGACTATTTCAGCAGCGCTATCATCAAAGATGGCAGTTTCGTAGGTTCCAATGGGATTCAGTTGAATTTTAGACATAGTAGGTTTAGAAGAATCAAAATTGCTAAAAACAGGGTCACGAATAGGGTGTAGGGGGTAGGGTGTAGGGAAGACGGTATTGGTCGAGGCTTGGAACTTACTCAAAAGTGATCCAATGTTTGGGCGTTATCTAAGAAAATGTACGTATATATTTGATGTCCAGGTAACTTATCAATTAGTCACGATATGCCCTTTCACCCCTGGATGGTGTAGAATTCACACTGATCTTTTGTGAAAACAGGAAAATATACGTAATTTAAGCAACAGTCACATTTGAAATCCTGAGACGGCCAAGATTTCACGTCAAGAAGTATTAGGGATAACCTGTAGTCAATTTCCAAACTTTGGTGTGAACAAAGAATTTTCTTCTTCATTCCCAGCACCCAATACCCCAGAATCATCCCTAAAAAGGCTTCTTTGTGTAGGTGAAAAAGTTGTTCATAAATCTTTAAGAATTGCTATAACGACTCGTATATAATGCAATTTCAAAGTTAAGGAATTATTATTTAATGATTAATAAATCTTTAAAAGTATCTTTTTTACCACTCCAGTAGTCCACCAAGGGAACTTTGCAGAGTTAGAGCAAGTCCTAAGTTGACAATTTCATAGACAAAACTATACTTATATTGACAAAAATCAATATATATTTTAGGAAAAAATCAACTACTTGATATATAATACGGTGATATCAAGTATTGAATTGAGACTATTGCCGACGCGAAAACCAAGCAATGATGGTGGTAGTCTTTTTCAGAAACTTAATTGGAACACAATCGCGTCTGGCTAAGGCGTGAAAGTCTACTGAGGGATAACTGCTCCCATGCTCCCGTTGAAGTAGAAAGTAAAGTCTAGTTTTGTCTAGGTTTTATATAGCAGGGTGTGTAAAAAGTAATTTGTGAAAATAGGGAACAGGGTTTTGAGGATTTATCTTGGCGAAAATATCTGACTATGCAATCAATGCATAACTTTTCATCTTCACAAGCTTTATTCCTTGCACCTTTTTAACTTTTCAGGTGATTTACACCCTTGATGGATAACGGTTTCACCTTTATTCAGCAAGCCCTAATTAATGAGGTTGGCACTCCCCGGCGTGAACGCACGGGGATTCTAGTTTCACAATAATTTCTCGCTTTCAGTGTTTGAATATCCGGATTATTCTGGATGAATTATCTAGTTTTCCCAAAAAAATAGTTAGCTAACTGAATGATATTTGATTTACTATTGCTGTATAACGCTAATGTTGTCCGTAAAAATTGCTATTAAAGCCGATATTTGTGCAGCGCCATGACGCAATCCTCAACACCTGTTAAACAGAATTTACACAAAAGTCAAGTTCTAATTATTACTTAAATAGCTGTATTTTTTGACTCGTTCCACAAAAGACCTGACCCATTGCATATATTCATCACCAGCCACAATCGCTGTATCATTATGATCTGCTGCTGGCACCAAAAACAGTTTTTTCGGTTCGGGAGTAGCGTGATAAAGTTTTTGGCTCATGAAAGATGGCACAGTTGTATCAGCAGTACCATGAATAAACAACACTGGTATTTTTAACTGCGGGACTTTTTTAATTGATTCAAAGCGCTGCGTCAAAAGCAAATTGACCGGAAAAATCCGAAACAAGTTCCGGTAAGCCACCATATCCTGGATAGAAGTAAAAGAACTTTCCACAATCAAACCAGCAGCTTCTGGGTGTTTGAGAGCCAAATCAATAGCGATCGCACCCCCCATAGAATGGCCATAAATAAAAATTTCACCCGGCGGAATCTGCTGATCTTGTACCAAGTAATTCCACGCTAAGACTGCATCCTGATAAACCCGCTTTTCGTTAGGAAAGTCACCTTCACTGCGACCATACCCGCGATAATCAATCAGCAGCACAGAAAATCCTTGTTGATGAAACCGATTAGCATGACCAACATTTGCACCTACATTGATGGCGTTACCATGCAGATACAGCAAAACATGAGCATCTGGTTGTGGGGATTTAATCCACCAACCGTGAATCAGTTTCGTTTCACCATCGCTGTTTATAGGTAACCAGACATCCTCGTATGAGAGATTAAAAACCTCTGGTGTTCTTTCAATCACACTAGAGGGAAAGAAAATAAACTGATGCTGCTTCACAAACAGAAGTAGACAAATGGCTAAGTAGGCGATGACAACAAATATTCCTACCGTCAGTAGCACCTTGAAACTCAATGACATTGAAAATTGGGGTTTGTTGAAATTTAACTACTTGAGTTTATACTTTAACAAATATTTATAATGGCAGAAATAAATATCAACCTAGTCAGGTTGGGTAATTTACCATAAAAATCGAACTTATCCACCGATTTTAAGTAGTTTCACCCTTAAATATGGGAATAATATTTGATTTTTCACAGAGAATGACAGTGGATTAGGCGCACAAGAGCAGATGATCAAGAGCAAAATTTGCTCTGATTGCAACCTAACCCAGCGATATAGAATTTCCTAGTCTGCTAGGTACTATATTATCTGTGTTTATCTGTGTTTAGGGTTCACCAAAAAATAAATTAGGACTTACGCACAAATTAGGGAATAACGAACCACACCAGACACAGAGGACACAGAGGAATAAGGGTTTGAGAGAGTTTTTGCGTAAGTTCTGATTAATTGCAAGTCCCTTATCTGTGGTCGAATAATTCCTCTAGTACCGATGGAAGTAGTCGCAATACCTCAAATTCGCGGCTTATTGACAAGCCAACTAGTAGATTGCTCATAAGCATAAGCTACCTGAAATAGTTGATCTTCTCGCAGCACCTGGCCAATGAGCTGCATTCCAATGGGTAAGCCTTGTTGATCAAAACCGCAAGGTATACTTAAGCCCGGTAAACCTGCCAGATTTACGGGAATAGTCATCAAGTCATTTAAGTACATACTCAGAGGATCACTAACTTTTTCTCCTGTCTTAAATGCTGTGGTGGGAGCAGTAGGAGAAACTAAAACATCAACCATCTTAAACGCTTTTTCAAAGTCTTGCTTAATCAAAGTCCGGATTTTCTGCGCCTTCAGATAGTATGCGTCATAATAGCCAGCCGAAAGAGCGTAAGTGCCAATCATAATTCGGCGTTTAACTTCTGTACCAAAACCAGTGGAACGGGTACGAGTATACATAGATAGCAGATTATCGGCATCCTCAGCCCGGAAGCCGTATTTTACACCATCGTAACGAGCCAGATTGGCTGATGCTTCCGATGGCGCAATGATGTAGTAACTAGGTACGCCATAGCGGAAATTGGGACAGGAAATGATATGAACCTCGGCTCCCAAACTTTGTAAGACATCTAAGGCTTTAGTAACAGCTTGTTCCACCACAGAGTCCAAACCATTCCCAAAAGTTTCTTTAATCACGCCAATTCGCAGCTTTCCTCTAGCTCTGAGGTCTGGTTTTAAGCTGGAGACGTAGTTGGGGATTTCCACTTTTAGGCTAGTAGAGTCTTTGGGATCGTAACCTGCGATCGCATTCAATACTATAGCCGCATCTTCCACTGTGCGTCCAAATGGTCCAATTTGATCCAAAGATGAAGCATAAGCAATCAAACCATAGCGAGACACCAGCCCGTAAGTTGGCTTCATTCCCACCACACCACAAAAAGCCGCAGGTTGTCGAATAGAACCGCCCGTATCCGTACCCAGAGACACAACACATTCCCCAGCCGCCACCGCCGCCGCCGAACCCCCTGAAGAACCACCAGGAACCCGTGATAAATCCCAAGGATTATTAGTAATTTGGTAGGCAGAATTTTCTGTAGAACTACCCATACCAAATTCATCTAGATTGGTTTTGCCAATCATTACAGCCCCGGCATCAATCAACTTTTGTGTCACAGTTGATTCATAAGGCGGCACAAAATTCTCTAAAATTCGCGAAGCGCAAGTAGTAGGAATCCCCTGAGTACACAAATTGTCTTTAATGCCGATAGGAATCCCCGCCAGTAGTCCTATTTCTTCACCAGCAGCGATTTTGGCATCCACAGCACGAGCCTGCGCTAACGCCTTCTCTGTCGTTACGTGTAAGAAACTGTGTAATTTCGGTTCTAAGGCTTGAATACGGTCTAAAGCTTCTTGGGTAATTTCAACAGCAGAACATTCTTTTTTAATTAATTGTTCATGCAACTCGCGGATGGATGCCATGATTGCTCTCTTTATGACTCAAGTCATTGATTTTAGTATATTTTCCAGGGTAATGGGTATTACCGCTTCGCGGAAGTCAAAAGTCAAAAGTCAAAAGTCAAAAGGCTTTTATTTTGGAATTTTGAACTTTTTGCAATAGTTATGCTTATTTACGCCGTGCTGTACTAGGGAATCTCAAGAGTTTGGGCGAAAAAAATTTTGCTAGTTTTCCGGAATTGTCTGGGCTGCGGTGGTATTACTTATCAGTACGGCGATTTATACAGAACTTCTATAACTCATCGGGGAACATATCCCCACCTCCTGAATCAGAAGCCCGGTTATTATGACCGGGTTTTTGTATGAGATGCTCTCTCTAGGCAGAAACATTACACCCAAAGTATTAGCTAGATTAGCATTAAACTATCTTAAGGTCAGTTCATGGAAGATTTAGTGCTAATTGCTGGTGCTACTGGTGGCGTAGGACAACTTGTCACAGCCAACTTGCTAGAGAAAGGGATGAAAGTGCGTATCCTCACCCGCAACGCCGCCAAAGCCGCAAAAATGTTTAATGAAAAGGTAGAAATTGCCGTTGGTGACATCCGCGATATCACTACACTCGCCCCAGCCATTCAGGATATTAACTATATTATCTGTTGTACTGGAACTACTGCCTTTCCTTCCCAGAGATGGGAATTTGAACCCAAACCCAACTTATTAGAATGGGGAAGAATTTTAATTGACTCAGAATATCGCGATCGCACAGCCAAGAATAACCCCCCAAAAGTAGATGCGGAAGGTGTCAGCAACTTAGTATCAGTAGCACCTCCCCAGCTAAAACGCTTCGTTTTCGTCTCTTCAGTGGGAATTCACCGCAAAGATCAACCACCTTTTAATATTCTCAACGCCTTTGGTGTACTTGATGCCAAAGAAAAAGGAGAGCAAGCCATCATCAGTTCTGGAATACCCTATACAATTATTCGTCCAGGACGCTTAATTGATGGTCCTTACACATCCTACGACCTCAACACCTTACTCAAAGCCAAAACAGGCGGAAAACAGGGCGTAATAGTAGAAAATGGCGACCAACTTGCAGGAGACGCTAGCCGCATAGACGTAGCTGCTGCGTGTGTAGAATCTATTTTTCACCCATCCACAGCCAACAAAGCCTTTAATTTAGTCAACAAAGGAGCAAGACCGCCTGTAATAGACTGGGAAACAATTTTTTCTCAGCTTAGTCAGACTTCTAGCTCTGATTCCGTAGCATACTAATATCCCAAACCTAAAATCACAGCATTTCCCATTTGGATAATGTGCTTGACATTGAAGTCAAGTATAAGGTCTAGCATGGTATTAGAGTTTAGAAAAAGAAGTTTAATATGTCCAAGCGTTTAGTTGAAGTCTTTACCGCAGGTTGCCCCTTATGTGATGAAACTGTCAAATTAGTCAGAGAGTTAGCCTGTCCTAACTGCGAAATACAAATTTACGATTTGCATTCAGAATCTGACACCAAATCTTACCAAGAAAAGGCATCTCAGTACGGCGTTTATCGTGTTCCCTCTGTTGTTGTTAATGGCAAACTAGCTGAGTGTTGTCAGCAAAAACCAGTTTCCCGCGAAGCACTGATAGCTGCTGGTATCGGACAAGGATAAAGCATTTGGGGGAGGGTCAAAAGAAGCAGGGGAGCAGGGAGCAGGGAGCAAGGGAGAAGACTGAGATGGAGCTTGTACTCCGCCCCAGTCCAAGCACCCTAAAAGGCTTGTACTGAGCTTGTCGAAGTGGCGGGTAAGAGTACCCCTGCTCCGCTTTGCTCCGCGCAGAGGGTTCGGGCTTGTTCCCCCTGCTCCCTGCCCCCTGCCCCTCTGCCTCTTCGGTAATTATCTCTCCCTCTCACGCTCTCAGGAGGCAAAATGACAGTGAAATCAGGTTTATTTATTGGCGAGTTAAGCCGTCAGATGGGTATCCCAACACAAACCATTCGCTATTACGAACGGTTGGGACTGCTTAACCCACCGCAGCGAACAGAGTCTCAATATCGCGTCTATTCAGAAGAAGATGTAGAACGCTTGCAGTTTATTCTCAAAGCCAAGCGCTTCAAGCTTTCTCTCGACGAAATTAAAAAGTTGATTGATATTAGGATCTCTGGTATTCTTCCCTGTGCTGACCTGAAGGTAATGGTAAAGAAGCATTTAGATGAATTAGACTATCAGATCCAGGAGATGGCTGCATTACGCGAGAGTTTAGCTCATCGTTATCAAGAAATTGATACACTGCTTGCAGATCCGTCAAATATACCGAGCAATGAAATTGATCACAGCGCAATCTGTTGGCTTGTAGAGCGAGAAAACGACATTGCTGATTTGAAGTATGAACACGATTTTTGATCATGTACAAACCCCTGTAGAGACGTTCCATGTCTACACCTACATTCATACTTGGTTTCAGCAACACCAGCAAACGATTGACAGTTTATCTGCGGAATGCAGCTAAAGCTGAACAGATGATAAAGTCTTAATAAATCGAAAACCCTTTGATTTAGTGATAAAATTATCCCAGGTTTAACACCCCTAACGACATATCCACCGCCACATCTCCCGTGCGAGTTAGGTCTAAATTTTTTTTACAGAAAAATGATTATCAAAAAGTATATATAGCAATAGTTTCAGTATATCTAGCTCCTGATTTAACCCTCTTGAGACTTTACCCAATATAGGAAATTTTCTCTAATTTTCTACTACAATTCTGTCAGAAGCATAACATGAGGAGCCAACTTTAATGAAGTCAGATAAAAAAATATCAATCGAGGAACTCTCTGATTCGCGCTCGGTGTGGATTGAACTAACGGATGAAGAAAGCAAGAAGACAATTGGGGGTTTTCAAGAAAGTAAAAGTGCGTTGAGCCAGAGTTTAGTTGAGGTTGTAACAACTGCGGAAATTCAACTTTCTCATAAATGGGCTGCAACGCGACTTGGTGATATCGAATTTTCTATCACAATTACCAACGAATATTCTCACTAAACAGAGGACTTAGTTTTCTATTTTTACTTTTTGTAAGTAGGGGTTGCTGAAAATACAAGTAGGTTATATTACCAAGTTTTACCACATCACAAATTCACGTTGATTCCTATCAAAAAGTGCATCTACTGATATTTCTAATCTGTCAGCAGTTATCAATTCTATTTCACAAAATAATTCATCTTCATCACCAAATTTGCCCAAAATCATATCCCACCGGACAGCCCACTTTCATTAATGCGGAAAACGTGCAGCCTCACATTCGGGTATTTTTCATGTGCCTTATGTGCAACTACTAAGATATCTTCGTTAATAAAATATTCTCCACTTTCGGGTTCAACTGCCACATACCAGTTATAGTGAGTTTTAATTAATTCTGGTTGTACCTGAGCAAAAATTGACTGACAACGCTGTTTAAATGCTTGGCGTTCAGTTTTCCATTGGGTTTTCTGGTGTTCTGTCCACTGAATTTCGGGAAAAATTCTTCCCCGGTGTACTCTACGAGTTGACTTCGCTTCAGTCATAGTTAATTATCTGTTGAGTCCAATATCTATATTTTGCAGCATTTCTGACTTGGGTGAGCGATCGCGATCAAACTTCACTCAGCCCAATATCTACACAACAATTCTGCCTATTGCAGGACTGCCATGATTGTCCAGATTTGGGGGTATTTGTCCGAAAACGCTCCGTTGGTGTGGTGGCTTAAGGCCTTGTCAAACATTATAATTAACGATACTATACAACTCTAACGACAAAAGCGACAAATGCTCCAAGATGCACAACACAACAATAATGAAGATGAAATTTCATTTCTGACAACTAATGAAGTGGCTAATCTTCTTCGTGTTCACCAAAGGACTGTACAACGATGGATATCATCAAATCGTCTTAAAGCTACAAAAATAGGACCAAGAGTTTGGCGTATTAAAAAACAAGATTTAGACGATTTTATGGGAATTGATCACAATGAAAATTAATTACACTAAAAATAGGAGTTGAAATGGCAACAGGTATAACAAAAAAAAATGGTCATAAAAGTAAAAAACAAAATACAATATCATTCCGCCTAGAATATGAAGGAAAAATCCCTGTAGAAGAGATCCTAAAGACTCAGCCTGCGCGACTTCGGCGTATAATTAGCGTAGATAAAAAACCAATAAATCAATTAATTTATGGGGAAAATTTAAGGGTTCTTAGTTCGTTAATAAAAAATGATGCTGTTGTTGGTAAAGTAGGGTTAATTTATATTGATCCCCCTTACGCAACTGGGAGTAGTTTTGAGTCACGAAAAAGAGACCATGCTTATCATGACATAATGGAAGGTGCGGAATATTTAGAATTTCTGCGTCAACGCCTTATTTTATTAAGAGAACTTTTATCTGAAGAAGGTTCTATATATGTGCATTTAGATCAAAATATGGCTTGTGCTGTAAAAATTATAATGGACGAAATTTTTGGAACCAAAAATTTTCGCAATTGGATTACTAGAAAAAAATGTAATCCTAAAAACTATACACGTAATCAGTATGGAAACATTGCAGACTATATTCTATTTTATACAAAAACAGAAAATTATGTATGGAATCAGCAATTTGATCCTTGGACTGAAAATACTGCGAAGAAGGAGTATCAATATGTTGAAGAACGCACTGGAAGAATTTATAAAAAAGTTCCCATTCATGCGCCAGGTGTAAGAAAAGGCGCAACAGGCCAACCTTGGAGAGGAATGCTGCCGCCTCCTGGTAAACACTGGCAATATACTCCTCAAACTTTAGATGAAATGGATACACGAGGAGAAATCTACTGGTCTTCTACAGGAAATCCCAGAAGAAAAGTTTATTTAGATAATAGTCAAGGTATTTCCGTTCAAGATATCTGGCTGAATTTTAAGGATGCTCATAATCAAAATATAAAAATTACTGGCTATCCCACAGAAAAAAATTTAGATTTTATCAAAAGAATAATTCTAGCCTCATCTAACCCAGGAGACCTTGTTCTAGATGCCTTTGCTGGAAGTGGAACTACTGTAGCCGTAGCTGAAGAGCTAGGCAGAAAATGGATAGCCATTGATAACTCATCACTAGCTATAACTACAATAGTTCAACGTTTAGTTAAAGGAACTGAAGCAATGGGCGACTTCGTTAATAGAAATAATCCTACTAAATATGAACAACAAAGCTTAATTAATACAAATCGAATTTTACATACTGGTCTGGATTTATATTTTGAGGAAACACCTGAGTTAGAGTTAATCTCTGATACTGCGATAAAAAATTGGAATAGCCAACTTAACTGTCAAGCCAATCTTTTGTAAATCTATCGTCAAGCATTTTCAAGGTACACACCATTATTCTACCGTTCCCGTTGCTTTCCAGGCTAGCGTAATCGTTCCACATAGAACCTAGAAGTAATCCTGGTCCATCATTCAGAAAAAACACTTTTAAAGGGACTTCATAGGTATCAGCATATTTAAAAATATCTGTTATTTTATCTCGATTACCACCTGTTCGATCATCTTCTTGCGAGCCTCCTCTGTCAGAGTCATAACGAGCAAATCCAACTACCAATGGAGTTCCATCTAATCGAGATATCAGAATATCAGCTGGAGTTTTAGTTTCCCAATTGTCTAAAACCTCATTAAGCATTACATCTCTTCCACCCCGAATCGGTCCTTGAATTAGGTAATGTTCTCCAAAAGTTTTACGAAAATGTGAGAAAAAAGCTTCTGTCAAGTCATAACCTTTTTGTCCTCGTGTCTTCTGTTCTAAAAGAATTGCCATCAGAGCTTCATCAGGGATTGGGCGAGCTTTTAATTTTTTCCTAACCTCATCTAAATTACGGAATCTATCACCAAAATCATCAATTATACTCAATATTTTTGTCTTCCTCTTAATCATTTCAACTGAAGTATCAGGTGATACGTACCTGCGAAATATTCTAAGAAGTTGAATTCGTAGCGGATCAGGATCTTCTGTAATAAGTTCAAGTAAGTTTGCAGAACTTTCCGCTTGATTTACCAATTCTGTAAAGCGCTCTAGAACTTTTTCATAGAGTATTTTAGCTTCATCTAAAGAATCTGGGTAGAATGCTGAGTCAAATATAGTAATCCATTTAGATGCTGTTGCTTTGTAACTACTGAATGGATTAAACACAACAATAAATCTCCGTTGCCATAATGAATACAATTAATCCAGTATAAACGGCATTGATCAGATATCCGAGTTAAATCCTGCAATAAATTTTCAACCCCTGATCCTGCATGGGTTTTCTCATTTGCAAATGAATACTTATTTTAATTAAGAGGAAAACAAATGATGACACCAATTGAGTTGAGAAACAAAGGTTATCAGATTTTAGTAGAAAATTTGGGTCAAGTAGATGCTATTCGCTTTTTACAACAAGCTGGATGGGGAAGCGGTGACTATACACAGGAAAGAAAGGAAACTTTAGCTAAAGTAACAAGAGAAAAGTTTTGGGAAGACCTGAAGCGAATTAGAAATAAAGGGTGAGTTAAGAGGGTTATTCAATAGGGATTAATTTTTTTGCTAGATGAAACAAATGATGGTGCGTTGCGCTACGCGACAACACACCCTACAAATAAGGATTTTGAGTAAATTTAATCATTTGTGTGTACACCGTAGCTTAAACCACAAGAGAAGCCACTGGCGCGCGATCGCTCATCGTCAAGACTAGCTGTAAAATATATGGTTACAGGAAAAATATCCTGCTGAATACCGCCAAAATTGAATAGATGTGTAAATCAGGTGATTTTGACCTTGGTTCTGTAGTATTTTTGGTGCAAGCCTGTCTTAAACAGATCATCCGATGAAACAGATCCTTAACGAAATATTTAGTCTTAAAAAATACCTACTTCGGCTAGTTGTACCCTTACTGATGGTAGTTCTGGGTGCTTCCGTGTTTGTCTCACCTGCATTAGCTACAGGTGTATATCAAATCCCAAATCTGAGCGGAAACAACTGGGTTTTAGATCAAAGTGACATTATTAGTCGCGTCAACGAAGGTAAAATCAACAGTACCTTTGAGGATTTGGCAAAAAAAACAGGTAACGAAGTCAGATTTGTGACTATTCGTCGCCTCGATTACGGTGAAACACCAGCAAGTTTTACTCAAGAACTGTTTGAAAAATGGTTTCCTACACCAGCAGAACAAGCTAATCAAACATTGTTGGTACTGGATACTGTTACCAACGGTACTGCTATTGTGACTGGTGAAGAAGTTAAGCCCTTGTTGACTGACTCTATCGCCGAAAGTGTGGTTTCAGAAACTATGGGTATACCCATAAGAGATGGTAATAAATACAACCAAGCTTTTGTGGATGCAAGCGATCGCCTGCTCGCCGTCCTCTCTGGTGAACCAGATCCAGGACCACCGGAAGTTACTGAAACTGTGCAGGTAGAAGGTACTTTCACCAAAGCCGAAGATACGGATCAAGGTAACGCTACTGCTTGGGTAGTAGGACTTTTAATTGCCGCTACCGTGATCCCGATGGCTACTTACTTTGTTTACCAGGTAAACCAACCATCATCTGAAGGCTAACTCTAACAGTTATCAGTTATCAGTGAACAGTTATCAACTAACTGTTCACTGATTTAATCTTGAATATACTCTTGCCCTGACACTAAAGCCACCTCAGCCCGGAGAAATTCGCGCCCTAAATAAGCCGCATGGTCTAAAAAAGTGACTGGACAGGGCTGAGTTTCTTCAAAAATCTTTACACAAAGTTCCTTAGCCGTCCTTCCACTAAAAACCGTTGTGTGAGTTCGTTCCACTTTCCCCCTAGCAGGAATTACCTTACCGGTTTCGGGATCGACGGCTAAACCTTTCTCATCAATCACATTTGTGAAATGCTTGGCGTAAATTAACCCTGCGCCTCGATCTAAATAGATAATGAAATATCCGCCGGGGTCAAGTTCAATATAACGTTGAGAAAGTTTATTATCAATTGCTGCCAAATCTTCAAGTATTAAATCCATAAACATTCAAAAAAGCAAACTTGTTTCTACTGGTTTTTTACACCCATATCAAGTGTAATTCTTATCTTCCATTTATCTAATTCAAATCGGCAAGCGATTAATATCTTTGTTATGGCCAATCACCACCATTGCTGTACCCCGTTCTAGACGCTTAGTGGGTTCGGGATTGATTTTAAATTTACCATCCTGACTCACGGCTAGTAAATTCAAGCCATAGCGGTTACGCAGTTGCAATTCCGAGATGGTTCGACCGTGGAATTCATCAGGGACAATCATCTCGACAATACTGTTTTCTGGGTCGAGGTCAAATCGGTCTAAAATAGATGGTTTAGTGAGCGATCGCGCTAGGGCGCAACCTGCTTCAAATTCGGGAAACACTACATGATCTGCACCCACTCGTTTTAACAGCTTACGGTGAACTTCACTAGAAGCTTTAGCCACTACATGAGGTACACCACCCTCTTTCACATTCAAAGTAGTGATAATACTTTCTTGAATGTAGTTACCAATAGCGATGATTACCGTATCAAATTCAAATATTCCCGCTTCTTTAAGAGCAGCTGGTTCAGTTGAGTCTAGCTGTAAAGCATGACCAACCATCTCTTCATGTAATGCATCTGATACAAGCTTTTCATCAACATCTGTGGCCAGTACTTGATAACCCAATTTATGTAACGTTGAACATACTGATCTACCAAAACGACCCAACCCAATTACAGCAAATTGGTGGTTATCTCGACGTAAACTGCGAAAAAAGCCTATCGATGACAGATTCACATTTGTTATCCTTATTTTCGCTACCTGGGGATAGGGTAAAAACGATGACACTAAAATTTGTTAAAAGTTTTAGTTTTTTGCCTACTCATTCATATTTTATCAGTAGACGTTACTGACATTGATTGATTAATTAGCCATTAATTAACATTCCATCACCCTCTCTACCTAATCAGCTATCCCACAAGTAAACTTTCTTCAGGATAGTGTACCCTACTGGGGCGGGGGTCTCCTAGTACAGCAGCCATTAGCAGTAAAACACCGACTCGTCCCACATACATTGTCACAATTAGAATCAGTTTGGCTGGTACTGAGACGCTACTCGTGATTCCTGTGGAAAGCCCTACAGTCGCAAAGGCTGATACAACTTCAAACAGCAGTTGAATAAAATTTAATTCTGGATCTGTGAGGGAAATTAAAATTGTAGAGAACAGCACCATAGCGACAGAACCAACTAAAACAGCAACAGCTTTTAATATCAAAGATATGGCGATTTTGCGTTCATATAATAAAACTTCTTCCTTGCCTTGAAGAATTGATTTTGTACAGCTGGTGAGAACTCTCACGGTTGTAGTCTTTATACCTCCTCCTGTGCCACTGGGACTAGCACCAATAAACATAAATGCAATGGTAATAAATAAACCAGCCGTGGTCATTTGACTGACATCAATGCTATTAAAACCAGCAGTTCTGGTAGTAACTGATTGAAACCAAGCTGCTAGTAACTGGGTAGGTAAATTCAGTGAACCAAATGTTTCTCTATTTTTTGTTTCTATGAGAAAAAATGCGATTGTGCCGATAAATAAAAGTATTAAAGTTGTGCTTGATGCGACTTTAAAATCTAAAGAAAAAACTAAATTGGTGGTTTTTTTGAGCAGGCGATCGCGCACCCAAAGATACACTTCTAATATTACCTGATAACCAATACCGCCAAAAATTATCAACATGGTAATAGTGAAAACCACTAACCCAGATGACTGATATCCCACTAAACTATCTGAGAATAAACTAAAGCCGGCATTATTCCAAGCCGAAATACTATGAAAGATCGCCAGCCAAAGTCCTTCATTCCAGCCAAAATCGGGAACAAATGCCGGGAGAAGTAACAAAATGCCTGTAATTTCAAAAATCATCGTTGTGGCAATAATTGACCGGATCACTTGAGCGCTACCTTGCATTCCCGGTCGATCTAAAGTTTGTTGAATGGCTAATTTGTGCCGCAGGTTAAATTTCCGCCCCACGAGCATAATCAGAAAGGTGGTGGTTGTCATATACCCCAAGCCGCCGATTTGAGCTAACAGCAAAATACACAACTGACCCCAAAAAGAAAAATCAGTCCCAGTATCAACTACAGCTAACCCCGTGACACAAACGGCGGAGGTGGCTGTAAATAGCGCCACAATGGGGTCATTCCAATTACCACTGCTAGTAGAGAAAGGCATCATCAGCAGGATAGTCCCCACGGTGATCACAGCTAAAAATCCCAAGCAAACTGTGCGAGAAACGGTCATAATCAGTTATCAGTTATCAGTTATCAGTTATCAGTCAAGAAACATAATTGGGTTGAAATCCCACACCTGATGCCTTGATCAGTGTTCACTGTTCACTGTTCACGGATTTAACACCCCTGGAATCAAAAACACTCTTATTCAATTAAAAACACACATGGTAGCCTACCAGTATGTTTATTTAAATTCGGCATTGTTTTAACACTGCTTTCTTCATGAGCGAAACTCTTTACCAGCAAATACAACAATTTTATGATGCTTCCTCTGGTCTGTGGGAACAGATTTGGGGCGAACATATGCACCACGGCTATTACGGCGCAGATGGTAGCCAAAAAAAAGAGCGCCGACTGGCTCAAATTGATTTAATCGAAGAACTACTCAAATGGGCTGAGGTAGAAACAGCAGAAAACATTCTGGATGTGGGTTGTGGTATCGGCGGTAGTTCTCTTTACTTAGCAGGTAAGTTTAAGGCTGAAGCCACGGGGATTACTTTAAGTCCAGTACAAGCGGCTAGAGCCAACGAACGCGCCCAATATGCCGGTTTGAGTGGTAGATGTCGGTTTCAAGTCGCAGATGCTCAAGCAATGCCTTTTGCTGACGATTCTTTTGATTTGGTTTGGTCACTAGAAAGCGGTGAACATATGCCAGATAAAACGAAGTTTTTGCAAGAGTGCTATCGAGTTCTCAAGCCTGGTGGAAAGCTGATTGTGGTGACTTGGTGTCATCGTCCCACTGATAATTCACCGTTGACGGCTGATGAACAAAAGCATTTACAAGATATTTATCGCGTATATTGTCTACCCTACGTGATTTCGTTGCCAGAATACGAAGCGATCGCTCGTCAACTTCCTTTAAATAATCTTCGCACGGCTGATTGGTCAACGGCTGTGGCTCCATTTTGGGATTTTGTGATTGATTCGGCTTTCACTCCCCAGGCGCTGTTTGGGTTACTCACTTCTGGTTGGGAAACTATTCAAGGCGCACTATCACTGGGATTAATGAGTGACGGTTACAAACGTGGGTTAATTCGGTTTGCTTTGTTATGCGGAACTAAATAGAGGCAGGGGAGCGGGGAGCAGGGAGCAAGGGGGATTTAGAAATTACTTTAAACTTCCAGTTACTTCACAACAACTGTTCCACTTCTCCCCTGCACCCTGCCCCCTGCCCCCGTTCCTCTTTTCCCCATTCCTTCATCTACAATTTTTATGAATCAAATTTCTGGTCAGTCTTCTAATTTTCAAGGTAATTGGCTTTATGCTTTTTGGAAGTTTTCCCGCCCGCATACGATTATTGGTACGAGTTTGAGTGTGTGGAGTTTGTATTTAATTGCTGTTGCTATCTCTGCGACTGGTTTTTCTAATGAACAACTGATTTCTGTTCTGGGTGCTTGGATTGCCTGTTTATGTGGCAATGTTTATATTGTGGGGTTGAATCAATTAGAAGATGTTGAAATTGACAAAATTAATAAACCTCATTTACCCCTTGCATCAGGAGAATTTTCTCATAAACAAGGGCAGTTAATTGTCATCACTATGGGCGTTGTGGCGCTGGTTGTGGCTTGGCTAACTGGTCCTTTTTTATTGGGATTAGTTGCTTCGAGTTTGGCTATTGGTACGGCTTATTCTTTACCGCCGATTCGCTTGAAGCGATTTCCTTTTTGGGCGGCACTGTGTATATTTTCAGTGCGGGGAACTATCGTGAATTTGGGGTTATTTTTACACTTTAATTGGGCTTTAGGAAAAACTCCAACAATTCCTCCTGCGGTTTGGGTTTTGACCATATTTATTTTGGTGTTTACCTTTGCGATCGCCATTTTTAAAGATATCCCCGATCTAGAAGGCGATCGCCTTTACAATATCACTACTTTCACCATCCAACTCGGACCACAAGCCGTATTTAATTTAGCGCTTTGGGTACTAACTGTTTGCTATTTGGGAATCATGCTCATTGGTGTGCTGAATTTTCCGGGAATCAACCCAATGTTTTTAGTAATTACTCATCTAATTGTGTTGGCTGGAATGTGGATGCGAAGTTTAGGCGTAGACTTAGAAGATAAAAGTGCGATCGCTGATTTCTACCAATTTATCTGGAAACTCTTTTACCTCGAATATATTATGTTCCCCATCGCTTGTCTTTTAGCTTAAAACCATGTTAGAAAATCTCAAAAATACAGACATTTTCGCCATAATTCCAGTGGCGATCGCTTTGACAATTCTCGTTTATTTCTCTTGGAAAACTTTGGTAACTTTAAACTCTTTCCAAAAAGGTGTAAAACTCTATGAACAAAAAGATTACCCAGGCGCAGAAGCAGCTTTTCGGAAAGTGATTTCTAACAACTCCACTAACGACGTAGTTCGCTTGTTATTGGGAGATATTCTCAAAGAGAAAGGTAATGTCAAAGAAGCAACAGAATTATATCAAGAAGTGATTCGCAGCAGTCCGAAAAATCCTGATGCTTACCTGCGTTTAGCAAATGTTTTCATGGAAGAAAAACAGCCAGAAAAAGCCAAAGAAAATCTAGAACAAGCCAAAGCCTTATTACAAAAACAGCGACAACCTGAAAGGGCGCAAAAAGTCAGTCATCTGTTAGAGAAAATTACCGCTAAAACTGGGAATAAAGCCTAGATTTATCTAGCACAGAAAAAACTCCCCCCTCCGGCTCCCTCTCCTTAGTAAGGAGAGGGTTGGGGTGAGGTTTCATGTGTTACAAAAATATGTAATAATTAAGCCGATTGCGCTCCGACATCTATTAGAGAAAATTACCGCTAAAACTGGCAATCAAGCCTAGATAGAAAAAACTCCCCTTCCGGCTCCCTCTCCTTAGTAAGGAGAGGGTTGGGGTGAGGTTTCATGTGTTACAAAAATATGTAATAATTAAGCCGATTGCGCTGCGCGCAGTGCCAAAGAAAATCGCATACATTAGTTAGCTATCAATTGTGCAAGATACCGAATCCATCAACGACCTAGCTGCGGCTTTGCAACAACCAGCCGACCTCAGCTTTGAACTACCAGATCCAGAAGATGAAGAGATTTTAGAGTCAGATTTTCAAGAACAACTGGATGTAGCATGGCAGGTATGCGATCGCTTTGACCTGCAAACTGAAATCTGGCGGGGGCGCATCTTACGGGCTATCCGTGACCGAGAAAAAAGAGGTGGTGACGGAAGAGGTACAGGATTTCTCAGATGGCTCAAAGAACGCGAAATCAGTAAAAGTCAAGCTTACGCCTGGATTCAACTAGCTAATAGTGCTGATACTCTCCTCGAAGAAGGAAAACTTGACCCAGCGTCAGTGAATAATTTTAGCAAACGGGCATTTATTGAAACCTCCAAAGCCGTCCCAGAAGTCCAACAGATGGTGAGTGAAGCGGCGCAAAAAGGCGACCAGATTACCAGAAGAGAAGTGCGTCAACTCACCGACGAATGGACAGCCATGTCCTCGGAGTTACTACCAGAATCAGTCAAGGTAAAAGCAGCCGACAACTCCCTTCCCTCGCGCTACATTGCCCCTCTGGTGAAGGAAATGGAAAAACTGCCAGAATCACACCAGAAGATGATTCACACCGAAATTGCGGCTAATCCTGACGTTGATACTCTCAAACAAGCAACTTCAGAGGCGCGTCATTTAGCTAAATATCTTAAATCAGCCGCTCAAGTCCAAGCACTGACACAGGCGGATATTGACATTGAAACAGCCCTAGAAGAAGCCCAAAGAATCGGCTGTTTGAGTATAGCTGCTGATTTAGTCAATCAAGCATCACAGATAGAACAAACCATTGCCAAGTTATACATGACTTGGAAACGCATCGGTAACTTGGCAGATAGATTATATGTGGATACTGGCGCAAGCACTCCCAATTTGCGATCGCTCCTGACTTGCGTCGAACCTCTGGGCGGTGAAATCATGGAATTACAATTGAGTGGCGGTACTGAACACACAATCCGCCTACAAATTCAGGAAACGAATTAGGGATTGGTCATTGGTCATTGGTCATTGGTCACTTAATTTTGGATTTTGGATTTACGATTTTGGATTAACCTCTCCTTATAAAGAAGAGGCTTAAACATGGAAAACTTTTTGTTTTTCTTCTGCGTGAACCCAGAGGCTTGAGACCAAATATTTTAGATTTCAGATTTTCATTTAATCCAAAATTTAAAATCTAAAATCCAAAATCGCTTTGGTCATTGGTCATTGGTCATTGGTCACTTAATTTTGGATTTTGGATTTACGATTTTGGATTAACCTCTCCTTATAAAGAAGAGGCTTAAACATGGAAAACTTTTTGTTTTTCTTCTGCGTGAACCCAGAGGCTTGAGACCAAATATTTTAGATTTCAGATTTTCATTTAATCCAAAATTTAAAATCTAAAATCCAAAATCGCTTCGGTCATTGGTCATTGGTCATTGGTCACTTAATTTTGGATTTTGGATTTACGATTTTGGATTAACCTCTCCTTATAAAGAAGAGGCTTAAACATGGAAAACTTTTTGTTTTTCTTCTGCGTGAACCCAGAGGCTTGAGACCAAATATTTTAGATTTCAGATTTTCATTTAATCCAAAATTTAAAATCTAAAATCCAAAATCGCTTCGGTCATTGGTCATTGGTCATTGGTCATTAGGAAGTTACCGTCTTCTCCCCACACGGACCACACGGACCACACGGACCACGGACCACGGACCACTCCCTGCTCAATTCTTAATCCCTGTGGCGGCTATACCACGTATAAATTGACGCTGACCGATGAGGAATAACACCATCACCGGCACAGTGGCTATAGTCACCGCAGCCATCATGAGAGGCCAATTATTCGTGAATTGTTCTTGAAATTCGGCTAAAGCCAATTGCACTGTTCTTAATTCTGGTCGTGTCGTAAATACCAAAGGCTTAAATAAATCGTTCCATTCCCCAATAAAGGTAAACAGAAATAGCGTCACCAAGGCTGGACGTGCTAAAGGTAACATCACTCGCCACAAAATTTGCAGTCGGTTCGCTCCGTCTATGGTTGCGGCTTCTTCTAACTCTACGGGAATTGTCTGGAAATACTGACGTAACAAGAAAATCCCAAAGCCATTGACAGCCGTTGGTAAAATCAGCGCCCCGTAAGTGTTTATCAGGTGTCCCCACTTTAAAACTAGGAAGATGGGAATCACCAATAATTGAAAGGGAATGACTAAAGTAGCTAAGACAACCAGTAACAGCGCTTGTTTCCCGCGAAACTGAAATCTGGCTAGGGCATAACCCGCTAATGCAGATGTTACCATCTGAAAAGCCGTCACAGCGATCGCGACTAAGGTAGAATTAGCAAACGCTAGTAAAAATTTACCTCGCTCCCAAGCATCGCGGTAATTAGCTAAAGACCACTTAGTTTTGAGTGAAACTTCTAAAATAGCCCCTGGAGGTGCAAAAGAGGTGATAAAGACCACGAGCAACGGCAATAGGACAATAAATGCCCCCAATACCAGCACTCCTAATCTCAATAAATTGGTAGATTTTAGATTCCAGTTGATTTTGGACATGAGTTGAGCGTTAAAGCATTTGTGTTCTATTACTAGAGAATTGCCCCCAGCAAAAGCTAATCTATAACATAGTGACTTGTTAAGTTAAATTAAACCATAGCGATCATTACCCTTAATAAACAGGGAAAATCGAATTTTTGTATCAAATGATTCAAGTTTACAGGAGTAAACACACCATGCAACAACTTGCAGCCGAATTAAAAATTGATTTTCAGAGCGAAAAATACAAAGATGCCTACAGCCGCATTAATGCGATTGTGATTGAAGGCGAACAGGAAGCTCATGACAATTACATCACATTGGGAGAAATGCTCCCAGAGCTTAAAGATGAACTGATTCGTTTATCGAAAATGGAAAGTCGCCACAAAAAGGGTTTTGAAGCTTGTGGGCGGAATCTGTCTGTAAAACCAGATATGCCCTTTGCTCAGAAGTTTTTCAGTGGACTACACGAAAATTTCCAAAAAGCGGCGGCTGAAGGTCAAGTAGTGACTTGCTTGCTGATTCAATCTTTGATTATTGAATGCTTTGCGATCGCAGCATACAACATCTACATTCCCGTCGCTGATGATTTTGCCCGTAAAATCACAGAGGGAGTCGTAAAAGATGAGTATAGTCACCTCAACTTTGGGGAAGTTTGGTTAAAAGAAAACTTCGCACAATCCAAAGCGGAATTAGAAGCAGCCAATCGCCAAAACCTACCCATTGTTTGGAAAATGCTCAACGAAGTTGAAAATGATGCCCACGTCTTAGCAATGGAAAAAGAAGCTTTGGTAGAAGACTTCATGATTCAATACGGTGAAACTTTGAGTAACATTGGTTTCACTACCAGAGACATTATGAAAATGTCAGCTTACGGACTCACAGCCGCTTAATTGAGTGCTGAGTGCTGAGTGCTGAGTGGGTAGGGGCGGGTTTAAGCAATCAGTCTGTGGTTTGTCGAAATCCTTAGTAAACCCGCCCGGACACTGAGTGCTGAGTGCTGAGTGCTGAGTATTAAAAATTGCCTGTTTTGACCCGGACAAATCTTACGCTTTGTTTCCTCTTTCTCAAAGTTGTATCAATTTGAAGCGATAATCCGACAGATACCAACTAGGAAACTAGAATAGAGTCGGATTTTGTTAATTACGAATTACGAATTACGTTCGCGTAGCGTTTCCGAAGGAAATATTACGAATTGGTATTTAATTCTTGCCCACTTATTCAACGCTTTCGACAAAGCACACGCCTAATACATCAATACATGTTTGGTCTAATTGGACATTTGACTAGTTTAGAACACGCTCAATCGGTAGCCAAAGAATTAGGTTATCCAGAATATGCCGATCAAGGGCTAGATTTTTGGTGCAGCGCCCCGCCGCAAATTGTCGATGAAATCACAGTTACCAGTGTAACTGGGCAGACAATTGAAGGACGGTATGTAGAATCTTGTTTTCTGCCGGAAATGCTAGCTAATCGCCGCATCAAGGCCGCAACACGCAAAATTCTCAACGCTATGGCTCATGCTCAAAAGCATGGCATCAATATCACTGCTTTAGGAGGATTTTCCTCAATTATTTTTGAAAATTTTAAATTGGAGCAGTTTAGCCAAGTCCGCAACATCAAACTAGAGTTTGAACGCTTCACCACCGGGAATACTCACACGGCTTACATTATTTGTCGGCAAGTGGAACAAGCGTCGAAACAAATAGGAATTGATTTGTCGAAAGCGACTGTTGCTATATGTGGGGCAACTGGAGATATTGGCAGCGCCGTTACACGCTGGTTAGATGCCAGAACAGATGTCAAGGAACTTTTGCTCATCGCCCGCAATCATGAACGTCTCAAAGATTTACAAGACGAACTGGGGCGAGGAAAAATCATGGCTTTGAACGAAGCACTGCCCGAAGCTGATATTGTAGTTTGGGTTGCTAGTATGCCCAAAAGCATGGAAATTGATTTCCAAGTATTGAAGCGGCCTTGTTTGCTCATTGATGGTGGCTATCCGAAAAACTTAGCGACTAAAATTCAATATCCTGGTGTTCATGTGCTAAATGGTGGGATTGTCGAACATTCTCTGGATATTGACTGGAAAATTATGAAAATAGTCAATATGGATGTGCCAGCACGTCAGTTGTTTGCTTGTTTTGCGGAATCGATGCTGCTGGAATTTGAGAAGTTATACACGAACTTTTCTTGGGGGCGGAATCAGATTACCGTAGACAAAATGGAGCAGATTGGTCAAGCATCAATAAAACACGGATTTAGACCCCTGCTAGTTGAGTCCTTAGTCGTGAACTCATGACTCATAGCATTATCTCATCTGTAAATTCAGAATTTATCTGTGTAGCCTACAAGAAGCCGAATTTCGCGTCTACATCTGTGGTTAATTAATTCTTAGCTGATGTACAGACAAGATTAATCAATTCTGTACCAAGAGAGAACTACGATCTAAGTAAATCACAGCCAATAGTCCATGCCCTACATCCCCACCTTAAATAACTCCACACTCAACACTCTTAACTTGTACGATGGCAACTACCGAGCGCAAACCACTACTGTTAGATTTTGAAAAGCCACTAGCAGAACTGGCTAACCGAATTGATCAGATTCGGCAACTTGCAGAAGAAAATAGCGTTGATGTTTCTGGTGAAATTCGCAAACTAGAAACACGGGCTATGCAACTACGGGAGGAAATTTTTAGTAATTTATCACCGTCTCAGCGCCTGCAAGTAGCTCGTCATCCTCGCCGCCCTAGTACTCTTGATTACATTCAGTCCATTAGTGATGAATGGATGGAGTTGCATGGCGATCGCTGCGGCGGTGACGATCCAGCTTTAGTTGGTGGTGTAGGTCGTTTGGGCGGGCAACCAGTGGTAATGTTAGGGCATCAAAAAGGCCGCGACACTAAAGATAATGTCGCCCGTAACTTCGGTATGGCTTCCCCTGGTGGTTATCGGAAAGCCCTGCGCTTGATGGAACACGCCAATAAGTTTGGGATGCCGATTTTAACGTTTATCGACACCCCAGGCGCTTGGGCAGGCATAGAAGCCGAACACCAAGGACAAGGGGAAGCGATCGCCTATAATCTACGGGAAATGTTTTGCTTTGATGTGCCAATTATCTGCACAGTCATCGGCGAAGGTGGTTCTGGTGGCGCTTTAGGTATTGGCGTAGGCGATCGCCTCATGATGTTTGAACACGCCGTTTATACCGTCGCTACCCCCGAAGCCTGTGCCGCCATTCTGTGGAAAGATTCTAGCAAATCTCCCCAAGCAGCAGTCGCCCTCAAAATTATTTCCCACGACCTGAAAAACTTGGGAATCATCGACGAAATATTACCTGAACCCACTGGTGGCGCTCATTCTGACCCACTCAAAGCCGCCACAACTCTCAAGCAGAGCTTATTAGACAACTTAGACCAACTCAACCGCTTAACATCTCCAGAACGTCGGCAACTCCGCTATGAAAAATTCCGTAAAATTGGTGTTTTTACTGAAGCTGCCCACTAATCCTGCGAGAAAATAACCGCTTTACTCATCAGCAATGTTATAATGCCTATGGCTACTTAAAGATTTTTAACAATCTCAACAGCCATAGGTTTTTGTATTTTAAGCAAATCAACTTGATTTGATTCAGTGATTTGCCTGTTATTCAGTAATCACATTTAAATCTATGACATAATTTCCCAGTTAAACATTTGTTATCCTGACTGGGAACACACCTGACGGGAAAAAATACCCACGCTCACAGAAAAAATTAGCAGTTAGTTATCAACCATAAATCATCGGAAATTCAGGTTAATTAAATTTAACCCATCCGCAAGATTTGGGTAATTGGCTGGTGGAAAAAAGTTTTCAGAACTGCCAACAAAATTGGAGACAGCATGAGTCTTGATAAACGACGCGCCCTAATTACTGGGGCTAGTAGTGGAATTGGCAAAGCAACGGCTTTAGCATTTGCCAAGGCGGGAATTGATGTCGCCTTAGTCAGCCGTTCTTTAGATAAGTTAGAGACAGTAGCCCAAGCAGCTAGACATACAGGAGTAGTAGCCAAAGCTTACGCTGTTGATCTTGCGAATATAACTCAAGTCAAAGCAGAAATAGAGGCGATCGCCCTTGACTTTGGAGGCATAGATATATTAGTAAATAATGCGGGCATAGCATACACAGCCAACCTGAGCGAAACCCCCTTAGAAGATTGGCAGAAAGTCATAAACTTGAACCTCACCAGCGTCTTTCAATGCCTGATGGGAATATTACCCGGAATGCGCTCACGCCACACAGGCACAATAATTAACGTCGCCTCAATTGCTGCCAAGCAACCCTTTCCTGGTTGGGGAGTATACAGCGTCAGCAAGGCTGGTGTAATGGCACTTTCTCAAACCTTGGCACAAGAAGAACGCGCCCACGGCATTCGTGTCACAGCCATTTGTCCTGGTGCTGTCAATACCGAACTCTGGGACACAGAAACCGTCCAGTCAGATTTTGACCGTTCCAAAATGTTAACGCCAGAAGTCGTTGCCCAATCAATTCTCTACACAGCCTTACTACCACAGCAAGCCGTCATAGACGAATTAACGTTAATGCCCAGTGCTGGCGCTCTTTAACTCTGGTGCGCCTGGTGTTCAATCAGCAACGCTAATAATTCAAACCATAACCAAGTAATCACATCATGACTATTGCTAGTTCCAACGGTTCCAATCGCTCGAAATCTCCTCTAAGCCCAGATTTAGTAGAAGCCATCAGCCCCAAACCCGACCGCAACACCCATAATGGACGACAGCCGAATTTGCACCCACCGACAGCCGAAGAAATGGAGTCAATGATGGATGGAGTCAGAGCGATAATCGTAGGAGTTGGAGAAGACCCCGAAAGAGAAGGACTGCTGAAAACACCCAAACGTGTAGCAGAAGCCATGCAGTTTCTCACCAGTGGCTACAACCAATCTCTCGAAGAACTCCTTAACGATGCCATCTTTGATGAAGGACATAACGAGATGGTATTAGTCCGGGATATTAACTTCTTTAGCCTCTGCGAACACCATATGCTGCCTTTTATGGGTAAAGCCCACGTTGCTTATATCCCCAACCAAAAAGTTGTAGGCTTAAGTAAACTTGCCCGCATTGTCGAGATGTATTCTCGCCGTTTACAAGTCCAGGAAAGATTAACCCGTCAAATCGCCGAAGCCATTCAAACCATTCTCGAACCTCAAGGTGTAGCCGTGGTAATGGAAGCTACCCATATGTGCATGGCAATGCGGGGTGTGCAAAAACCCGGTTCTTGGACTGTCACCAGCGCAATGGTTGGTGCATTTGATGAAGACCAAAAAACTCGTGAAGAATTCTTTAACCTGATTCGTCACCAACCTTCATTTTACTAGTGAGTAGGGAGTAGGGAGTGGGGAGTAGGGAGTGGGGAATGGGGACTACAAATTACTGTAACCTCTAGCTTTCCCATTTTCCTAACTTCTCAAATAGCAGTGCTACTTTATTTAAATCCTTATCTCCTGGTTTAATTTCCACACCACTAGATAAATCTATCCCGTCGGGTTTGACTTGATTTAAAGCAGTCACTACATTATCTGGCGTTAGTCCCCCAGCCAATAACCAAGGACAACTGGGTTTAAATTGCTCTAACATCTGCCAGTCTAGAGTTTGTCCAGTACCTCCCAACTGTTGCGGATGATACGCATCAAGTAGTAATGTATCTATATATTCGGTGTAATTTGAGGCTTGAGCTAGATGCTCAAGACTGCGAACTCTAAAAGCTTTAAGAATTTCTACATTTGGGAGACTTTGACGTAACAGGGAGCAAAATTCTGGTGATTCGTCTCCGTGTAACTGGATACCAGTCAATCCAGAATCGATCACTATTTGGCTAATTTCAGAAATGCTCGTATTGGCAAAAACCCCGATTTTGTCAATATTTTCCGGTAATTGCGCCACAGCCGCCCGAATTTGCTGTGAGGTAACATAGCGGGGTGAGGTGGGTACACAAATAAATCCTAATGCAGTTGCGCCCAGATTGGCGATCGCTACAGACTGTTTTGGTTGAGTAATGCCGCAAATTTTAACCCGCATATAAATTTGAGATATTGGTAACTGAAAAAAAAGATCGAAAATTTCCTAATAATTTTCGGTTGTTTGCTGTGGAACTTTATAATCTTGGAGGACTAATTAATTTTGTCATTTAGGAGATACCAGTTTGATTTCATCATTACTAGCCGCCGCATCTGTTCCCGTCACACCTGAATGGACTCCCACAGTAGGGATCATTATTAGCGTCAGCAGCTTGATAGTTCTTTTGCTAACTCTCAGAATTCAGTATCCTTTAGTCGGCCCCAAGTTGCCTATCCTGCCCATCAGCATTCCCGCATTTATCGGTGCGATGGCTTTTGGTCATGTAATCGGCATTGGTATTGTCTTAGGGCTGACTAACATCGGTCGTCTGTAGGTTCGAGAACTTAGGGACTGGGAAGAAGCAGGGGGGCAGGGGGGAAGAAGCAGGGGGGCAGGGGGCAGGGGGCAGGGGGGAAAATTAAGACTCCCCAATTCCCCAATTCCCAATTCCCAATTCCCATTCCCCTACTCCCTACTCCCCACTCCCTACTCCCCACTCCCCACTCAAGGAACTATTGAATTTAGCATGATCAGATTGGTTTGTAATCACTCCGACAGAAGAGAGAGAAACTAACCTTCCCTTTGAGGGAGGATTCGCTTACTTCATCAGGCGGACTATTTACATGGTTGAGAAATGACAGCTAAATCAGTTTGTTCATGCAGGAGCAAGAACCATGATCTCATTCTCATCAATGTTATTAGTCGTCCAAGTTACTGTTCCCAATACCGGCACTACATGGAATTGGATTGGTACTCCGATTATTATTGGTAGTTGTTTATTATGCCTTCTGATTATTCCCCGCACCATTAGCTACCCTCACGTTGGGAATAAAATGCCTTTACCTTTTCCAGGACTTTTTAACAATCCTAGCGTCGGTTCCTTCCTGGCGGCTATGAGTGCTGGCCATCTGATTGGTATCGGTGCTGTTTTGGGATTGACCAATCTCGGCATTATTTAACGGCGGAAATCCCCACCCTCAGCTATTTGTCCTGGGGGTCGGGAATATGTCAACCTAGAAGTTAGGACATCTCAGACTATTTTGGATTTGAGATTTGGGATTAAATTTTATGTATAAAAAAACTGCACATTTTTAGGATTAATTGCGGCAAATATTTAGTTTTAGGAGAATATAGTGCAAACAAATTGGCGCATCGGGTCTTTACTAGGCATCCCGTTATTTTTAGACCCACTGTGGTTTGTAATTTTAGGGCTAGCTACGCTTAACTTTGGCATAGCTTACCAGCAATGGGGTACGGCTATCGGTTGGAGTGCTGGAATGGTGATGGCACTGCTATTATTTGGTTCAGTGTTGTTACACGAATTGGGTCACAGTTTGGCAGCGCGATCGCAAGGTATTAGAGTTAATTCAATTACTCTGTTTATGTTTGGCGGGGTTGCGGCTATTGAAGAAGAATCAAAAACCCCAGGAAAAGCCTTTCAAGTCGCCATCGCGGGTCCTTTGGTAAGTATTGCTCTATTTTTGCTATTTAGCCTAGCTACTAACATCACGCCCGAATCTACACCCCTTTCAGCAATGGTTACGGATTTGGCGAGAATTAATTTAGTAGTCGCCCTATTTAACCTGATTCCTGGTTTACCTCTGGATGGGGGACAAGTTTTAAAAGCCGCCCTGTGGAAAATTACAGGGAACCGCTTTCAAGCTGTACACTGGGCTGCGAAGTCTGGGCAGATTTTAGGTTATAGTGCGATCGCATTAGGATTAGCTGTAGACTTCTTCACCAGAGAGTTAATCACTGGTTTGTGGATTGCTTTAATCGGTTGGTTTGCTGTGCGTAATGCTAACAGCTATGACCGTGTAACCACATTACAAGAAACTCTACTCAAGGTAATAGCCAGCGATGCGATGACTCGTGATTTTCGCGTAGTCGATGCTGACCAAACTTTACGTGCTTTTGCTGACTCTTACTTATTGGACACCAACGCCCCAAGTGTTTATTTTGCTGTCTCTGATGGGCGTTATCGGGGTATGGTTTCCATTGACGATTTACGCTTAGTAGAAAGAAGCGAATGGGAAAACCGAACTGTGCAAAGTATTGTCCATCCTTTAGCAGAAATTCCCTCTGTAACTGAATCGATTTCTATTGCTGAGGTAATTAATAAGCTGGAAAATGAGCAGTTACCTCGAATTACTGTGCTTTCGCCTGCTGGTACGGTAGCGGGTGTCATTGACCGGGGGGATATTGTCCGGGAATTAGCCCAAAAGTTAAGTTTACGCATTACCGATGAGGAAATTAAGCGGATTAAAGAAGAAGGTAGTTATCCGCCTGGGTTACAATTGGGGGCGATCGCGAAATCAGCTACAAATTAATAGAATACAGAACCTCACCCCCAACCCCTCTCCTTAGTAAGGAGAGGGGAGAGTTTTATGAATTAGGGGTTGCTGAATAAATACGAAAACCTTACAGGTAAAGGATTTCAGGGAGTTTTAAATTGAAAAAGTGCAAGCCTTTAGGCTGTGAGAACTTAAAAACCTTGCATTTAAATTTGATTCAAAGGAAAAATCGCTCCTATCCAACTCTTGAAACTGTTCCCTGTTCCCTGTCTCCACGACAAGACTTTTTCAGCAACCCCTAGTTATTATTGATTAAACCGCTTCGCGGAGTCATTAGTCTTTAGTTCTTAGTCCTTGAAATACGATATTCACAAGGGATTTGATGACCAATGACCAATGACTAGCTTTTTCAAAACTCGCGTCGTAAGAAGATAATATTAGCGATCGCTAACAGCATGACACTGTAAAGTAAACCATAGCTGACATTGTGAATCAGTACAGTGGTATCAGGTAACGCTGGTAAGCCGTAAACAGCATCATTTTTCAAATCTAATCGCGATAAATCTGGCAAAATCAAGTACAAGCCTTGAGTGATACGTTCAATTACAGGGTTATCGCTCAGACGACCCAGATTAACTAAATCTGGAGTAATATTCCCCATTAAGTAGACTGCAAATGTTAAAGTCACCGCTAACAGAGAACTGGTAAATACACCGAAGGTAATAGCCACAGCAGTGATTAAAGATAACTGCAAAACTAAAAAACTGGCGGCAATTAAAATGCTCAGTGCTGAATGGGGAATATTACCAATCTGCAAAAATCCCAAATAAAGTATTGTCATTACGGCGACAAGTACAGCCAACACAGCCGATAAACCTAAGAATTTACCTGCAATAATTTCGCTGCGGCTGACAGGTTTGGCGATTAATACCAAAATAGTCCGTTTATCAATTTCTTTATTAACTAATCCCGTACCGATAAAGATGGCAACAATTAAACACACAGCACTCATTGCGCCTAGACCAAAGTCTAAAAACATTTTATCTTCAGTCGCAGCTGCAAATTCAGGTAATACCCGCAGAGCGATCGCCAGTAGGATAGCATAAAACCCGATAATATACAGAATGCGATCGCGCACCATTTCCTGAAATACATTCTTCGCAATTACAAAAACTCTGCCGAAATTCATGGTTTTTTAGTTCAAAATCAATGATTAGTTATCAAGGGTAGGTTGAAAACCCCACCCGAAACAGCAACGTAGTTGTAGGGAGTCTAAACCCGCCCCTATTCGTTGAACCAAGCATCTGAGTGGTTTGGCTCCCGGAAAGTGTCAACAGTTAAATTATGCCCAAATTCCGAGCATTTCCACTCACTGCTTCGCTGGTAGTTCACCCGCCATAAATTTACTCAGGCGATCGCATTCAATTTCCGCCACTGTATTGTTCTGTTCTACCTCGTTCAGAGCAATTCTGGAATTTCCCTGGGAGACTGCTATTGGTTCAACTTGACAAGACTTTTGCAGATAATACCCCTTAATATCAGAACTCGGACCATCCCAAATACTGAGTAAATCTAATTTATATCCAGATTTGATATTAGTTACACGCGCTTCCAAACGCCATAACTTTCTTTCTTCATATTCTCCTAGTTGCTGATTTATAACTTGATTCCCCAAGCTTTTCACTTCCTTTGTTGCTTCTAGCAACCATCTTTCCACTTGTGACCAAGGTTTTTGATTTAACTCTTCTTCTACTCTTGTTTGCAGTGTATCGAGAATGGTAACACCATTTTTGGGGATTTTTCGGACTTCTGGTGTTGTCTGTGTTTCTGGTTCTGCGATTCTAATCACAAAGGTACTACGCCCAAAGTCATCTGTGAGTATGCTGGGGTATTGTGTTAACCAATTATCCATGACAAAGTAAAACTGAATCCAGCAACTGATTAGCATACAGCTAGCTACTAAAACTATGATTTTTTCCCGAACTTCTGGTTTCGGAATTTTCGCTGTAGTGCTGCTATCAGTACCTTCAATAAAATCTGGAATTGCTGTAATTATTCCCGCGATTGTCGGCCAGAGGATAATTGTTCTGGGTGTAATCACATCCTCGGAATTACCAAATGCAAAAACACTGACTAAAAATCCAGTTATGACTGCTCCCACTGGCATAAAAGTACCAGGAACTCTTAAAGGATCTTCAGTAGTATACCAAGCCGTACCAGCAATTAAAAATAACCACCCTAAAAATGCAATGACATTTTCTACATAACCCGCAGCCAAAAATGAAAGTATCCACGAATAAGCACTCAAATAAATGAATGTTTGCCAGGAATAAGCTTTGGGGGGAATTAATAGCTTTTTAATTCCCTCATAAATGCCGGCAAAAAACTGGAAAAATACGAAAATATCTTTAAATAATGTTTGCATCCTTCACACCTCTAATTAATTAAACCTATAAAATTATCAATTAACTTGACTTTCTACTCAACAAGATAATTAAGCTAATGGCGCTGTAACTCAGGGAATTTGCGATCAAGATAGTAGTAACTAAATTTGTACTTTGCAATCTAGCAATGCTGGAGCGTCGCCATTTTAATCGCTTATTCTCTGGAGTATTTTCATAAAGTTTTGGCAAATTCTCTTTTAATGAAATTACAAAAAACCTTAAAAGAAAGAATTTCATCAAAAATGTCATAAAAAACATGATCGAAGCAGTGAAAATCAGAAAAGTTTGTGTGCTTTGCAATCTAAAAGTATGAAAAAATGTGTAACTAATTAATTCTGATTTTAAATTTATAGGTAACATTGGTTCTATGATAAAAAAGATTATCCAACCAATAGTGCTGGAAAAAAGATTTATAGCTATGGCATAAAAAGCACTAGTTTTTTTGTCAAATTTTAGCCTCTTGTTCAAAACGTATGCTTCTATAGGAATGGCAATCAGTAAAAACAAAAATTCAAATAAAATTGCACCGATAGGCAATATTCTAGGAATAGCGAAATCTCCAAGTCCAAGCATAAAATCTTCAGATTAATGGCTGAGTTTAATTATCTCATTGTTATTGTTGATAGTCATCTTGGTGTCACAGTATAATATTATTCATTGTGTAGTCAGTAAGCCCTAGGGCTTGTCAAACAATTTTAGATTTTAGATTTTAGATTTTAGATTTTAGATTGACCCCACAGATAAATCTACGGGCTTGAGGATTTTAGATTTGGGATTTTCGATTGATTGATTCCACAGATAAATCTGGGGGCTTGTACCATTAAGGAACTATTGGTCATTTTGATACTATACCCTGTTGGCTTGAGTCTAGCAGCGCTATATCTGTACTGCTATTTAATGGCTTCTGCTGTTTAAGGTAAAATTTAGGTGACAGATTCCCACGTTACAGCTTTTCAAGACATGACAAGGAACGGTATCGGTATTCGCACGGCGCAAGTGCGTCCTGAACGGCTCACAGGTCAAATTCACGTTTACGATGGCGTGGGTAAAGGTAAGTCTCAAGCGGCTTTAGGGGTAGTTTTGCGCTCAATTGGCTTGGGAATAAATACACCGGGCGATTCCAGTCGGGTCTTATTGTTGCGGTTTTTGAAAGGGCCAGAACGTGATTATGATGAAGATGGCGCGATCGCAGCTTTGCAGCGTGGTTTTCCCCATTTAATTGATCAGGTTCGCACTGGGAGAGCCGAATTTTTTGGCCATGAGGAAATTACCTCCTTTGACCGAGAAGAAGCAATCAGGGGTTGGGATGTCGCCAAAGGTGCGATCGCTTCTGGTTTATATTCAGTTGTGGTTTTAGATGAAATTAACCCAGTCTTAGATTTGGGTTTGCTACCAGTGGATGAGGTGGTACGGACATTAAAATCCAAACCCCAGGAATTAGAAATCATCGCCACTGGACGCGCCGCACCCCAAGATTTGCTCGATATTGCCGATTTACATTCGGAAATGAAACCCCAAGACCATCCAAAAGCCAAAGAACTATTTATTGAGGGGATTGAAATTTATACTGGTGCTGGTAAAGGTAAGTCTACCAGTGCTTTAGGCAAAGCATTAAAAGCCATTGGTCGGGGAATTAATCATCCAGGGTCTACCCGCGTGTTGATTATGCAATGGCTCAAAGGTGGTAGTGGCTACACAGAGGACGCAGCGATCGCCGCTTTACAGCAATCATATCCAGAGGTGGTAGATCATCAACGCTGTGGTCGAGATGCGATTGTTTGGCGCAATTGTCGCCAAGAATTGGACTATGTAGAAGCTGAAAGGGGTTGGGAAATTGCCAAAACTGCGATCGCCTCTGGACTGTATAAAACCATCATTCTCGATGAACTCAATCCCACAGTTGACCTAGAACTACTTCCCGTAGAACCCATAGTCCAAGCCTTACTCCGCAAACCCCGCGATACCGAAGTCATTATCACTGGTCGCTGTCAACAACAACCAGCCTACTTCGATTTAGCCAGCGTTCACTCTGAGGTATACTGTCACAAACATTATGCCAATCAAGGCGTAGAACTCAAACGCGGAGTAGATTTTTAACAGTTATCAGTTATCAGTTATCAGTTATCACTTAAGGGACTTCCTCGAAATAAATTATCTAAATAAACGAACCACTCCAGACACAGAGGACACAGAGTTATGAGATTTTGAGAGGTTTTTTGCGTTAGGTGATTGAGTATTTTTTTATTTGGAAGTCCTAAGAGCAATAATTAGCTCGAAATCCCTGATACCATTTCTGTGTAAAGCTGCGCTGAATTTCTTTCTTTCTTTCTTTCTTTCTTTCTTTCTTTGTGTTCTTCGTGTTCTTCTCCCAAGGGGAGACGCTTCGCGAACGTGGTTCGTTCCTCCTATAATTCAGCGCATCCTCATAAAGAATTGGTATGACTACATTGGTGTGATAACTGTTCACTGTTCACTGTTCACTGTTCACTGTTCACTGATTTAATTACTAACTATGGAAAACAGCAATTTACTTGATTTAATCACAGGAGGATTGGCGATCGCTATTCTTATCGGCGGTATGTTAATGATGTTTACTACTGTATTTTCCACCAAGTTTAATACCAAGAAAGGTAAGAAATAGGGTCATTGGTCAATCAATTTTAGATTTTAGATTTTAGATTTTGGATTAAACTGCAATCTAAAATTGCAAATCCAAAATCCAAAATTCTTTACTCCCCACTCCCCACTCCCTCTCTTAAAAAACTTGAATTAATTGGTGTTTTTGGACAGTACCAATAACTTGGTGGGGTGTGGTTAATTCCGCCCCTTGGTTTGCAGAAATCCAAGCGTAGCTAGAACTTGGTAATTCGGTAATTGAATTTACTTGTTTACCATGAACGGGAGTATAAAAATTGAGTAATACCCCAGTTTTACCTTCTACCTGCAAAAAATAAATAGGGTGATTCTGCACAATTGAGGCGATCGCAGGTTGTTGCAGAAACACCCTCACATCCGGGTTATAGTCACCTAATAAGCCTAAATTTCCAGCCACAGCCAAACCTAACCAACAAGGAATTAACCAACCCGCCACCCAATACTCAAACTGGTAACGACCAATCCACACCAGGGGCAAAATTAACCACCCAAACCCCATAATTAAGCCCAGCAAGGCGTACTGGCGAACCTCCACACCATCCACCCCAATTAAAATAACTATCCCTGCTACCACCAATAAAATACCCAATCCGCCAAAGGTATAACTGAGAACACCAGCAACTTTCCTGATTAATTTTCTATCTCCCCATTTCCCCAACCAACTTAAACCCACAGCCGCAAGCATTGCTATAAAAGGGTAAAGACAAAGGCTATAGTGAGACAGACGAGTTGAGAAAACACTCAGTTCAACAAACAGCGTCAGTGGGAAACCAACTAATATTAATTGGTAGCGAGGAATGGGACGACGCAGCAGCAAAAATAAGCCTAAAAGACTCAAAAAGAACCAGGGAAAGGCTTTTAGTGGCACATTCCACAAATAGAAAATTATGCCATTTCCACCACGCTCATTAGAACCCAACTGAAAAACAAACCTGAATAATTCTTCATAACTATCATTGCCATAACGCATCCAATTCAGCCATAGCCAAACCGAGGTAGGAATTAAACCCACTGCAAAACCTAAATATAAACCAGGGTTGGTCAGATGGCGATGACGGCGATGTTCTCCAATTAAATAAGGTAATAAAGCGACAATTGGCAGAAAAATCATAAAGCTTCTAACTAAGAAGCCTAACCCCAAACTTAAGCCAGCGATAAAAGTCCAAAAATAGCCATATTTAGGATGTAATTCTGCTTTCAGGAAAGAGAAAATAGCTAACAATACTAAAAAAATCATGGGTACATCTGGTGTACCTAAGCGGCAATATTGCAGCCAGAGAAATTGTACACTTAAAATTAAACCTGCTAGCCAAGCTAATTTTTGATTGAGCAGAATTTTACCAATTTCATATATTAGTAATACGCTCAAAATCCCAATAATCATGCTAGGTAATCGCACACTAGCTTCACTGATACCAAATAATTGATATGAAATGGCAATTATCCAATAAGGGCCAGGGGTTTTATGATGAACAGTACCCCAAGGCGCTATCCAATCACCAGATTCAAACATTACACGCGATCGCCTGGCGTAAAGCCCTTCATCATGCGCCATCAGGCTATTATCCCCAGAACTAAATAGCAATAAGGGGAGTATCCACAGCAGTAAACTGAGATAAGGAAATACCGAGGAAAAGCGGATTTGCTGCCAAATAGGTGCTAATAAACGAAATCTATACAACATTGATTTAATATTGACGCTCTCCTGATTTTTAGCCCAGAGATTCATTAAGATACAAGATATTAGCTAAAAACTCATAATTGGGCAAAAAACTTGCACAAGATAGATAAATCTTTATGATGCTCAAACCCGATCAACGCCAGAAATTAGACGATACAGACGATCAGCTGTTTTACGACTATCCCCGCTTCGTCACCCATGTCGATGATGGATTTATTCAACAGCTAACGGATTTATATAGCGATCGCCTCCAACCCAACACCCTTATACTAGACATGATGAGCAGTTGGGTGTCCCATCTCCCCGCAGAAATGGAATTTGCTCATATTGAGGGACACGGACTCAACGCCGAGGAACTAGCACGAAATCGCCGTTTAAATCATTACTTTGTCCAGAATCTGAATCAGCAGCCTCAACTACCCCTACCAGACCAAAGTTTTGATGCTGTTTTGAATTGCGTTTCTGTACAATATTTGCAGTATCCAGAAGCCATATTTGCTGAAATTCATCGTATCCTTAAACCTGGTGGTGTAGCAATTATCAGCTTTTCCAACCGGATGTTTTTCCAAAAAGCGATTCAAGCTTGGCGAGACGCTTCAGAAACTACTAGGGTGGAATTAGTCAAGCAATACTTCACCTCAGTACCTGGATTTACAGTTCCAGAGGTAATTGTGAATAAATCCACAGCGCCGAATTTTTTACAGTGGTTAGGTGCTGGTGGTGGAGACCCATTCTATGCTGTAATAGCACACCGCATTCCTCAAAGTTGAAACATCAGGAACAACCAAAAATGAATTTCTCTCGCGTATCTAAAATTTTACCTGCTTTGTTACTGTCAGTTTTACTACTGACCACCGCTTGTACTCCCCAAGAACCCGGTCGTTTTGACCAAGTACAGCAAGAAAGTACCCAACAAAAAAGAGGTCAAGCAGTTGACGCAAAAGCTACTCAAGGTGGAGAATTTAATAAATTCTTTCCTGCTGCTGATGATGACTACGAGAGAGTATTTACCCAAGAGAAAAAAGGTTTTGCAGAAGCTAAATTAAAGAAAGACGGCAAAGAGTTAGCAATGCTAGCTGTTTCTGATACCAGCAGCACACCAAAAACAGCAGAAAGTTACTCTAATAGCACTAAAACAATTGCAGGTTATCCAGCGCGGGAAATTGGCAATACCCAAACAGCAGTTCTGGTAAATAATCGTTACCAAGTAAAAGTATTATCCCGTGATCCGTCATTTACGGCAAGCGATCGCGCCGATTGGATCGAGAAATTTAATCTTGATGGTTTAGCGACATTGAAATAAGTTTAACGGAACACCAGAAAATAAATTATCCCATTTTGTGGGAGAGGGCAAGGACTGCCCGTCCTTAGTGATTAGCAGGAAAGATATCTGCTCCACCAGAAAATTTGGAATATTTTTTTATTTCTCAGTTCCTAAGTACCCCAAATTAACACCCCAAATCAGGAGATTCTTGTGAACAAACCGATTTTTGAATTAGTTGATGAACTTCCAACTAGTAACTTGACCATTTCCATGTTGAACGCCCTGGATTTTGTCGCTCCTAGACAGTGGGAAAACACTGTAGGTTTTGTCAACACCATTAAGAAGGTAACTGGTGAAACTGACGAAGATTTAATTCAGCAAATTGGAGAAAGAGCGATTTATCTTTATAATGACCGCTCCCAAGGATACCAACGAGCAATGTGGCTTTATCAAACTGTAGATACGACAGATAAAGCCCTGGGTGCAGCAGCTTTAGCGAACAAAATCGGTGAAAAAATTCCTCTGTTGGGTTTTTTAAATAAGGTAACTCCCAAGGCCGACAAAGCCCAAACTATTGATTTGTGTCTCAAATTAGTGGTAGAACTAGTAGCTTTTTGCCAAATTAACGGCATTCCCGGAGACAGCATCGGCGATTTTGTCGGTTCTTTGGGTGAGTATAGTGGAGAGTCCCTGATTCGGATGGTGGCTTTGGTTTGTGTTGATGGTTTAATACCCCTAGGGCCAGACTTCATTGATAAAGCCTTATCTGGACTTAATCAAATGAATCCCCAGGAGTTACAACAAAACTCGACTTTTCAAGGTATCCAAGATGCAATTCCCGGTAACAGTGCTGCTGGTAAATTAAACTTTATTGGCGAAAGCTTTGATTCTGTTAAAGGTTGGATGGATGGAATTGTGAGCCAAAATAATTTAACACCACAAAAAGTAGTGGGTAATTTGCAAAGTTTTGTGCAACTTGCTGATGATAAGTTAGATTATCTAGCCGCATTTTTGGATGTAGCCACAAATTACTACGAACACACAGGTACACAAACTTTAGCACGTCGCTTGATTGAACGCGCTGTAGCTGAAATTTAATTAAAGTCTCCCCTTTGTTTGCTAAGGACAG
The DNA here is from genome assembly GCF_000340565.2 of Nodularia spumigena CCY9414. NCBI lineage: Bacteria > Bacillati > Cyanobacteriota > Cyanophyceae > Nostocales > Nodulariaceae > Nodularia > Nodularia spumigena. The sequence continues at coordinate 735,530 of NZ_CP007203.1, forward strand.
GGGTGGGAATTTCAGTAAATTCTCCCCTCTCCTTGATAAGGACAGGGGTGGGAATTTCAGTAAAGTCTCCCCTTTGTTTGCTAAGGACAGGGGTGGGAATTTCAGTAAATTCTCCCCTCTCCTTGATAAGGAGAGGGGTTGGGGGTGAGGTTCTATATTTTATTTAGCTATGATTTAGAAATAAAATCTGATACTTGGCCTATATATCGAGGGCATAATAAGCTAAAGAAACAATCCCTCTGAGCGTCGCTGCAATGTCAATATTCTCTGATACCAGATTCACTATTCCTGGATATCGCATTACCCAGCAAATATATTCGAGCAACAAAACCCTAGTTTATCGAGGTATCAGAGAAAACGACCAAAAAAGCGTCATCATCAAACTGATGCGGAACGAACACCCTACATTCGGCGAAATTTCCCAGTTACGTCATCAGTATACCATCACCAAAGACCTTGATATTCCTGGCATAGTCAAACCTTTAAGCTTAGAAAATTACCGCAACAGTGAAGTTCTAATTATGGAGGACTTTGGCGGTATATCGCTCAAAGATTGGACAGTTGGGAAACAGCACAAACCAGGAAATGGTTTAGCGCTCAGAGAGTTTTTTCAGATTGCTATAGAAATAGTATCTACTATAGAGGGACTACATAGCGATAGCGTTCGCGAAGCGTGTGCCTTGCACTCAGCGCTCCGAAGGAATCGCATCATCCATAAAGATATCAAACCCGCCAATATAGTAATTGACCCCAAAACTCTGGAAGTCAAACTGATAGACTTCAGTATTGCTACCCTATTACCGCGAGAAATTCAATTCCAGATCAACCCCAATGTTTTAGAAGGGACATTAGCTTATATGTCCCCGGAACAAACAGGAAGGATGAACCGAGGTATTGATTACCGCAGTGATTTTTATTCCTTGGGTGTGACATTTTTTGAACTCCTCACAGGTGAGTTACCCTTCACAACTAAAGACCCAATGGAGTTAGTCTACTGTCACATTGCTAAACAGCCTCCCACAGCGAACCAAATTAACCCCAATATTCCGCCCATACTGTCTTTAATCATCAGCAAACTGATGGCAAAAAATGCCGAAGACCGTTATCAAAGCGCCTACGGACTTAAATATGATTTAGAAAAATGTCACCAGCAGTGGGAAGAGACAGGAAATATCACCAGCTTCGAGTTAGGAGAAAAAGATATATCTGACCGTTTCCTGATTCCCGAAAAACTCTATGGACGCGACGCAGAAGTAAAAAAACTACTTGCAGCTTTTGAGCGTGTCAGTAGTGGTACAACAGAAATGATTTTGGTGACAGGATTTTCTGGTATTGGCAAAACAGCAGTAGTCAATGAGATTCACAAACCAATTTTGCGCCAACGTAGTTATTTTATTAAAGGAAAATATGACCAATTTAAACGGGAAATTCCCTTGTCAGGATTTATCCAAGCCTTTCGGGATTTAATCGCCCAAATACTATTAGAAACCGATGCCGAAATTGCCCAATGGAAAACTCAAATATTGTCGGCTTTGGGTACACAAGGTCAAGTAATTGTTAATCTCATTCCTGAACTGGAACTAATTATTGGTAAGCAACCGCAGGTGGCAGAAGTATCTGGCTCTGCTGCTGAAAATCGATTTAATTTATTATTGCAAAGATTTATCCGAGTCTTCATGACTAAGGAACATCCTTTGGTAATATTTCTCGATGACTTGCAATGGGCAGATTTCACATCCTTGAAATTAATTCAATTATTAAACAGTGCCAGCAATGATTCCGAAAATATTGCCATGAGTGCTACACTGGAAAAACAAAAAAGTCTCTTAATTATTGGTGCTTATCGGGATAACGAAGTTAACAATGCACATCCATTACATTTGGCTATTAATGAAATAAAAAAACAGGCATCTACTCTTAATTATATCAGGTTAAAGCCTTTAACGCAAGCTGATTTAAATCAGTTAATTGCTGATAGTTTGCGTTGGGGAGAAAATCAGGCGATCGCCTTGAGACAAATGGTATTTGCTAAAACCAAAGGCAATCCTTTTTTTATCCATGAATTTCTCAAAGCTTTACATAAAAATGGATTATTTAAATTTAATTTTGAACTGGGTAATTGGCAGTATAAGCTATCAGGAATACAAGCATTAGCGCTCACAGATGATGTAGTTGAATTTATGTCAATTCAACTAATGAAGCTACCAATGCCAACTCAGGAAGTTCTGAAGTTAGCAGCTTGTGTAGGGAACCAATTTGACTTAAAAACTCTGGCGATTGTCTATGAGCAATTAGCGGTAGATACAGCTTCGGACTTATGGCCAGCATTATTGCAAGGGCTAGTTTTACTGCGAGGTGAAATGAGCCAGTTAGTCGTCAAAGATAGTCATAACCAATCACCTAAATATAAATTTATCCATGACCGTGTACAACAAGCTGCTTATGCTTTAATTCCTGAATCAAAAAAACAGTCAATTCACCTAAGAATTGGGAAATTGTTATTAAATAACACTTCAAAGTCTGAAAGGGAAGACCTGATTTTTGAACTGGTAAATCAATTTAATATCGCCATACCTTTAATTCATCTTCCCGCAGAACGCCAGCAATTAGCTGAAATGAATCTTGTGGCTGGAAGAAAAGCTGTGAAATCAATGGCTTATCCCTCAGCCCTGAAGTATTTAAATACTGGAATTAAACTACTTGCAGATGATAGCTGGGAGACACAATATCAGTTAACCTTGGCTTTGTATGAAACAGCAGCAGATGTAGCATATCTCGGTCGCAATTTTGAGGAAATGGAAGAATTAGGAGAGGTCATACTGCAACGAGCGAAAACCGTGCTAGAGAAAGTGAAAGTTTATGAAATCAAAATTCTGGCTTATACATCGCAGAATAGATTGTTGGAAGCGATCGCGATCGCCCGACAAGTATTACAATATTTAGGTCTGACTTTCCCTGATTCCCCAAGCGCAAGTGATATCCAGAAAGGTCTTGCAGAAACCACAGCACTGCTAGCAGATAAAACCGTTGCAGATTTGTTCAACTTACCATTGATGACCGATGAAAAGCAATTGGCAATTATTCGCATTTTCGCCAGTATGGGCGCTGCGACTTATATGGCAAATCCCCTATTATTCCCAATAATTATTTGTTCACAGGTGAAGTTATCAATTCAGTATGGAAATGATCCTTTAGGTGCTACTTCTTATGCAGGTTATGCCATTATTTTAAATGGGATTCAGAAAGATATTGAGCTAGCAGTTGAGTTTGGTAATTTAGCTCTGAAGTTAACTGATAAATTTAATGACCCAGATATAAAAGCTAAAGTAATATATCCATTAGGAACATTCGTTTTTCATGGAAAGTACCACATTCGAGAATGTTTACGAATTTTGTTAGACGGCTACCAAACTTCATTAGAAATAGGTAATTTTCAATATGTTGGTTACTGTATAAATGATATTTGTCACCAATCATATTTTATGGGTAAAGAATTAACAAGCCTGAAAGAACAAGTTAGAGACTACAGTCATGTACTCAAAAAAATCAAGCAAGCAAGCATCTTGAACTATGCTCAAATATGTTTGCAAAGTATTATCAAGTTGTTAGGTAATCCTGATGATGCCTCTAAGATCATAGGCGAGGCATATAATGAGGATAGATCATTGCTGCTGCTAATAAATGCCAATGATATCAGTGGATTGCAATATTACTATTTATATAAACTCATCCCCTGCTATTTATTTGGGAACTTTGTTAAAGCCCAAGAAAATTGTAGTCAAGGAAAAAAATATTTAGCAACAACTCCTGGTTTAACAACCCAGCCTGTATTTTATTTTTATGATTCTCTCATAGCTTTAGCCATATATCCAACTGTGGAAAATGAGCAAGCTAATTTACTTCAGCAGGTAGCAGATAACCAAGCACAGTTACAACACTTTGCACATCATGCACCGATGAATTATCTGCATAAGTTTTATTTAGTAGAAGCAGAAAAATATCGGGTGAGCGGTGAATATCTGCAAGCAATGGAATTATATGATCAAGCTATCTCTCTCGCCCACGAGCATGAGTTTATGAATGAAGAAGCTCTCGCTCAGGAATTAGCAGCTAAATTTTATCTGGAATGGGGAAAAACCAAAATTGCTCAAACTTATTTAATTGATGCTTACAATAGTTACATTCGCTGGGGAGCAAAAGCTAAAGTTAATGATTTGGTAAAACGTTATCCCCAATTGCTCGCGCCTATACTCCAACCAGAAAAATTAAGTCTCCCTGAAAGTGATAATCCTCCTGATTCTAGCTCTAAAAGCAGTATTTCCGACTCTTTAGATTTGGCTACTGTTATCAAAGCTTCTCAAGCACTTTCTGAGGAAATTGAGTTGGATAAACTGCTGGCTACTATCATGCAAGTTGTGATGGAAAATGCGGGAGCTTCTAAATCTGCTTTGATTTTGAGCGAAGATGAAGAATTACCCTTAATTGTCACTGCTGTGGCTTCTAGTGCAAATACTGCGGGTATGGTGACAACTTTTCCATCAATGAGCCTAGAGTTGAGCGCAGATGTTCCCGTTCCTTTGATTAAATACGTCAAACGCACCCTGGAAGTCTTCGTCAGCGATGATGCTAAAACTGTCACATTCCTCGCAGAAGATACTTATATTCTTACTCAGCAACCTCAGAGTCTGTTATGTATCCCCATTATTAATCAGGGTAAATTGCTGGGGATTATTTATCTAGAAAACAATCTTACCATAGGAGCATTTACAGGCGATCGCATCGAAGTTCTCAAACTCCTCACCACCCAAGCTGCAATTTCTCTAGAAAATGCCATGCTTTATAGAAGTTTCGCACAAGTGAATCAGCAATTAGAAGCCAAAGTAGAGCAGAGAACGCAGCAACTCCACGAAAAAAATCAAAGTTTGCAACAAGCACTCTCAGAATTACAAAGTACCCAATCCCAATTAATTCACAGTGAAAAAATGTCTTCCTTGGGACAAATGATAGCGGGAATTGCTCATGAAATTAATAATCCCATCAATTTTATTCATGGTAATATTTCCCATGTCAATCAGTATGTGCAATATTTACTAGATTTAATAGCTGTTTATCAACAAGAAGATGCAAATTTAGTTCAACAGAAAACCGCAGAAATTGATTTGGATTTCCTGAGCGAAGACTTACCGAAAATTCTCAATTCTATGAACGCTGGGAGTTCACGTATACAGAATATTATTTTGGGCTTACGCAACTTTTCCCGCCTCGATGAAGCGCAAATGAAAGCTGTAGATATTCACGAAGGTATTGACAACACTTTAATGATTTTAGATCATCGGCTCCAGAGAAGGAGTAATTTCCCAGAAATTCAAATTATCAAAAATTACGCTAAACTACCAAAAGTTAGCTGTTTTGCTAGTCAAATGAATCAGGTATTTATGAATATATTAAATAATGCCATAGATGCTTTAGAAGATTCATTATTTAAGGGAAAAACCACAGACAATCCCATAATTGAGGTTTCCACTCAACTCATAGATGGAAATATGTTAAGGATTACCATTGCTGATAATGCTTATGGTATGATAGAAACGGTGCAGTCAAAAATCTTTGACCCATTTTTTACTACTAAGCCTGTAGGAAGTGGGACGGGGTTGGGATTGTCTATTAGTTATCAGGTAATTGTTGGTCAGCACCAAGGCCGCTTAACCTGTAATTCTGCTCCGGGAAATGGTACAGAATTTTTGATTGATATCCCATTATCTCGTTAATTGGGCAAATTTAAATCAGCTGCGATCGCCCCAAAGTAAGGTTGAAAAATTGCCAAATTTTCCAGTTCCTCGAATTTACCTGTAATCGAGGCTGAGTCAAAAGCTGTGGTAATTATATACATAGCCTTACCATCGAAAGCAACATGACTAATATGTTGCTCTTCTACTCCACCCTCTGCCTTAATTCCCACAAACCCGTAGCGTATTCCCTGGAGTTTACCAACTGATACCTGTTGTGGTGGGTAGGCTGAGAACACTATTGTATTTCCATAGGTTCCCTGACGGTCTTTCATAAAAGTAGCATTTAAATCTGCAACCCAAGCCTTGAGTGCTGTTAATAACTTCTCTTGGTATTCAGGACTTTGGTAATCTACCTGAGAGTCGAGTGGAATACCTGCATCTGTGAGATTTTTTTGGAAATCTGGATTGTTTTTCACCGGGTAAACACCGATTTCCACCGTACCCAAAAGTTTACCTTGGGAAGAAACACACAGCAGGGGGGCGTTTCCCTCACAAGGGAGAACTTCCCAACCATTGGGGGTAGGTGTTTTCCCCAAAATTTTCCTCCAAGTATTTCCTTCTACGGAATTGGGAGTTATTGAAGGAGTGGGTTGAGGAGAACTGCTGGGAGTTGTCGTTTCTACAGGACTCGGATTTTCTATAACCGCAGGAGAAAACCGGGGGAGAAAAGTTTTGACTCCCACTGGCGTTAAAGCCAATAAAATAGCACCGAGAAAGAGATGATAAACGCGCAACATTTTTTGTGATAATCCTGAGCCAGAACTTGCAGACTAATGGTATCCACTACACCTTGTGAGTATACAAGAAGATAGATATTTATCGCTGTTAGTTCCGCCAGATTTTAACGTAAGGGACTTCCAAGGAATAAATTATCCAGATAAATGTAGACCGAAGGGTTTGCCGAAGGCTACCACACCAGACGCAAAGAACACAGAGTTATGAGGGTTTGAGAGGTTTTTGGGTTAGGTGATTTCGTATTTTTTTATTTGTCAGTCCCTTAATATCTGTCTCGGTGGTTCCTGGGTTAGTTCTAGATGTGTTTAGTCTCAATACCCTAGTTAAAACAATTAGGATAGACGTGACCGAATTGCTGCCGATAGATAGTCAATAGCGACAATACTGACTAACATCACAATAATCAGGGCTGCTGATTCATCGTAACGAAAGGTACGTAAATTCTGTTGCAGTGCCAAACCGATACCGCCAGCCCCAACTAACCCCAGCACTGCGGCCATTCGCACATTCCGGTCAAATATGTATAAGGTATAACCCACCACTTCCCGGATAATTGCTGGCCAAGCCGCAAACATAATCTGCTGTAAAAAACTCGCTCCCGTTGCTGACACCGCCTCATAAATACCAGGGTTGACTCGTTCCATACTCTCAGCAAAAAACTTACCTAAAAAACCAGTTGTATGAAACCCCAGCGCCATCACTCCTGGTAGTGGCCCTAGCCCAACAGCAGCCACAAAAATTAGAGCTAGGAGCAAATCAGGCATAGCTCGCATAAAGTTGAGCAATTCTCTTGACAAACGGTAAATTACCGGATGGGGTGTGAGATTCTTGGCTGCTAAAGGAGCCAGTAGAAAACCCATAAAAAAAGCGATCGCAGTTCCCCACAACGCCATAGCTAAAGTTTGCCCCATCAAGACCAAATACTCTCTCAGATCAGTAAAATTGGGAGAACGATAGCGGCTCAAGTATTCAAAAATATTTCCTAATCCGCCTAAAAGTTCACCAAAAGACAAACCTAAATCATTTACTGCCAAAAAAAACAGTGCTATTAATAAGCTAAACCACACAGGAATAAAACTGAATGGCTTGGGTGGTAAAGGCTGAAGTTTAGACTTAATGTTTAATGGTTTCACGATTAGATCACCCAACTACGAAACTTATCTGAAAGCCGATCAAAAATAGTTACAGCGATAAAAATACAGACCGCAATCATAATCAGGCGACTGTAGTTAAATAGACGCATAGCCATCACCATATCGTAGCCAATACCGCCAGCTCCTACTAACCCCAAAACTGTAGCAGAGCGAATATTGTTATCCAAAATATAAAGGGTGGTGCTAATAAAATCAGGAAGTGCCTGTGGTAGTACAGCAAACATCAATATATGAAATTGCTGCGCCCCAGTTGATTTCACCCCTTCCACCGCTTTCGGGTCAATCACCTCAATGCTTTCAGCAAAAAACTTGCTCATAAACCCAGTGGTGACAAATGCTAATGCCATCACCCCCGGTAAAGGGCCTAAACCTACCGCCGAGACAAACACCAGCGCCCACATAAACTCTGGTAAAGCCCGCATCAAATTCATCAAGTTACGGGTAAAGTGATATACCAAAGGATGTGGAGAGGTGTTACTTGCAGCTAATACTCCTAGTGGCAGGCTCGCCACCAATGCCATAAAGGTACTTAAAAAGCCAATTTCAATCGTTTCTAGCATTTTGGCTAGTAGGTCGGGCAGATATGCCCAATCAGGAGCAATCAGCATAAAGCCCAAGAACTCTAATAATTGACCTACTGAACCCAAAACTTTGAGCGGATTGATTTCTGCGGCGGGTGCTGCTACCAGTAGTGCGGAGATTGCCAACAGAATGCCCACCACTATTGAAGTAGGCAACCTACCGTATTTAGTTGGCCATCTCCAGTTTAAAGTCTTCATCTGTCGTACCTTCTTGCCGTTCGTAAACTGTTTGCAACATATCTGAGGTGAGGGCTGCGGGTGCGTTATCAAACACCACCTGTCCTTGATTCAAGCCAATAATCCGGTCAGCGTAACGCATAGCCAAGTTCACCTGGTGTAAGCTAGCTACTACTGCAATCTGCTCATGCCGGCAAATCTCTAGCAATAACCCCATAATTTCCTCACTCGTGAGAGGATCTAGACTAGCCACTGGCTCATCGGCCAAAATTACTTGCGGGCGCTGGGCTAAAGCACGAGCAATTCCTACGCGCTGTTGTTGACCTCCTGAAAGCTGGTCAGCCCGCTCCCAAGCTTTATCAATCAAGCCAACACGTTCTAAAGCCCAATGAGCTAATTCATAATCTTTTTTGGCAAATAAATAAAGCAGACTGGTATACCACGGACGATTATAGAGACACCCAGTCAAGACATTGGTCATGACATTTAAGCGTCCCACTAGATTAAATTGCTGGAACACCATACCAACCTTAGCCCGCAACCGTTGCATACTTGCAGGGGTCAGTTTTCTACCGTCAACAGTGATTGTGCCAGTACTCGGCTGTTCTAAGCCGTTAATGGTACGAAGTAATGTGGACTTACCAGCTCCACTAGGCCCCAAAATTACTGTGAAGCAACTAGGTTCAATAGTCAGGTTAGTGGGGTGAAGTGCCAGAAAGTTATTGGAATAGCGCTTGCTTACTTGCTCAATGCGAATTAAAGACATGAAAAACCTTAAAAGTCAATAACTGTGCAAATTGAAGCCAGATTGAACTCTGAATTTACTTTGTGGGTTAGTTCGTGTACACACAAGTCTAAAAACCTGTATTTGGATATTGGTGTGACACAGGTAATTTTGTGCATAAGCATAAATATTGTGAGAAATCCGGGTCTAGCCCGCCCAGAACAGGCAAGATGCCTGTTCCACAAGAGAAACATCAGGAAGAATTACACCGCGAAGGGAGTAACAACTATTTCAGAATTTCTTCCCGTTTTAGTCCCAAAGTTTTAATCATTTCCCGAATGGGATTGTAATCATCTGGGGTGGCAACTTCGTACCTAGCTAGCTTGCCGAACCCGGTGACATCAATATCGTTATGGGCATTGAGGATAGTCTCTCGGATTTGAGTTTTCAGTTTATCGTCGAGATCACGACGATAAGTCAGAGGTGGTCCAGGAATGGGGGCGGATTTGGCGATAATGCGATTTGTTTGTTCTGTAATTAAGCCACGGTCAATCATGGTTTGGTAAATCACGGTATGAGAAGCTGCTGCATCCACCGATTTATTCCGTACTGCTAACATCGCCGCGTCATGAGAGCCAGCGTAGGTCAAACGTCCAAAGACTTCTTGAGGATCACGGTTAAATGTTTGTTTCACCATAAAAGAAGGTACAAGACCACCGGATGTGGAAGCGGGGTCTACAAAAGCTACATTTTTACCTTCTAAATCTTTTATGGATTGAATGTCAGAATCCGCAGGCACCATCATGATCCCGTTGTAAGTAGAATCGCCACTTTCAGGTACACCGACAGCAAAAGCTTCAGCTCCGGCTTCTTGTTCTGCCATGATGTAAGAAAGGGCCCCAAACCAGGCAATATCAACTCGGCCACGGCGCATAGCTTCCACAATCCCGGCATAGTCTGTAGCTGTGAACATGGTGATTGGGCGACCTATTTTCTTTTCCATATAGGCTCGCATCGGCTCAAATTGAGCTACTACTTCCTCGTTACTTTCTGCTGGAATTAAACCCAAGACTATTTCTTTATCATTGTCTGCGAGGTTTTCTTTTTGGCTATTGCTATTAAGCAAGGCGCATGAACTTATAGCTCCTATTAGCACAACTGCTATACCTAAGAGCAGTGGGTTACGACGAGATACAACCATTAATTTTGGCTCCTTAATATATTTAAGTGACATCAGTTAAAGCAATTTTTTGCAAGGCTTAACCAACGAATACTGAACTGTTGAAGATGACAAAATCTATTTGTTTTTAGATACTTGAATTTTTGGAGTTTTTGCATCTATAAATAAAGCCCAATACTCCTATGATCAAGTTTTAGGGTAAATGCAAGTAGTAAACATTATTCTTATTTCATATACATCTACCTGGATACTTTTTCTTAACATTCAATACTTGTGGTTTATGTCTTCTAGTTGGTTATTAGCTGTTCAGATATATTTTTCTAAACGTACTACTAAACAAAGTTCGCTAACATTTACAAGTATTTAATTTGAATCTGATTTACACAATACTAGAACTTGGTAAACTAGTCATTAATGGATGATTAACGGAAGTTTAAAATTTTGTTTGAAGTAATAATTAAATTTACATATTTCATGATACTTAAGAAATTTAAAAATCCCAGTACCTCTAAAATACTGAGATTCTCATTAAAATTGGTTTTTATAACCTTATTCAGGGATATGCGAAATATTTGGAGATTATTGAAATAATCTTGTATCTAAATCTTTACAGAGTATAAAATTTTAGCATGACTGCCATGTTCACCAACTTGATAAACAGTTATTCTTTCAAGTTTGATTATATGTTTGGCTGTAAATGACTCTACTAGATGTATCCAATCAGCTTGGTTAGGATCTCTAGATTTATCTATAGTTTGTCCTAAAGTAATATGGGGATAAAAGGCATTGCCAATATATCGATAGCCGTACTTGATATAATTATTCTTTTCTAAATCATCATATAATGAAATATCTTTGTTTAAATCTTCTTCAGTAACGAAGAGATTGTTTTTTAAAGCTGAAAATACAAAATTATGCAATTCCAAAAATATAAGTTGCTGCTGAGGTATTAAAAAATACCATCCTGGTGATTTATATTCTAATTTAATTAATTTATATTTTTGTGAATATTGTTGTCTTTGCCAATAATCTTGCAAATTGAGGATTAAGGTTAACCAATTAATAGAATTATCAAATCTTCCTTGTAAAAGTGTAAGATGAGGAAGATTAAATGTCTTGTACAAAATTGGATAAAGCGGGCAGATAGTTATGATTTTTTGTTGTAATTCTATAATTGATTCGATAGTATCATGGCTGGGAATTAGGGCAACACCAACTTTCATTTTTAACTAATTAGTTTAGTACAGTACGGCGTAAATAAACTTTTGACTTTTGACTTCCGCCTTGCGACACTAGTGGTCTAATATAATTTCTATCCTTCTCTTGATAAAAACATTGCGCCAAAGCATAGCGTTTCAGAGGAATTAAGCATTTCCAAACATTAATGAGCATTGATATTTTAATTGTCGATCACATTCTTCAATAATTCGTAATATTTTAAAAGAACCAATCTTTTGAAATTTTGGCTCAATTAAATAATATTTTTCTAAGTAGTCTGTATAATAGTTCTCGCTTTGCTCGATTGTTAAATCTGGATTTACTTTTACAAAAAAATCATATTTCTCTATTGGTTTATTTTTACCGTTGCAATTTCCTGCTGTTAAATCTACTCTGAAATTTTGATATGCTAAAAAGCAGTGTACTTGGGGAATAAAATCTAGACCATAGGGCTGAATGATTTTGTTAACACCAGTGATGATTTCGTCATTCAGTCGATAAAAACCTAGAGTTTTATGTATGTCTAATCCTAACTCTTCAGCTAATCTAGCTATTATGCCGTGTTTTGTCGTGCAAGTTCCACAATTTTCGGCAAAAATAATTAAAGAATTTTCGGTATTGGAGTTAAATCCATAGGGGAGATTTTTTACCCAGTTGCAAGCTTGGTGAAAGTTACTAATTCCGTGATTGAGAAATTTTTCAGATACTAATCCTCGATTTTCAATCGTGGTATTTGGTAACACTGTAATTGAATCCATGTTTTACCTCAAAATTTAAATACAATTACTATAACTCGGCATCAGCTAACACGACGACCTCGACAGATAGTGGAAATTAAACACGGTACAATGCCATCATCATGAACAGTGATAAAATCAGCCCGTTTACCAATTTCTAGACTGCCACGATTATGAAATAAATCAATAGATTTGGCTGGATTACTGGTAAATAATCTCATGGCTTCATAAATAGGTTTCCCAGTTTTGTGGGCAATGATAAAAATAGATTGCAACAAACTTTGAGGAACGTAATCGGAGGAAATCACATCTACTAAATCCAACAAAACTAATTCCAGTGCCGAAACATTTCCAGAGTGAGAACCACCCAAGACTAAATTAGGCGCACCCATCAAAACTTGTAAACCTGAACTATGGGCGGCTTTTGCTGCTTCTATGGTGGTGGGAAATTCCGCTAACACTACTCCATTTTGTACAGCTTCCTGCACATGATCAACGGTAGCATCATCATGACTAGCTAAAGAAATACCTTGAGCTTGAGCTAATTCTACTAAAGCTTTCCGGTTTTTTTGTCCATACATTTGTTGTTTTTGTTGACGAGTTATGATGAGGTTTTCAATTTCTGTGGCTGTCACTCCATGTTTGCCCATGTAATATTCTTTGAACTTGTCTAGATTGATAAACTGTCTTTGTCCAGGGGTATGATCCATTAGGGAAATCATTGATAAGAGGGAATTATCGGCATAATTTTCGGTAATTTGATAAACCTCTTCATAAGCTAGTTCACAGCGCAGGTGTATTCGATGTTCGACAGAAAAGCGTCCTGTTGCTTGTCCCTGACAGATGACATCAATCATGGGAGCAAAGTTAGTTAAACGGGGGGAACTGGCAGCTATATCGCCAATAGCGATCGCATCACATACTGTTGTGACTCCAGCACTGGCTAAGTCTCGGTCATGATAAACGGCTGCTGCTTCTAAAGGCCACCGAATTCCTGGACGGGGAGACATACAGCGTTCTAAATTGTCTGTATGGAGTTCAATCAATCCTGGTAGGAGATAGTCTCCTTGTCCATTCTGTCCATGATTAACTACTCCTGGTTGAATATCGGCAATAATTCCATCTCGAACTAAAAGAGTACCGAGGATTTCTTGATCTGGAAGTTGGAGACGATAGTTGGTATATATTTGCTCATTCATTGCAGGTTAACTCCCGGTTACACAGTCGCGACGATCGCACTTCTTGATCATGAAAAATGCCAATTAAGGCACAGCCCATACTTTTACGTTCTTCTAGAATTTCCATCACTACTTGGCGATTGGTCGCATCTAGGGCTGAGGTGGGTTCATCTAGTAGCAAAATTGGGAAGTTAACTACAAGGGCGCGAGCTAAATTTACTCGTTGTTTTTCGCCGCCAGAAAAGGTTGTGGGGGAAAGATGCCACAAGCGTTCTGGTAGTTGCAGTCGATGAAATAAGTCTTCAACTTTGGTCAAAGCAACTTTTGGATCTTCGCCTAAATCCAACAACAGTTCTGCGGCAACTTCTAGGGCTGGTACTCTGGGAATTACTCGCAAAAACTGGCTGACATATCCAATGGTTTTTTGCCTCACGGCTAGAAGTTCATGGGGTAGAAGTTGACATAAGTCGAGCCAATGTCCTTCGTGTTTGACCCACACTGAGCCGCTATCAGCACGATAGTTGCCATATATACAGCGCATAAATGTAGATTTACCGGAACCAGATGCACCTGATAGGGCTACGCATTCTCCAGGATTTAAGGTGAGGGAAATTTCTTCTAGGACTGGTAAGCGTACTCCTCCTTGTTGATGGAGGATGAAGCTTTTATGTAGGTTTTCAATGTGTAGGAGGGTTTGAGGATGGATGTTAATTGGTGGGTGATGGTGGTTGAGGGTTAGCATTTTTTTTATCTCACGCAAAGGCGCAAAGGAGGAAAGAAGGAGAGGTTATGGTGTGAGGGCGGCGCTGACTAGGAGTTGGGTGTAGGGATGTTGTGGATCGTCTAGTACTTGGTCGGTTAGTCCTGATTCCACGACTTGTCCTTGTTGCATTACTAGTAAGCGATGGGCTAGGAGTCGGACAACGCCGATGTCATGGGTGACTAAAATTACACTTAAATTAAAGTTTCTGACTAGCGATCGCAATAAGTCTAATAAGCGTGCTTGGACTGATACATCTAGTCCGCCTGTGGGTTCATCCATTAATATCAACTGTGGTTGCGTTACTAATACACGGGCAAGTTGTAGCCTTTGCTGCATCCCTCCAGAGAAAGTTGTTGGCAAGTCATCCATTCGCGTTGGATCAATTTCTACTTGTTGTAACCAGTGCGCCGCTTCATCCCGAATTTTGCCATAGTGTCGGACTCCAATATCTAGTAATCGTTCACCAATGTTCGCTCCTGCACTTACTTGCATTCGTAAGCCGTCACGAGGATTTTGTTGGACAAAACCCCACTCGGTTCGCATTAACCAACGGCGTTGATGTTCTGGAAGTTGGGTGATCTCTAAATATTTTTCTTGGCGACTTTTGTAGATAACGTTACCTTTGTCGATGGTAATATTATTGGCGATCGCTTTGAGCAAAGTAGATTTACCCGACCCTGATTCGCCGACAATACCGAGAACTTGCCCAGGATACAAATCAAAAGAGATGCGATCGCAAGCCTGGATTTGATTGTAAGATTTACTGAGTTCTTGTATCTGTAAAATAGGCTTCATGGTAATTCGTAATTCGTAATTAAGACATTCTTTGCTGCTGTTGCTGACGGCAATAGTCTGTATCTGAACAAATCCACAGCCTGCCTCCTTTGTCATCAATTAATACCTCGTCTAGATAACTTTCAGTAGAACCACATAACTCACAGCCTTGATGCCATCGTTCCACAGTGAAGGGGTGGTCTTCAAAGTCGAGGCTTTTAACTTTGGTATAAGGTGGTACGGCATAGATGCGCTTTTCTCTTCCAGCACCAAATAACTGGAGTGCTGGATTCATCTGCATTTTGGGATTATCGAAACGTGGTATGGGACTAGGACTCATTAAATAACGGTCATGCACCATTACGGGGTAATCGTAGGATGTGGCAATGTGTCCGTGGTTGGTAATATCTTCATACAGCTTGACGTACATTGGCCCGTACTCTTCTAGGGCGTGCATTTTGCCCGTTTCTACAGATGAGGGTTCGAGCCAGCGTAAAGGTTCGGGAATTGGGACTTGGTAAACTAAAATTTGTCCTTCCCTCAGTGGTGTTTCGGGTATGCGGTGGCGTGTCTGGATCAGGGTGGCTTTTTCTGTTTGTTCTGTTGTTTCTATCCCGCACACTTTTTTGAAAAAGCGGCGAATATTCACGGCGTTGGTGGTGTCGTCTGCACCTTGGTCGATGACTTTGAGAACATCAGTTTGACCAATTACGGCCGCTGTGACTTGCATTCCTCCAGTTCCCCAGCCGTATGACATGGGCATTTCTCTAGAGGAAAAGGGAATCTGATGTCCTGGGATGGCAATGGCTTTGAGTAAGGCGCGGCGAATTGAGCGTTTGGTTTGTTCGTCGAGGTAAGCAAAGTTGAAGCCGGTTTGGGTTTGTGATTTGGGCATTTTTTTTAACGCAAAGGAGCGCAAAGTTCCCGCAAAGGTTCGCTGAGGTTTTTTAGACAAAAAATTCTATGTTTTCGTAGGGGGATTGTTTAATGGCGGCGATTCTGGTTAGCGATCGCTTGACAACCTAAAACTTGGGTGTAGAAATTAAAAGATTCTTCTATATCGGCAAGTGATAAAGTTATATGGTTAATTCCTGTAATCATTTGGCTTTTCTCACTTCCTCTGTGCGTCTGTGCGTCTCTGCGTGAGGCACATCATGATTCTTCTCTGGCTGTTGATTTTGTCGCATTTTGCGTACTAAATTTAACTCTGCTTGAAAGTCAATGTAGTGAGGTAATTTTAAGTGTTGGACAAATCCCTGTGCTTCTACGTTGTCAGAGTGAGAAAGTACAAACTCAATATTTTGAGCGGGACTATCTACCGTTTCACCCAATTCTTCAGATCGCATTGCCCTATCTACTAAGGCCATTGACATAGCTTTGCGCTCATTGTAGCCAAAGGTGAGACCATAACCGCGAGTGAATTGGGCGGGTAATTCTTTGCTACCTTGAAACTGATTCACCATCTGCACTTCAGTGATTGTTATATCAGCGATCGCAATTTCAAATCCCAATTCTTCAGGACAAATCACTACTTCTACTTCTCCCATGCGAATTTCCCCCGCAAATGGATGATTTCTGCCGTAACCTCGTTGAGTAGAGTACGCCAAAGATAGTAAAAAGCCCTCGTCTGCACGCGCTAAATTCTGAAGTCTCGCATCCCTTCCGGCCGGAAAGGTGAGAGGTTGGCGAGTTAAATCAAACGGTGGAGACGTGGGAGAACCATCATTTATCTCTGCCTGGATTAACCCTTCTTGATCTAATGTGTCAATCACCCAGGGAACAGGTTCATTACTGGCTTCTGCTTCCGGTGCTGATGAAACTTCACTTTCTGCCATTAGCTGAAAATCTAGCAAGCGGTGAATGTAGTCAAAGGTCGGCCCTAAGTTTTGTCCTCCTGGCACATCTTTAAAGATAGAAGAAATTCGCCGTTGAATTTGCATTTGACTGGTGTCTAGAGGCTGGCTGTAGTAAAAGCGTGGCAGTGTTGTGCGATAGGCTCGAATTAAAAAAATTGCCTCTACTAAATCACCCCAGGATTGTTTGATGGCTAAGGCTGCTAATCCTCGGTCATATAAGTTGCCTTCGCACATCACCCTTTCTACAGCTAAGGTCAATTGTTGTTCAATTTGGTCTAGGGTTAGTTCGGGAATAGCCGGATTACCCCGGCGCTGGCTTTGGAGTAATGCTTCTGCATTTTGGATTGCTTGTTCACCGCCTTTGACTGCAACGTATGGCATGATTTTTATGTTTAATTAAAAATATTGTGTGTTAGCTAATACAGGTTTTAAATTTCAATCTAGCTGTTCAAATCCTCATGTTTGATTAGATTAGTGAACTATTATCTTGAAAGAATATCAAGCATTATGGTAGACCTGATATTTTGCTGTGCGTGGTAATCCCATGACTGTATTTTCTGCTAATAAAAAAACATCGATACCAAGTGGATATACTTGATTGTTTTTTGTCCAAAAATCCCAAAAATAGTTGGGAAGTTTTGGGGTAATAATTTGTTTGTCTAAAATTCCTGGCCCTGTCAATATTACAGGTTGCCCTCCTTGCCAACTTTCGACTTGGATCAATAACGTTGTGGCAGTTTCGGGTTGTTCCGCTGTCCCCTGATGAAAACTAAATAATTGTGACAGTGATGGCAATTCGTGAATTAAGGCAAAATCGGATTTTTCGGGTTGTTCTGTAAATTGACAGCCAGTATGGAATAGTAACCAGTCTTTTACTTCGGGTGCAAAACCCGGTTGCAGCCAGACCTGAACATCTAAATCTAAGAGTGTCAAACAAGCTGTGGCACAAGCAAGTGTTAATCCTGTGGGCGTAGTTAAATCAGATGTAATATTAAATACTTTTGCTGGTCGAGAACTAGCATCAAGTAAAGCCCGAAACGTTCGTTGAGAGTCGTGAATCGGGTCTGAAAAGCCTGGTAAATGCGTAAATGTTGGAGTCATTTGTAAATTTTGATTATTCTCCCCTCACCATTGTGAGAAAGTTGACTTTAGTGGCGGCGGTTTGGCGTTTTCTGAGTTCTTGCCGTTGCAGACTGGCGGTTTGTAGTGGTTGAATTACTTCAGCTTGAATCTGATCATGCCATTCAGGACTTTGCAGTAGGGCATCACAAAAGGCTGCTAATTCAGCATGACGATGCGATCGCCCTCCGACAAAACCAAAACCGACGATGCTTTCTGATTTGGTCGGGCTTTCTAGTTTGACTACACAGCGAGTAATAGTCATATCTCCGAGATTAAAGGGACTTCCTGTACCCCCTGTACTTCCTTGAACCATCGTTAAACCAATCTCTGGAGAACGTAAAAAACTATAACTGGGTAATGTGTCTAACTTGCTTACCAATGCTTCGAGTTGCTTTAGTTCGGCTTTAGCCACTGTTTTCATCCAAGCTTGTCTTTGGGTTATGCTAGCCATTGTCTTCAAGGATGTCAGTAATTATGTTATTGAATATCTGAGAGTTGATTCCCCAATTCCTTTTTCATGTCTTAACCTGTTCTTAAATTCATCTAGACATCTAGATGAAAATACAGTAACTCAATTCTATTCAGTTGACAACCTAAATACAGATAATTATTTTATGAATCATGAACTAATGCCTATTTACGCCAAAATTGCTGCCCAGTTACGAGAGAATATCCATCAAGGGACTTACCAAATTGGCGACCAATTACCGACAGAAACGAAGTTAGCAGAACAATTTGCCGTCAATCGTCATACATTAAGACAAGCGATCGCACTCTTGAAAAATGAGGGGTTACTCAGAGTTGATCAGGGGCGAGGTACGTTTGTGGCTGCTAAAACTATCCGCTATGCCATCGGTAAGCGAGTGCGTTATAACCAAACCCTGAAAGGTCAAGGTTGGCAAACCAGATTTCAGCTACTCCGGATATTGGAAGTACCTGCTGATCGGGCTGTTGCCAAAGGCTTAGAGATGAAGCTTGGTGAACCTGTGGCTTTAATTGAACGTTTGGGTTTAGCGGATGAAGAAGCAATTAGTGTGAGTACAGGATACTTTCCCCTCCAGCGCTTTCCAGATTTTTTAGCACCGCATAACATCAAGATTTTTCGAGAAAAGCAATCAATCTCTTGGTTTTTGCGGCAAGTATATGGATGTGACCATATTCGTCGTAGTACGTGTGTTTCCGCCCGTATAGTTCAGCCTGATGATGCACATTGGTTGCAACTTCCCCTAAATCAACCTATTCTCCTGGCTGAGTCGGTCAATGTCGATCAAACAGGTAATGTGATTGAATATGGTGTGACTAGATTTCGGGGCGATCGCATGGAGTTGTTTTTTGAAAACGATTTGACAGTTTAGCCCATTAGACCTGTCCGAAATATTATATAACGGGGACTTACGCGAAAATGTTCGGATTTTATATCTCAATTGCCAGGGCTTATTCCTAATAAACCCTGCTCGAAGTTCCCATTTTTACCTTTTCTAGGTAGCGATAGCGCCAGCGTTGTTTCTTGGATGTCCGGAGGACTTTTGTCAGTTCGCTAAAAAATTAGGTAACTTATATTACTACTTTCCCGCACCTCATCAAATCCCGTTGCTCCCCTTGTAAGCTATCAAAACTGAAGGGGTGACAAAGGGGCTGAAGCCAATAAAATAGAAGAGTGTGACTGTTTTTACGTAAGAAAAAGATAGGACAAGTATTTTAAATTCAAATTTATCAAGATCAGGACTTACGCAACAATTACCAAAAATCTTGATTTATCGAACCGCCAAGCCGCCTTGGCGCTAGCCTCTCCCTTTGGGAGAAGAACGCCAAGAAAACTTAGATTATGCGTAAGTCCTAAAGATATACAAGTTGCTAGAATGGAGGAGAGCATAAATAAACGGAGTAATCTGTAGTTTATGTGAACCAAACCACTCAAAACATGAGTAAACGTTATCTAGGTCATAACACCTTGGGATTCGCTAGTCCCCTGCCATGTTGCTACTTATTAAACAATCCGCAAGGATAGTGTATTTAGCATAACAAGCTCAGATAACAAGGTTGAAGCAAACATTACCCTGAAAAGGTGAAATTTAAATGTCTAATTTTGTTCTAGTTCTTGATACCAACAAAAAACCACTTACTCCAATTCATCCAGGAGATGCACGTTTTTTATTAAATCAACAAAAAGCTGCTGTATTTAGAAGATTTCCATTTACCATAATTTTGAAAGAACCTAAATCTGAAGTTCCAACTCAACCGATTGAATTAAAAATAGATCCAGGGAGTAAAACTACAGGTTTTGCGTTAGTTCAAAATAATAAAGTCATCTGGGGTATGGAATTACAACACAGAGGTTTAGCTATTAAAGAAAGCCTAGAAACTCGAAAAGGAGTAAGGCGAGGAAGACGTTCTAGACATACTCGTTATCGTCAAGCTAGATTTCTTAACCGCACTAAACCTCAAGGTTGGTTAGCACCTTCTTTAAGCCATAGAGTTTTAACTATTAACACTTGGGTTAAAAGATTATGTAATTTTGCCCCAATAACTGACATAGTTCAAGAGCTTGCTAGGTTTGACCTACAGCAGCTAGAAAACCCGGAGATATCAGGCTTTGAGTATCAACAGGGAGAGTTACAAGGGTATGAAGTCCGTGAATATCTTTTGAATAAATGGAATAGAAAATGTGCATACTGTACTGCGGAAAATGTCCCTTTACAAGTTGAGCATATTAAACCAAAAGCCAAAGGAGGAACTAATAGAATTTCTAATTTGTGTCTAGCTTGTGAGAAATGCAATATCAAAAAAGGTACTCAAGATATTGAGAAGTTTTTAGCAAAAAAGCCTGAGTTGTTGAAGCAAATTTTATCCCAAGCCAAGCGTCCACTAAAAGATGCGTCTGCTGTAAATTCAACGAGATGGGCTTTATTTAATAAGTTAAAAGAAACTGGATTACCTATAACAACAGGTTCAGGAGGTTTAACTAAGTTTAATAGAACTCGTTTAGGATTGCCTAAAACTCATTGGATTGATGCTGCTTGTGTAGGAAAAGTTGAAACTCTCAAAATACTGACAACAAAAATTTTAACAGTAAAAAGCACGGGGCATAGTTGCAGAAGATTCTGTAGGATCAATAAATTTGGTTTTCCTTGCACTGAGCCTAAAAAAATATTCACTCATGTTTCTACAGGAGATTTTGTTAAGGCTACTTTGCACAAAGATCGTAAAAACATAACTTCTGGAAAGTATGTAAGTCGTGTTAAAACTCCCACAAAAAACGGATGTGAGATTGTTATCAATGGTTTTAGAGTTGAATTTTCAACAATGAAAGATATTACTAAGGTTCATTGTAGTGACGGGTATAGCTACGTTTGACTACGCAAAACTACAATTTTATGAGATTAAATGCAAAGACGGGTAAAATCGCTGGCTTTGATTTTGGGTTGAAGACATTCCTCACCTGCTCTGACGGTAGCACTATTGAGTCTCCCCAATTTTTCAAGCAATCTCTAAATTCCATCACAAAAGCCAGTAGACAGCATTCCAAAAAACTAAAAGGCTCATCTAACAGAGAACGAGCCAGGAAGAATCTAGTACGCAAATATGAGGATATTTATCATCGTCGGCGTGATTGGTTTTGGAAGTTGGCGCATCAACTGACTGATAAGTGTGATGTGCTGTGCTTTGAAACCTTAAATTTGAAAGGAATGCAGCGTCTTTGGGGTAGAAAAATATCAGACTTGGCTTTCGGTGAGTTCCTACAAATCCTAGAGTGGGTTGCCAAAAAGAAGAATAAACTGGTTGTTTTCATCGACCAGTGGTATCCAAGTTCTAAGACTTGTTTTAGTTGTGGACACGTTCTAGAAAGTTTAGATTTGTCGGTTAGAGAGTGGCGTTGTCCGTCCTGTCAATCAGTGAATGGGAGGGATGAAAACGCTAGTAGGAATATTTGTGCAGTCGGGGCATCGACTGTTGGGTTAGGCAATGTCAGACAGGCTATGCCTGCAATTGCTGTTTGAGCCTAGAATCACCATGCCTTTAGGCTGGGGAGTATGTCAAACTGAGTAAATTTAGTTATTCACCTTTTAACAAGCTTTCCTCTTCTCTCCTGTCTGTTCTGTCGGGTTTCCACTGCTGGGATTTGCCAGAGAGAACTAAGTAATGTAACAATATTTAACTTGGGTCGTAGTCAGCAGCTATACCCATTTTTCTGATGAGGAAAGGCGAATAATATCAAGCACTACTCTTCCAAAAGGCTTACTTCTGGTGTAAACCGACTCGTTCGGGATACCGTCCCCAGGGTGTCTACGCTAACGTGTTCACCATTTGTCACAATAAAAGGACGGTGGCATCACAAACAGGAAAATGTCGGCACAAAAATTAGCCTCAGTTGTAAGCTGTGGTGACGTACTGCCATAAAAATAATCTGGGACGAGTAGACAATGATGGACGAAAATAAACAGGTAAACAATACAAGCCAGCAATTGGGTGAACCAACAGAGGTAAAGCAATCAATGAAGAGCGACTCCCCAGCCCAAACAAACTCCAACGAATCTGACAGCGAGGTTACTGAGCAAGTGACAACACCAGAAAATGTATCTTCAGATACAATATTTTCCCCAGAAGATAGTGTTGCTACCACTGAAAAAACTGAAGTAGAAACGGCTGCTTTGGCAGAATTGACTCAACAAATTGAGTCTCTCAAAGTGCAACTAGAAGAACGCAGTACTCAATATATGAGGATTGCCGCAGATTTTGAGAATTACCGCAAACGTACTAGCAAAGAAAAAGAAGAGTTGGATTTGCAAGTCAAGCGGAACACTATTTTGGAATTGCTACCCATAGTCGATAATTTTGAACGGGCGCGAGCGCACCTCAAGCCACAAAGTGACGGCGAGATGACAATTCACAAAAGTTATCAAGGGGTTTATAAACAACTAGTGGAATGCCTGAAACGCATAGGTGTATCACCGATGCGTCCTGAAGGTCAAGAATTCGATCCCAATCTCCATGAAGCAGTTATGCGCGAACCTACGGATGAACATCCAGAAGGAACAGTGTTAGAAGAGTTAGTACGCGGATATTATTTGGGCGATCGCGTGCTGCGCCATTCAATGGTCAAGGTGGCTGCTCCCAAGGAAGACACACCACCTGCACCCGACGAACAGTCGAGTTCCTCTGACAGTTAAACTGTAGTTGCTCGTCTCATTAACCAAAAGTGGCTAGGTTCTATCCAGGATAGGCATCGCATATCTCAGAAAGGATAGGGCTGTGGACAGTTGGCCGCACTTTCGCAGCCCGCCTTTTGATAGCAGCTTGCATCTGGGGAGCGACTTGAACACAAACAGCCGACCCTCAAAAACTGTCAATGTTTCAACTGCTCGCAAGAGGAGTTCCATAGAAGTTACCATAAGCTTTAGATGATACAAAAAATAATCTGCCAAACATTAGGGTAGAATAATTCGGTAAAAATACTGTACGTATGGGAAAAGTTATTGGCATCGATTTAGGCACTACTAACAGTTGCGTCGC
The DNA here is from genome assembly GCF_000340565.2 of Nodularia spumigena CCY9414. Classification (NCBI taxonomy): domain Bacteria; kingdom Bacillati; phylum Cyanobacteriota; class Cyanophyceae; order Nostocales; family Nodulariaceae; genus Nodularia; species Nodularia spumigena. The sequence continues at coordinate 759,029 of NZ_CP007203.1, forward strand.
AGTTTTGGAGGGTGGCAAACCAATTGTGATCTCCAACACTGAAGGGGGACGTACTACACCTAGTATTGTGGGATTTGGCAAGGGTGATGTTCGCTTAGTCGGTCAGATGGCAAAGCGCCAAGCCGTCACTAATGCGGAAAACACAGTTTATAGTGTCAAGCGATTTATCGGTCGTCGCTGGGAAGATACTCAAACAGAACGCAGTCGTGTACCTTATAGCTGTATCAAAGGTCGAGATGATACTGTTGATGTGCAAATTCGGGGCCATGACTACACACCCCAGGAAATATCTGCTATGGTTCTGCAAAAACTCAAGCAGGATGCAGAAAGTTTCTTGGGTGAAGAAGTAACTCAGGCAGTAATTACCGTACCAGCATATTTCACAGATGCCCAAAGACAAGCAACTAAAGATGCTGGTACTATTGCTGGACTGGAAGTTCTCCGGATCATCAACGAGCCAACTGCTGCGGCTTTAGCCTTTGGTTTAGAAAAACAAGACCAAGAGCAGTTGATTTTAGTATTTGACCTAGGAGGCGGGACTTTCGATGTTTCCATCCTCCAACTTGGGGATGGAGTTTTTGAAGTGAAGGGAACTTGTGGTAACAACCACTTGGGCGGAGATGACTTTGATAACGCGATCGTCACCTGGATGATTGAACGTTTCCAGGAACAAGAGAAAATCGATCTTTCCCCCGATAAAATGGCACTGCAACGTCTGCGGGAAGCAGCAGAAAAGGCAAAAATTGAACTTTCTCATATGGCGAGTACTTCCATTAACTTGCCATTTCTCACTGCCAATGAGGCTGGGCCAAAACATCTGGAAATGGAACTCAATCGCGCTCAATTTGAAGAGATGGCAAAGCCTTTAATTGACGCTACTATCGAGCCAATGATTCAAGCCCTTAAAGACGCAGACCTCCAAACACAAGACATAGATCGAATTATTTTGGTAGGTGGTTCCACCCGCATTCCAGCAGTGCAGAATGCCCTCGTTAAGTTTTTTAACGGTAAAGCTCCCGATCGCTCTATCAACCCTGATGAGGCAGTAGGACTTGGTGCAGCAATTCAAGCAGGGGTACTGAGTGGCGAGGTCGATAATCTTCTGCTCTTGGATATCACTCCCCTATCCCTGGGAATTGAAACTTTGGGAGAAGTGTTTACAAAAATTATTGAACGTAACACCACAATTCCCACCAGTAAATTTCAAGTTTTTTCCACTGCTGTTGATGGACAAACCTCTGTAGAAATTCACATCCTCCAAGGGGAAAGGGCAATGGCCAGGGATAACAAAAGTCTGGGGAAATTTCTCCTGAAAGGAATTCCGCCATCTCCCCGTGGCGTTCCACAAATAGAAGTATCTTTTGAAATTGATGTTAACGGTATTCTCAAGGTTGCAGCCCAAGACAAAGGTACTGGTCGAGAGCAGAGTGTTCGGATCACGAATACAGGCGGTCTCAAAACCAACGAAGTAGAACGGATGCAACAAGAAGCCGAAGTATTTGCCGAAGAAGATAGAAAACGGAAAGAACTGGTTGAACTCAAAAATCAAGCAGATAATTTGTTGTTTAGTTACCAATCAAGCATCAGGGATAACCGTGACTTTATTGGTGAGCAGATGAAAGCTTTAGCCAACGAAAAAGTCATTCAACTCCAAGCCGTAATGGCTAATCCCCGCATTACGCTCACAGAATTTCAAGAGTGCTTAGATGACTTCCAACAAACTTTGTTTGCCATTGGTGCTGATGTCTACAACCGAGCTAACGATGAAGAAGATAGTGCCGAAGTGGCAGAAGTTTCAGAGCAACTGTTGACATCAGAATTAGAGCAACCGTTGAATGGAACACTAATACCACAATTCAACTTTGATTTTGATGACGAAAGTACAGCACAGGCTGATTATGAAGCAATAGATTAGTCATTGGTCATTAGTCATTGGTCATTGGTCATTGGTCATTGGTCATTGGTCATTGGTCATTGGTCATTAGTCATTGGTGTATTGTCCTTTCTGCCTGCCCCCTGCCCCTGCTTCTTTCTCCCTGCCCCCTGTCCCTATTTTTGCTAGATTGTAGAAGCGAATTGCCGTGGGCTAGACATTGCATTCGTACAAATGCGATCAAATGCAGATGGGGGGTTTTCCGCACCTAATTGTGCGGCTAGCTCCTATAGTTCATAAGCGGGGCTTGACCCTGCTAAGTAGCACAATTGTAAAAGAGACAGTTGATGTGTCGAACTTTGGCGACTTTTATTGTCTCGCATGAGCAAAAAACTGTTGCTTTAAACTTGCTGGTGATTTTTGTGAAAGGTAAAAGGTAAAATTAAGATGTTAATAAAAATTTACTTTTTCTTTCTGCCTAGCCTCCGGCAAGCCGCCCTCTAAAGAACACTGCCTTACCCCTAACTTTTACCTTTGCTATATGGCCCGCGACTATTATGAAATTCTGGGTGTCTCTCGTGACGCCGACAAAGAAGACATCAAACAAGCTTACCGCCGTTTAGCCCGGAAGTATCACCCAGATGTGAACAAAGAACCGGGAGCGGAAGATCGGTTTAAGGAAATTAACCGCGCTTATGAAGTGCTTTCTGAGCCAGATATTCGAGAACGTTATAACCGTTTTGGTGAAGCTGGTGTTTCAGGGGCTGCTGCTGGCGCAGGTTTCCAAGACATGGGCGATATGGGCGGCTTTGCCGATATCTTTGAAAGTATTTTCAGTGGCTTCGCTGGTGGCGGTATGGGTGGTCCCACGCAACGACGGCGCAGTGGCCCGGTGCGGGGTGACGACTTAAGGCTAGACCTGAAGTTAGACTTTCGAGAAGCGGTATTTGGCGGCGAAAAAGAAATTCGGATTTCCCATTTAGAGGTCTGTGATACCTGTGGTGGTTCAGGTGCCAAAGCAGGTACTCGCCCTCGTACTTGTTCCACTTGTGGCGGTTCTGGTCAAGTGCGTCGTGTGACTAGAACACCTTTTGGTAGCTTCACTCAAGTCTCAACTTGTCCGAGCTGTAACGGTACGGGAATGGTGATTGAAGACAAATGTGATGCTTGTGATGGTAAGGGTACAAATCAAGTACCTAAAAAACTCAAGATTACCATTCCAGCTGGGGTGGATAATGGGACGCGCTTACGAATCTCCCAAGAAGGGGATGCTGGTCAACGTGGTGGCCCTCCTGGAGATTTGTATGTCTATTTATTTGTCAATGAAGACGAAGAATTCCAACGAGATGGCATTAATGTTCTCTCAGAAATTAAAGTTAGCTATCTGCAAGCAATTTTAGGTTGTCGTTTGGAAGTAGAAACAGTAGACGGGCCAGTGGAACTGATTATCCCCGCCGGAACTCAGCCGAATACAGTCATGAAGCTGGAAAATCGCGGCGTACCTCGTTTGGGAAATCCGGTGAGTCGCGGAGACCATCTGCTGACAATATTAATTGATATTCCTACCAAGGTGATTCCCGAAGAAAGAGAATTGCTGGAGAAGCTGGCTAAAATTAAGGGAGACCGTACTGGTAAAGGTGGTCTAGAAGGATTCTTGGGAAATCTGTTTAAGTAATGAAGTCTTCTCACCTTTCAACTCCCGACGCTCAACTTGACTTGCGCGGCACTCCTTGCCCGATTAATTTCGTGCGGACAAAATTATGTTTGGAAAAAATGCTGCCCGGAAGTTTACTCGAAGTTTGGCTAGACTCTGGAGAACCGATTGAGCAAGTTCCTGATAGCCTCACAATGGCAGGTTATCAGGTTGAGCAAATTACAGATTGCATGGGCTATTTTTCTTTGTTAGTACGCCGTCCGGCTACTGCCCAATGACAACAGTGGAAACTATGTCTACTAATGGACAGTTGCTCGGTACGGTGCTAGCCGTGCAAGCTAATTTTTATCGCGTGCAGCTGGATGTAGAAGACAAGAGTATGAGGGTACAGGGTGAGAAGGAAGATTTTTCCCCACTCCCTACTCCCTACTCCCTACTCCCTACTCCCCCCATCCTCCTCTGCACTCGCCGAACCCGTTTGAAAAAAATCGGGCAACAGGTGATGGTGGGCGATCGCGTCATTGTTTCCGAGCCTGATTGGTCTGGTGGTAGGGGGGCAATTTCCAATGTTCTACCCCGTGAAAGTTTATTAGACCGACCAGCGATCGCCAATGTTGACCAAATCCTCCTGGCATTTGCCGTTACAGACCCACCTCTGGAACCTTATCAATTAAGTCGATTTCTGCTAAAAGCTGAATCTACTGATGTTGATGTGCTTTTATGCCTGAATAAGAGTGATTTAGTCTCACCACAGGTACAACAGGAAATTAGCGATCGCCTATTAGGTTGGGGCTATAAACCCCTATTTATTAGCGTCCAAAACAACATCAATATTGACGCATTACTTAAGTATCTCAATCATAAAATTACTGTCATTGCTGGGCCTTCTGGCGTGGGAAAATCTAGCCTGATTAACGTGCTGATACCCACTCTTAACCTGCGAGTGGGGGAAGTCTCTGGCAAATTAGCACGAGGTCGCCATACAACGCGCCATACAGAATTATTTGAATTACCAGGGGGTGGTTTGCTGGCCGATACTCCCGGCTTTAATCAACCTGACTTAGATTGTCGCCCCGAAGAATTAATCTATTACTTCCCAGAAGCCAGAGAACGGTTAGCAGTGGCTAGCTGTCGTTTTAGTGACTGTCTGCATCGAGACGAGCCTGATTGTGTGGTGCGGGGCGACTGGGAAAGATACGAACATTACTTGGAATTTTTAGATCAGGCGATCGCACATCAGACCCATCTGCACCAACAAGCCGATCCCGAATCAACCATGAAAATCAAAAGCAAAGGTCAGGGTAAGCAACAGTACGAACCGAAGTTAGAGAGTAAAAAATATCGTCGCGTTTCTCGGAAAACACAGTTGCAAGAATTAGAACAATTGTATAACGAACCCGAAGAGTGAATCAGTGAACAGTGAACAGTTATCAGTTATCAAGCCAATGTCCTAGGCGATTTAGACCCAATGATGCCTTCCGATTGCTAACTGATAACTGTAGGACTTACGCACAAATCACGGAATAACGTTCGCGGAGCGTGCCGGAGGCATACCACACCAGACGCAGAGGACACAGAGTTAAGAGGGTTTGAGAGGGTTTTTGCGTAAGTCCTGAACTGATAACTGATAAATATCTTAACAATATAGCCCACTATAAAACTACATTCACGCACCCCATAAAGTCTTAAAATATTGTTAATTTCGCCAAACCCTCGTTTTTAAACTTACAAGTCCTACCCTAAAATAACTATGGCTATCGGCTACGTCGCGCTTGTACTTCATGCACATCTACCCTTTGTTCGTCACCCAGAAAGTGACTATGTGTTAGAAGAAGAATGGCTTTATGAAGCCATCACCGAAACATACATTCCATTATTAAAAGTATTTGAGGGCTTAAAACGAGACGGTATCGACTTTAAAATCACCATGAGTATGACACCCCCCCTAGTGTCCATGCTCCGTGACCCCCTACTCCAAGAACGCTATGACGCGCACTTATCCCAACTAGAAGAACTTATAGAACTGGAAATTGAGCGTAATGTCAAAAATGGGCATCTTCGTTATTTAGCCGAACATTACGCTAACGAGTTTAACGAAGCGCGTCAGATATGGGAACACTACAAAGGTGACTTAATCACAGGTTTTAAGAAGTTTCAAGATAGCAATAACTTAGAAATTATCACTTGTGGTGCTACTCACGGCTATCTACCATTGATGAAAATGTATCCACAAGCTGTGTGGGCGCAAATTCAGGTAGCTTGTGAACACTACGAGCAAACCTTTGGCCAAGCCCCCAGAGGTATTTGGTTGCCGGAATGCGCTTACTATGAAGGTGTGGAGCGAATGCTGGCGGATGCTGGTTTACGCTATTTCCTCACTGATGGACATGGCATTTTATACGCTCGTCCTCGCCCACGCTTTGGTACTTATGCGCCGATTTTTACAGAACCTGGTGTTGCGGCTTTTGGTCGAGACCATGAATCTTCTCAGCAAGTATGGTCTTCTGAGGTGGGTTATCCCGGTGCAGCTGAATATCGGGAATTTTACAAAGATTTGGGCTGGGAAGCAGAATATGAGTACATTAAACCCTACATCATGCCCAATGGTCAGCGCAAAAACACGGGGATTAAGTATCATAAAATTACTGGGCGTGGTTTAGGACTTTCTGATAAAGCACTCTATGATCCTTATTGGGCGAGGGAAAAGGCGGCAGAACACGCTGCTAACTTTATGTATAACCGGGAACGTCAAGTTGAGCATTTAAACGGTATCATGGGTCGCCCGCCCATTATTGTGTCGCCTTATGATGCTGAGTTATTTGGTCATTGGTGGTATGAAGGCCCTTGGTTTATTGATTACCTGTTCCGGAAATCATGGCACGACCAAGGCACATATGAAATGGCTCATTTGGCTGATTATTTGCGGACAGAACCAACTCAGCAAGTTTGTCGCCCTTCGCAGTCGAGTTGGGGTTATAAGGGTTTCCATGAGTATTGGTTGAATGAAACAAATGCTTGGATTTATCCACATTTACACAAAGCAACTGAACGCATGATTGAAATATCGCATATAGAAGCTGAAGATGATTTGCAGGAAAAAGCTCTCAACCAAGCTGCGCGGGAACTTTTATTAGCGCAATCTTCTGACTGGGCTTTTATTATGCGGACGGGTACAATGGTTCCCTATGCTGTGAGAAGAACGCGATCGCACTTAATGCGGTTCAATAAGCTCTACGAAGATGTTAAAATCGGCAAGGTGGATAGTGGTTGGCTGGAAAAGGTGGAATTAATGGATAATATTTTCCCTGCAATCAACTATCGGGTTTACCGTCCTTTGTCGTAGTCTTTTTGAAAGTTGAGTATCAATTAACTTCATACCCATATCCCTGACTTCTTTGAGAAGTTGGGGATTCATCTTTTGAATCAGCAAAAAACATTCCTGCGCCCTCTCCTTAGTAAGGAGAGGGTTGGGGTGAGGTTTTATTTATTGATTATCTACGTTAAATTGAAGTAAGTTGGGGATTTAATCCCAGGAGCAATTGCTATGGATATATTGATTGAATCTACAAAAGATTTTGAACAAGATTTAGAGCAATTTAGTAATACAGAAAAATTTAAGATTATTAAAAAACTAAATAGATATGTTGAGTTACTTTCAATAGATACAAATCTCTTTTACAAGAATAGCACGCAATTAAGAAATATCAGACTCAATGAAAATTATGATTCTTCCATATATTCTCTGAGAATTAATGAACAAATTAGAATTATTCTGACTATTGATGATGATCCCATTTTTGACCGGACTGTAATAACTTTATTTAGAGCCGTCAAGGCTGAAGATGCAACAAAAGCATATAATTCAGTTGCGGAAACTCTTTACCAAGACTTCACTGTAGAAAATCAAGAGATTGAGGTTCATTCCAGCTAATGGCACAAATCAAGCCTCTTTTAGATGAATATGGTGTCATCCATGAAGCAATTAAGATTTTACCAGAGGAGTTAAAAGTTGATTTTCTCCAAGCTTTAGCTGAACTAGAAGATAATGAGTGTCATCGAACCAGAAGTTTTCCTAAAACTAGACTCCATAAAGTCACAGGTATTAAACAAGCAATATACAGAGCCGATATCGATAAAATATCAGGTTGGCGCATCCATATTCAATATATTGAAGGAAAAATACATTTAAAAGACATTATTGAAGGTCAACAACATGATGATGTGATTAAAGTTATTAAATCAAAGAGAGATAGATATGAGTAAGGGAGCATCCCACTTTTTTGCACGTCATTGCGTTCGCGTAGCGTGTCCGAAGGACTTACGGAACGAAGTAGAGTGAAGCAATCGCAAAATCTCCGACTAACAACAAACCTATGCGATTGCTTCGTCGTTCCTCCTCGCAATGACAATTATTCTCTTGTTGCAAAATAAAAACTGGGATGCACCCTATGAGTAATTCGTAATTCGTAGTTCGTAAAAATTACTGAGCTACTGGATTAATACTTTACAAGTAGGCGAAAAAATCTTCGGGAACTAATCTTAATTTACCAGATTTAAATTCAGAAATATCTACCCATAGTGCTTTATGTTGATGATTTTTGGATTCAGAAAATATCAAACTTTCCAATTGATAAAATTTAGAATCAACAAAATCACATTCATAAAGTTGAATGATTTCGTGTCCTTGCTTACCATTACAGATAAATATACTTTCTATGCAGCCTAAATAGTTAATATTTGTTAAGTCTGCTTGAATTTCTTCTTGAAATTCTCTTTTTAAAGCAGCTTGGCTAGTTTCGCCAAAGTCAACCCCACCACCTAAAGCTCGATAATAAGATTCTTGTTTGAGGGAATCGTAGCCTTGGGAAACAAAAATGCGTTCGCTTTGCGTACGCTTTGCGTACTCGCTATCCCGGATCAATCCTAAAGCTAATAGCCGAATTTTTCCTAGTTTGCTCATCTAAAAATCTCCGGGAATATGGAAACGTTTTTTTTAGCCGTAGTTAATTATCGTACATAGAGTGATTTGGGTTTTCACTATCCTCTACAGGCCAATCTTCATTTTCGCCACCGATGTATAATTCCTCAATAGCGACATATTCCTGATTTAACTGTTTGAGAGCATTGATTAAAATATCAAGAGCGATCGCATCAGCAGTTCCCATGTCAAACCAACAACGCGCCCACTGTCCTTCATACTCAAATTCTCCCATATTGTGCATCAGTGCCAGCAAACTTTTATCATACCCTTCTGGGTCATAATTCATGTAGCTGATTTCCAGTCCTGTTTCTTGAACTTGCAGATTTTCGGCATTAAATGCGCCCAATTTCCCCAAATAAAACCAGGAATTAAAAACTTCTTCTATGTATTGCTTTTCACGTCCAGAAGGAATTGTAGTGAATTTCAGCCAAATCCACACATCAAAAGGGTTAATTTCACGGAACTGAATTTGCATTGTGCTGGAATATCTCTATTATTGTCTCTAAGAATTAGCATATCAGGGTAAGAAATGGGGAGACGCGAGGAATCGCGTCTGTATAAGACTATTCCCCATTCTCAATCAACCACCTAAATTATTGAGGTTGTTAAAGGTATTGTTGCGTTCACGTTCAATTTGTCTCACCAAATCGGCGGGAAGTTGGGATCTTTTAGTTAAAGCTTTGTCAAAATTAACCACAGCTTCTTGGATTATTGACTGACTTTTCGCTTTTTCTCCCTGTTTTCTAAGAATTTGAGCTTTGAGATAATATAACTCTGGGTTCTCAGATGTGGTTTTTAAAGCACTGTTCACATATTCCAAAGCCTGAGAATACTGTTTTAAATCGCGATAAGCAAGGGCTATACCCCTATGCGCCAAGTATTGAGGCGCAGCATTTGCTTTTAACCTCGCAATCGCATCATCAGGATTAGCAAAGGGTAAATTCACAGCTAGCATCAAATCCATGTAGCCTTTGAGCAAATTCAATTCTGGATCTTGAGGTGCGATCGCTTCGGCTCTGTCTAAATGTTGATAAACTTGCCGTAGGCGAGTTAAAGCTTGGGGCGCACCTTTGAGTGTACCCTCACGGGTGAGAATGGTTGCTCCTTCAAAAAAATGTCCCACAGCAGTGTATATATTACCACGTAGTTTGTCTGTAGCAATCAGCTTTTCTCCAGCTTCAAGAGTTTTTTTGCTGTAAGTATCCAGTGTAGCCAAGTCTTTATTTGCATAAGCTAAAGATGCTTTCATCGCATAGGCTAAAGGCTCATTTGCTTCGGTGGATATTGCTTTTTGTAAATAACTTTCGGCTGCTGGATAATCACCGTTTTGGAAAACCGCTTTAAAAGCTGCTGCTGTATTGTCTCCAATGTTACGAGCTTCATTAGTGCGGAAAGGATCGCCAGCCAGAGAAGGATAAACCCACAAATTAAGTGCAAGTGCAGTTACAAAAGTCCTCTGAGCCAGCTTAGAGACTTTAGCCAACCCCATAGATTTCGCAGTAGAAAACCGTTTATTCATTGTCACCCTTCAAAAAATTGCAGTTAAAATTATTGCAAGTGTTACTTAGAATGCCAAAAAAAGTTAACTATAATTTGTGTCGGTTTCAGCCCAAATATTCTACACAAGTTGACTGCGATTATGTTGGCAGGTTTCCATTTTTGTTGCCTTTGTTCAAGGTAAAATCTGCCACAATAGAGAAAAGATCAAGGTAGCTTTTTGCAGTTAGTATCAGATTTTCGCCAAAAAAAACTCGTAATTTGCGAAATTTAATTTTCTAGTTACTCTTAGGAATAATCAGCCAACTTTTTCATAGTCCTCACAAATGCTCTATATCAGAAATCTAACTTATCATCCCACAGCCAGCCCAGCAGAGATTCTCAAATCAATTAATCTAGAATTAGTCCCCCAGCAACTGGGTATGATTATTGGACCGAGTGGTTCAGGTAAAAGTACCTTACTAGAAATTTTATCTGGATTAGCCGAACCAACTTCAGGTTCACTTTTCTGGAGAGAACAAGAACTTATCCCTGAACAGTTACAACAATTGGCTGGATTAGTATTTCAGTTCCCCGAAAGGCACTTTTGTGGTGGTACGATTTTAGAAGAATTGCGTTTAGGACATCCGGAATTAGGCTCAGAGCGAGTCAGGGGAGCATTAAGCGAGGTAGGATTAGAGCATTTATCACTTTCCGCCGCACCTCACGCTTTAAGTGGTGGACAGCAGAGGCGTTTGGCTTTAGCGGTACAATTAATTCGTCAGCCGAATTTACTGTTATTAGATGAACCCACAGCCGGGTTAGATTGGTCAATGCGTCGGCAACTGGTAAATTTATTAGCGAAACTGAAAAAAGATTGGACACTGTTAGTGGTGACTCATGATGCTGGGGATTTGTTGGCGATCGCCGACCGATGTTGGACACTGAACCACGGTGAACTACAATCAGTAGACCCAGCCATACTGAAAGCGAAAGCTCAAGAACCTGTGATCACCAATGACCAATGACCAATGACCAATGACCAATGACCAATGACTAACTTATTGCCAGAAATGGCGGAAATATGGCAACAAACCCTAAATTGGCAACCCGACGAACAACAGCAGCAAAAATTTCAGCAGTTGTATGAATTAATTGTACTAGGTAATCAACAGTTAAATTTAACTCGCATTACCGACCCCCAAGATTTTTGGGAAAAACATCTTTGGGATTCCTTGCGAGGAATTGCACCACAAGGGCAATTTATCCCCTCTCTCTCAGAAAATGCTTCTATAATTGATATCGGCACAGGTGCGGGTTTTCCCGGAATTCCCGTAGCAATTACCGTGCCTAATTGTACAATAACTCTGCTAGATTCCACCCGCAAAAAAATTAACTTTATTAACGAAACCTTGACACAATTAACTCTGAGCAATGCCAAAACTTTAGTTGGAAGAGCCGAAGAAATAGGACATCATCCCCAGCACCGCAAAACCTACGATATAGCTTTAATTCGCGCAGTTAGTAATGCGGCTGTCTGTGCAGAATATACTTTACCATTGCTCAAACACGGTGGTTTAGCTGTAATTTATCGCGGTAATTGGACAGAAGAAGAAACTAAATCTTTGCAAAATGCTGTTAACCAATTGGGTGGAATAATTGAATCTTTAGAACAATTTACAACACCTTTAACTAACAGCATTCGTCATTGCTTGTACTTGCGAAAAGTAGTAAATACTCCAGCTAGTTTTCCTCGTGGTGCGGGTGTAGCAACGCAAAAGCCTTTGTCCTAAAACCTCACCCCAACCCTCTGGTTACAAAGGAGAGGGTTGGGGTGAGGTTTTATAGATTATTTCATCAGTAATTTAAAATATTTATAGTAATCCTATTTTATTTGTGATAGTTGGCTTGGTGTAGCCATCAATGTATTTTTTAATGGAACCACAGAGACACAGAGGACACAGAGAGATTACAAAGACAGGTGTTAACGAATGATTTGGGACTGCTAAAGTTATGGTTTTTGAGTGATTGATTGTACTAAATTTTGCAGGTTACTGGCGGTTTTTTCTGGTTTTCCATCTATGGGAAATACTAAAACACTTTTTATTTGTGGGTTATTAATTATTGCCTCTAATCGATGAAATTGGTTGTCACTAATGCCAATTCCATCAACATTTCTCACATATTTTAATTCTTCTTGGTAATTGTCATCATTATAAACTTGAATAAACACTCTATCAACGTTCCAGTTTGGCCAATCTGCTGCAAAATATCTTTTAGCCCAATAAGGATTATGATGAGAAATATCAAAACTAACGTTTGGGTTAGCCTGTTTAATTCCACTCACCATTTGTTGGACAAATTTTGTTAAGTTAGCGGTACGGTCTACTTGTCCTGGTAGTTCAGCGTGGTAGCCTAAATAATCATCCCATTGCACGGCATCGATTTGGGGGTATTTGGTGACAAATTCCACTGAGATATCTTTAAAGAAATTAGCAACTTCTGGTATTTCTACATCTAAAACATAATGTTCAATGTTGGAGTATGTTCTATCTACACCAGGAACTACCCATCGGCGCGCGATCGCTAAATCAAAAATTGGACTATTTTTATCGATTTTAATGCCTTTTTCAAAGTAAGCATGGACTTCCATTCCTTGCTTATGCGCTTCATCAATTAACCAATCTAACCATTTATCTTGAAACTTATTAGGACAACTTTTAAACCCTAATTTATTTTGCATGACATCGCTGTTATACATTGTACAACCATTACCCCAAACGCCATGAATTATGGTGTTAAATCCTTGGGAACGATATTGGCGAACTCGTTGACGAATGGTTTTTTCGTTAGCATTATTAGTAATATAGTAACGACTGAAATAAATACCTCTAATTACTTTTTTATCCCAAGGATTTTGAGGTAATGTTGTTTTTTGAATAGGGGTTGTTGGTGGTAAAGCCGATTTTGGTTTAGTATCAGGATTGACTGTGTTTGATGGGGTAGGAGTTGGGGTAGGAGTGGGAGTGGGAATTGGAGTGGAAATGGGGGTAGGGGTAGGAGTTGGGGTAGGAGTGGGAGTGGGAATTGGAGTGGAAATGGGAGTGAGAGTGGTATTCAAAATTGGTATAGTTATTTGCGGATTCTGAGATACAAGGTTAGTAAAAAGATTAGTGATCATATCTCGATTACCTTTCTGGCTCAACCACCATCCACCAAATCCTAAAATTATGAGAATTACTGATATGGGGATATTCGCGCATCCACACCCATTCGGCTCTTTTTTCTGTCCTGACATATTAATATGTTGAATCTATCCAATATCTAACATCAAGATACAGTGGTGGGATTCCGCAAAAACTCCTAATTGTGCGATCGCCTCCGACATCCCCGACCATACCCGTCTGCGTTCCCTGGTGCATCAGGCGTTTATACCACGCCTGATTGGGCAAATGCAAACCCGCATTCATCGCCTCGCCCATGAACTGATTGATCGCGCCCAAAGCAAAGGTAAAATGGATTTAATTCATGATTTTGCCTTGCCAATTCCAATGGTTGTGATCAGCGAAATGCTCGGCGTTGCTGAACAAGACCGAGCCGCTTTTCATCATTGGTCAAGGGTGATGACCAGCACCAGTAAACCGATTGACGGTATTCTTGCTATCCCCTGCTTGTATCAACTTGTGAGGTTTCTGCGCCGACTTTTCCGCGAACATCGCCGAAATCCCCAAGATGACTTAACCAGCGCCCTGCTACAAGCTGAATCCGATGGCTCGAAATTATCGGAAGATGAATTAATTGCTATGGTGGCGCTTTTACTAACTGCTGGTCATGAAACCACAGTCAATGATATCTATGCTGGTTTGACCAAATTAGTTGATGTTTGAGAGTTGGTATTTTGTTGCATATTGGCGACAATTTCCACTGTGGTTATTTGTTGCTGTAACCAATTTGTAAAGAAGTCTCCCATGATTTGAAGCCGCAAGTTTTCATCTAATTCTGGTTTAATGATTTCCTCAACGGCGATGATATGCGCTCCTTTGGGTGTAATGATTGGTTTGAGAATTTGTGGGGGAGTTGCGGCAAAAACTGCGGCTGCAATCTCGGCTCTAAAGTCAATGCGGCGGCGGATTCCCTGATAACCACCTGCGCGCCGGGTTTCGGGATTTTGGATGTATTGACGAGCAATTTCTTGGAAGCTGATTTCGCCTTCTTGGAGGGCATAAAATAGCTCTAAGGCTAAATCTTCATCATCTAAAATAACTTCATAAGTTACTGCTCCAAAATATTTGGCTTGGTGTGCATAAAAGAATGGTTCGATTTGGTCTGCAAATAAATGATTGGCTAATTTGGAGGATGTGAGGTTGATTTTGGCTATTTCTTCTAAGTCATCTAGGGAAAGATGATGTTTTTCTAACCAACTCCAAGTGTCTTCTGCTTTGAGTAGTCGGTTCGCTAAACGAAGATTATCTGCGGCTGTTTGCAGTTCTTCTGTTGAGATTTCAATTCCGGCTTTGTCAGCGGCTTCTGCAATAATTTTTTGAGTGGCGATCGCCTCTAATATTCCAGGTATTTGGCAAGCCATCTTTATATAATAAATAATGTCTTCAGCCGAAATTTTTACAATATTTGACATAATTAAAATCCTCCACTTATTAACTAATTGAAATTAGTTTTTTGACCGTTGACAAGCAAGCGAGTATCTTCTTCACCATCTTTGCTTGATATATTGTTTAACGTCTCTATCTAATGATAGTTTTAATCTTTTAATTTACCCTCATTACAACTATTAGTTTTTGCAAATTTTCATGAAATAAAAAGAATGATAAACTTTACCCTATTCCATAACTATTTTAACTCTAAAAATAGGGGTTATTGTTAATAACAAATATTTGACACCTAGCCCTGGTAAAGATGTTGGGTTTCCTTGCGTCAAACGCCAGTTGCTCATGGGGGAAACCCCCAAGATCGCACTGGCTCCCCAACCTACATTTTTTTGTCCCTAATTATTTGTCTAAAGTTCTAGACCGCCTTGTTGCAATTTCTTAAAGGGATCTAAGATGAAATCAATTACTCGGCGTTGACGAATAACTACCTCTGCGGTAGCTGTCTGACCGGGGGTTAAATTAACGCGTTGGTTAGCAGTTTGTACATAAGGCTGATCTAGGGTGATATCTAAATCATAAGTGTCTATACTGCCTTGGTTGCTAGACTGAGTTCTAGAATTAGGTGCAATCCAACTTACACGCCCTTCCATTACACCATAATCTTGATAGGGATAGGCATCAAATTTGATTTTTACCGGCATTCCTTCTTCTAAGAAACCACTGTGTTGGCTGGGTATCTGGGCTTTGAGAATCAATTTACTATCTTGAGGCGCAATTTGGGCAACGATTTGTCCTGGGTCTACCACTGGCCCTGCTTTACTGATGGGTAATTCAAAAACTATACCATCAATAGGCGATCGCACTATGCGCTGTTTCATCTGAATCTGCAAGGACGCAATCTGACTCTTGGTTTGACTGATTTCTGATGACAAACTGCTAATTTGCGTCTCCATATCTTTGAGTTGTTCCTGACTTCTCAGCACCGCTAATTTACCCGCTTGGACAATGCTTTGATAACTGCTTTGTTGTTCTTGTAAACGTAGTTTTGCTTGCTCAATATCGGCGACAACTTGACTCATAGTCGCCTGATAGCGGCTCATTTCTTCTCTTAAACGCAGTTGCGCTTGGGTAACATCAGATTGTGCTTGTAAATGCAAGCGTTGGCTGTCCTCGGCTGTCTTTTCTAATTCCACTAATTGGATTTGCGGAATTGCACCCTGTTCGTACAGTTGACGAAAGCGAGCAACTTCGGCGACATCTCGATTAAAACGACTATTAACTAACTTTTCAGCAGTCTGGGTAGAATTAATATTCTGTCGAGCTTGTTCAACTAAAGCCTGTCTTTCTAACCTTTGTAAATTTAATGCACTTTGTCTCGCATCCAGGTTTTGCTGCGCCTGATTTACTTGAGACATTTTTTCTAATTCTTGGGCTTGATTTTGTTGTTCTTGGATATTTATCGCCAGCATCAATTGGTTTTTTAGCAGTTTGAGTTGTGCTTGGCGATCGCTTAATCCTTGTAATTGTGTTTGTCTTTGCTGTAACTCCTTTTCCAGGATATCAGAATCCAACTCCAGTAAAACCTGTCCAGCTTTCACCATCGCCCCTTCTTGGACATTAACAGCTTTCACAGTCCCAGGAACTGAAATACCTAATTGATGTGTCGCGCCTTTCGGTTCTAAACGCCCTCTAGCGCTGCCGGTTTCATCAATTTTGGTAAGCATCGACCAAGGTAAAATGATCGAAGTAAATATTACCAGAAAGTACAGCATGGAACGTGTCCAAAGCTTTGGTAAAGCATCTAGCAGTTCTTCTGTACCATAAAACCAATCGTTGGCTTCGTTTTCTACCTCTGTCTGATTATCAACAACAGCACTAGAGTTTTCAACCTGGTTATTTTGGTCTTGCTTTGGTATTGCAAGTACAGATGATAAATGTTGAGATGGATTTGGCATAAGTAATTCAACAGTTTATTTTCTATAGGGATTAGGAATTTTAGATTTTAGATTTTGGATTGAAGTGTAATCTAAAATCCAAAATCCAAAATCCAAAATTGATTTCCCTGCTCCCCTGCTTCTTCTTCAAGCTGTTTGTGCTGTTTGAGCCAGTTGTTGCTGGTTGAGATAGAAGTAATGACCTTTTTTTGGCGATTAATTCATCGTGAGTCCCGCTTTCGACGAGTAGACCTCGATCTAAAACTAGGATCAAGTCAGCGTTACGGACTGTGGACAGGCGATGGGCAATAATTAGGCTGGTACGCCCTTTGAGGATGGTTTTCAGGTTATTTTGAATGATTCGCTCAGATTCCGAATCGAGGTGGCTGGTGGCTTCGTCTAAGAGCAATAAGCGGGGATTTCCGAGTAACGCACGGGCGATCGCAATTCGTTGGCGTTGTCCACCAGATAACATCCCCCCACCTTCACCAATTTGGGTTTCGTAGCCGGTGGGCATGAGCTTGATAAATTCATCGGCTCCTGCTAAACTGGCAGCTTCAATAATTTCCTCTAAGGTGGCTTCTGGATGAGCAATACTGATATTTTCGCGGATTGTCCCGCCGAATAAGAAGGTATCTTGATCAACAACTCCAATTTGAGAACGTAGCGATCGCAAAGAAATGCTAGTCACATCTTGAGCATCAATTAATACTTTTCCATCTGTCGGCAGATATAGTCCTAATATCATCTTGGCGAGGGTTGTTTTTCCTGAACCACTACGCCCAACCACCGCTACAGTCTGCTCAGGAAGGATTTCAAAGCTGAGATTTTCTAAGACATTAATATCACTCTCTGGGTGATAGCGAAAAGTTACATTTTCAAATTTAATCTGTCCTTCTAATCTCGGTAAAAACTGCCGGGGTTGATAGTGTAAATCTTCCTCTGGTTCCGCTTCCAGAACATCATTAATTCTTTCACTAGAAATAACTACTTCCTGGAATTGATTCCACAAAACCACTAACCTTTGAAATGGGCGAATAATGTTCCCCAACAACATATTAAACGCCACTAACTGCCCAATTGTGAGTTCATTTTGAATGACTAACCATGCTCCAAACCACAGCAAACCCGTAGTTACTAAAGTTTCAATCCCGGAGCTAAAAAGCTGCATTTTGTTACTAATTATCTGCCCTGCAAATGTCTTTTTAATGACATTATTTAATAGCTCTTCCCAATGCCAACGTACTGTTTGTTCAATAGCCATTGAGCGAATTGAGCTAATACCTGTGAGGGATTGAATCAGATAACTATTTTCGCTGGCTGTGGCATTAAAAGCCTCACGATTAATGCGCCGAAAGAACGGTGTAGCCACCAGTGCGAGAATAAAGAATGGTGGGATAATCGTTAAACTCAGCAAAGCCATTGGTGGACTATACCAAAACATTAATCCCACGTAAATAAACACTGTCAGCAAATCCAAAGTGATGGATAAAGCTTCACCGGTGAGGAAGCGCTGAATTTTGTAGTTTTCTTGGACGCGGGAAATAATATCACCAACGTAGCGGGATTCAAAGAAGGCTAAAGGTAGACGAAAGGTATGTTTAATAAAACCTACCAATAAGGCTACGCTAATGCGGTTGGCTGTGTGGTCTAGTAGATATTGGCGCAGTCCATTAATTACGACACTAAACAAGCCAAAAATTAGCAACCCGAACCCCACGGCGTTTAATGTCAGGGTGCTACGCTGTACTAATACTCGGTCTAAAAGCAACTGAGTTAATAAGGGCGTAACTAATCCAAATATTTGAATGAACACCGAAGCCATGAAGACTTCTAGCAATACTTTGGAATGGGGTTTGACTAATTCAAATAATTGCCAAAATTGTGTACTCGCTTCTTCGGTTTCTTTAAGTTGGGCTGTGGGTTGTAATAATAACGCGTAACCAGTCCAACCAGCTTTAAATTCTTCTTCGCTGAGGGTGCGTTGACCAAAAGCGGGGTCGCCGACAATTACCTGTTTTTTGCTGACTTCATAGACAACAATGTAATGTCTACCTTCCCAATGTGCGATCGCAGGTAAGGTTTGTTGTGCTAATTTATCTAAGCTGGCTTTTACGGGACGGGTAGTAAAACCGATACTTTCCGCCGCAGTTGTTAAACCCCGCAATGATGCACCGGTGCGATTAATGTTAGCTAAATCTCGCAGTCGGTTAACGCTCAAACGCTTACCCCAATAGCGGCTAATCATCACCAAGCAAGCGGCTCCACAGTCAGCAGCGCTTTGTTGTTCATAGAACGGATACCTCTTGGTTAATCGTCCCCACCAATGGCCAGCTTTGACTGTAGGACTGGGAAAATAGGCTTTTCTTTGCTTCTTTTTCGGTTCTGGGTCTGGTGGTGGTAACTGTCTAATTAGAGTTGGGGGAATTACTGGTGTAGGTGTGTCTTCTGTAACGGCTTGGCGATTTTGCGATAATTCGGCTAATTCCGGCCAATATTCTAATGCGACTTGCCAATGGGCATTTTTCAGGCTATAAACCTTTGTGGGTTGAGTCGCGCGCCAATCTTCCTGCTGGGGATATACGTAGATGTTTCCCGGTGTTAATCTGCGTCCATCTGTGTGCTGTAGTTCGCCCTGATGCAGTAGCCACAGTTTGGTATCTTGGAATAAATTGACTGGAAGTGAGTCGCCTTCGACGGTGTGGCGCTCAAATAAAGCCAAAGCTTTGAGTATTTCTTCTACAGAACTATTGTGAGGAATGAGGGACGTTTGACAACATAGTAACAGTAAATCCCACAGTTCGGCACGTTGTTTGAGGCGATCGCGAATACTCGGATGTTTGCGGATTACTTCTTGTAAAGATGCTTGGGGAAAATAAGCAACTTTTAACTTCACAGAAGCTCTAGCAACATAAGGGCTAAATTGCTCTTCTGTAAATAAAGTCAGTTCGCCAAATGATGCTCCTGTTGTCAGGGTGGTAATTAAATTATTGGCGCTATCTAAAAGCCTGACTTTACCCCCCAGGACGATATATATCCCATTCGGTGCGCTTGCTGCTTGCCAAAATTGCTTTGCTACAGGTGGTTCGACAATTTCCACCCCAATCAAACATCTTTCAATTTCTGGCTCTGATAGCGGCTCACCCAGGCTGTGGATAAGTTGTTGCGCTAAGTATTCTGGAGAAAACGTTGATGCCATTTTTTGACCTCCAAGACAGAATTATTTATTGGTCGGAATCAGATTTAATGACCAATGCAAATTAGGCTCGGAGTGAGATTGCAAATCGCAAATTGTAATCCCAGCATCCTTGGTTTGCTCAGTTTCTGGAGGGCTGGAACTTTTCTTTTTGGTTGACAGTCCCATTTGTTTAAGTAGACGATTAATGTGGCGATCGCTAATTTGGATATTAAATTCGTTAGCTAAATGTTTGCTCAACCATTGAGCAGTCCAATAAGTAAACGCATAACCATAATCACGAGGGCTATGGCTAACCAATTCTTTAAGTCTATCCAGATATTGATCATTCACAATCTTCGGTCTACCGATGGGGCGCTCATTCCATTTGTGTGCTAAACCCGCTTCAGCTAAACCAATCCAATAGCGAGCCATTTCCTGAGAACACCCGATAATTTCACAGATTTGACTTTGAGATTTACCCACATCAGCTAACAACATAATTTCAATGCGTCGCCGATATTCTGGCTGTAAATCACCTTGTAAGCTTTTCTGCAAAGCCTTTTTTTGGAAAGATGTTAAAAACTTACCTTCTTGAAAATTTTGGATGTTGTAATTTTCCAAGGTTTCGCTTTGGCTAAGAGAGTGTGACATATTAATTACCAATTGTCATTTACTGAAAATGTGGGCAATTTTATCCGTTGCAGCTATAGTCAACGCTCTATAAATAAGGCTTGACAACTGCAAAAGTAATTAGCCTTTTCCAGCTAATTAAGTATTTACCTGATGCGGGTATAATGCTTGGTAACTTCCCTCTGCTATTGTGACGAAATCGAGGGCATATACCCGTGTGATCTTGGCTTTTTATCCTCAATATTTCACCCTGCTTTATCGGCTATACAACGAATCAGAAATGTAATCAAAAAGCAGCCGATACATCACGGAATTTTTCTATTTTTCCCAGTCAACACATTCTTAGTTAAAAGCTGCGCTCTTGTAGTGTGAGCGATAGTCAGTAAGTAGTAGTAAACAAACCTGACAAAATATGAAGCAAGCATAGCTGTTGTCTAATCTAATAAACAGCAATTTCTGGTAAGATACCTAAAACCAGTAAACTAATCACTGGCTAACCCCAATAACTTGAAAAACTTCCCTGAAAAAATGGTGTGATATTGGTAGTGATTTCAACCAAGATAATTAGTTGACCATCACAGGGAAGTGCTTTGCAGTCTTTTAGTGACTCCTATTTTGAGGATGTTCCTAAACTCTGTGATACAGGTTCATCAGTCAACCTCAAAATATTTAAACTGGTTTTTTTCGATTACCAAAAATGTGGTTGGAATGTGTTCCATCAAAAAATGGAACTTAGAGGCAGCTAAGGTCAGGTTATGAATACAAATCTACTTCCTAGACTAGCCTAAGACTAGCTAATATCTCATCAGCAGATTTCAATAAATCTGGAATTATCTGAAAAACAAGTTTAACGAAAAAGCCACAGGTTTTCACTCTGTTGTCTTAACCTACTGTTATCCTTTTAGAAATTTTCCTACATCTAGTCAAGGGTTTTCTTAAAAAAGACGAGATCTTTACTCAATATTGATTATATCTTTACTTGAAATTAATAATAATTTTGTCTCCATGAAATTTACAAATTTATTATTAGTTTCTTCTCGGTAAAATTCCGTCATTAAACTTTAGTAATTACCCTATAGTATGTATTTAGATATTAGGAGATTACTCAGTTATTTATTAATCAAAACATTCATACTATATAATAAATAAGCTTTTTACCTCTATCTCCAGCCGGAGAGATATATATTGATTAATATCTAGTTTTTTATATTTAAAGTATCTATCTCTAGGATGAAACTTATTGATTTGGGTAAATAAAGTTAACCCGTGGGGGTCGTCATTTATCCTTTGTCATTGCTAAGGGTTTCTGGCGTGTTTACTTCTCGTAATATACAGCACTTTGCAAGTAAATCAAGTACACACATTAATATTATAAATCTTGTGGGGGAGGGCAAGGACTGCCCTCCCTGCGTACGAAATTCTGAATAAACCCGCCCGTACAGGAATAGGTAGGGGGTGAGATAAAAAAACTGGAAGCTCCTCATTGTGAGCTTCCAGTAGTTGCTGTATAAATTGTCAACTTATAAAGCAGAAATAATCCTATTTGGGAGAAAGAGGATTATGATATTTGAAAAAAAAACATCAGTGCTATAAAATCTATCAACCATAATAGGACTTACGCAAGAACTCTCTGAAACCTTCTTAACTTCTCCCTTTGGGAGAAGGGGAGACGCTTCGCGGTAAGCGAAGCTATGCCGAAGGCTTTACGTGGTTCGTTTTTCCATAATTTTGCGTAAGTCCTGCATAACTACGATTGAAACGTTACTTTTTCTTTTTCCACTGCTGCTTATGATGCTACATATCACCTTTTTAGGCACAGATAACACCAAATTCAGTCAAGAAGCTCCATTGAGTTTCCCCACGTCTGAAGACTCAATAGCCAGCAAGCATTAAAATTTAAAATTGCGGGGAGACGCGACTCTAAATTTACTGTAGCCAGACTTCTTTGCAAAAAGAACCACCAATAATAACGCTTAAATCGTCAGTCTTGGTTTAGGAGTTATTACTCCCTCAGATACTGACTACTTCAGCAACAGCAATCAGTGAGATATGTTTCATAATCTATTCATTGATTTGATGTTTTTAACGGAATTTTTATTTACTCACCTCTTGTTTAGTAGCTATCTCTAATTTATCGGATTTTGGTAGGCAATATTTGCCATTTTGGCAGATTTTATTCAGCAATTTTGCTGTTATCGAATAGGGCTAGTTAAGCAGATAAAAAATATGTTAAATAACACACCCAGCAGTCCCTATAAAATCTGGCTCTATCCCTACTGAGAGGAATAGAGCAGCTTATGGTAAACATTTGATGTGGTAAATTAATTATCTCAACCGCCACCACGAATTTTGCTTGTTTGCTTTCCTACCACCTCAAGATAAGCAAGGTCTTTAATTTTATTTAAACAACTGGCTGAAGCATTAGTATTACACCTGTTACTTATCGATGGTTTACCAGCTTTCATATTTTGATGATGCTGTTGCTGCGCTCTGCTAGCTTGGGTATTTTCTTTGAGTAATCGATTGTAAGTGCGATAAGGAATGTAATGTAAAGGATTGTAACCAACTATGCGTAGCATTAAAACACACGCCCAGGAATACTTACCGGCAAGAATCGCTTCTACTATTTGCTCGAATTGTTGAGGATTCATTGCTTGATTAAAGTTGCTACTAATTCCAGGAATATCTTGATTCATAGTGTTAGTTATCTTTGATGAGACTAGCTAGGTTCTTCGGTGCTTGGTGTGAAACTTGACTTGCAGTTACTGATTGACAATACAACAGATTATTGAGAAACCAAGAACTTGATTAACAGATACATACAGAAGGTTCTTTGAGTTTGGCTGGGACACAGTTCAGCAGAGTTTGAGCTTCCGACTGGAAAACTAGGAGCAAAAATATAAAAGGTTGCGGCAATAGGCACACGAGGATATTTATTTTTGGTAAATTCATTGTTATTGAGGTAACAAGACTGCTAGAAATTGACACCAGAGGAAAAGCGAAATAGTAATAAAAATAAAAATGATAAAATTTCATCTTTAAACTTCTCCCTTGATTTGAGGTTGCGACTGCATGTGACCTGATGATTCTTTCCATAAGCTGACCTTCAATTAAAAGTCTATTTCTTGCTTTATATGGCTGGTGGTAGATGCAGTTGTGACTCGTTTTGAATGTTTTAATTTTTCATTAAACTAGCTTTCCCTGATAAACAAATTTATTTTATTTTTTTTGCTCTTAATTTGAGAGCATTTTTCTAATAAATTCCATTCACTCTCTAAAATAAATCATTATTTATCTGAGAATGTGAGGGACAACTTTAGTAAGTATACTATTGTTTGCTGTTAATATCATATCTTATTTTAGTATGTGTATCATGAGATTTGGTGAGTTTTTTCATCTCTAATTATATGTTGTTTAAACTTATTTTATATCATTGAGTTACTAATCTGTTAGGGGGGTCAAACCCCTCGCTTGTAATTGATTTGAGTTGGGTGTATTCATGAAGTTCCTAGACAATTTACCACTAAATAGATGAATCAACGACTGATAATTAGAGTCATATAAATAGCATCAAAAAAAATCAAAATATCTTGACTAACTTAGCTATTGAGAACATTTATTATTTATTCTTGGCATTTTTCATGGTTTATATGAGTGTCAGCCCTTGCTATACAAGGGTTGTAGTCGTAGGGTATTTGATCATTTTATCCAATTTCATTATGTATTTGGCTGAGGTTTTAGCAAGTAACCACAAAGAAGAATTTGTACTTATGAATGGTTTATGGTATTATTTGCGAAATTTTCCAGATTCCTAAATACCTAAAATAAAACATCTTTTTGAGGCTGTTTGAAAAGTATAATCTAGCAGGTTTTGTCTAAACACGATTGATGTAACCGAGAAGGGTACTGGACTCTGAAGGACTAAGAGGGGTGCATGGTTTAACTGATACTGGGTAGGCGGATGCAGTCTTGTAATTCGTGTTAATGATTGGGTTTTAAGTCAGGATTTTATTAATCGCTATTTTTCAGTTTCATTTTCCCCAAAGTCTTTTACACAAGGATTTTACTCACCCAACCCAGATGCGACCAATATCAGAGTTTTGAACAGATGCTATTGCATTGTGATCTCAAGTCATATTTAATGGAAATTTTACTAATCTTGGTATGACGAAAATTAGTCACCTTTGTATTGTGGCAACTAGCAGTTTTAATTCGTAAGTATTGGAAATCTTTTTTTAACCCTAGTTATATGTTCTTTTGGTTCATGAAACACCCGGAAAATAAATCCAAAAATTGGAAATGCTGAGTGTTGGGGCTGGAGACAGTATACGAATGAGGAGCGGTACGGTAAAACATCTGTATTGCTCTGCATCTATATTCGTATTGGAATATACACAAAGACATTGTGAAGCTGAAATTTGTGTTTGGTATGACCTCAAACCCTTTGAATTTGAGCCGTTTTAAATAATTACTACCTTTATCAACAATATTTATGTGTATTTTTTTTGTTAAGTCATTTGCTAGGGTCTTTATTTTACAGACAGATACTTTAAGATTGTTTATACCAAAACTGGAAAAACTCAATTACTAGTTCCATAAGTGTTTACATTTTATGACAACAACCACTTTTTTGAAAAACTTAGCAATGGCAACAACTGGAGCTACATTTATGCTTCTAGGAAGTGTTGCTTCTGCTCAAGCAATAACTATAGGCGGTATTGAATATACCCTGGGCGAACAAATTTTTGCCACCGGAGGTAACGTAGAAGCAACAATTCTAGAAGGTAACCCCAATACTTCATTTATCAGTGAATTAAGACTATTTAGTTCACTTGACCCCAATGGAGCATTCACGCCTATTGGTACTAATAAAGAGGTTGGTAAAACCGTCAATTTAGGTATATTTCCCTCTGGACAAGAACTATTTTTCGGCATATATGTCCCGAATAATGACCAAACTTACTTCTTAGGTTCAGCAGATCGCAACCCTGATAATATTATCCATGCAGGTTTAGCAACGATTAAACTAGGAGTAATCAATGCTACTTTTGAAGATGATCAAAACGGTGGGGATTTGAGTTATGACGATGTACAACTCCAAGTCAATGGTGCTATTAGTACTAACCCACAATCTATACCAGAACCAAATACTGTTTTAGGTGTTTTGTTTGCAGGTGGAGTGGGAATTTCTAAATTAAAGTTCAGCAAAAAAGCTTGTTAACTCCTTACAGATAAAGCCTGTAAAATTAGGGATTTAAGCAGCCGAATTGTGGGAATTAATGCAACGGAAAATGCTATCTGCTATTTTTCAGACTGTATTAGTGTCACTATGTAGGATGTGCTTTTTAGCATCGATAACCAGATAAATTGCCCAAATAGCCATCGCCCGTAGATAAGTACTAGCACGGAAAGTCCCAGATGCGGTGATAGCTTCCGGTGTGCGGAATTGTAAGCCATTGTGATAAATTTGCTGGACTACAGCGCCTGTTAACTTCAATGCTTCATCCTGCATTCCCATTTGTACAAGAAAAGCCGCCAATCCAAAATTAATCCCTGTCCAGACTTCCAGAGGATGGGTAGCATTGGGGTTTTCTGCTGAACCATCAGGACGCACACCGTTAGCCGCGCCAAACTCACCGTTACAAAACTTAACAAAGCAAGCATGATAAACAGTTTGTAAAGCAGATAAAGCGCGATCGCTTGGTACAATATCAGGCAATCCCAATAAACGCGCATAGAATTGTCCACACAATTGATCCGCCATCACCACATCAGAACCACTCTCACTATCCAAGCGGAAATACTGACCATTCCAGAGCTTTTCTTGATAAATAGTACGCGACTGCGCCAACCAAACCCGATACCTCTGTCCTAACTCCTCTGTGTCCTCTGCGCCTCTGTGGTTCGTTAATAAAATATCACTAATTGCGATCGCAGCTTCTAAAGCCGCTAACCACAACCCGCCACAATAAGCACTCACCCCCTGTAACCGCCAATCATCAAAAGTTTGGTCAGGTGCGCCAGAATTCTCAGGAATCCCATCACCGTCTAAATCAAAGCTTTTCAGATAGTCGAGAGTTTGCACAATTCCCGCCCAACAATCTGCCAAAAACTGGACATCATCAGCACCAGTTAGCAGAAAATCTCGGTATACCTGCAAGACAAAATCACTACCCAAATCCTTCCACAAATTGCAATCTTGATAGCAGGTATAATTTGTTTTTTCCCAAACGTGTTCATTCGGTGCGCCTAAATCGTGGGGTGTTGCACCTGCAACTTTACGAACTGCGGTTGTGGTATCCGCCCCGATGGTATAATAATAGCCTATGACACGCTGGTGATTATCACTATGGGGAATTGCTCTGGCAAAGGCGCGAATTACTGATTTTTCCAGTTCCGGGAACAAGTGCAGTAGCCCAAAAGAACCATATAACCGCACATCGAGACTTTCGTACCAACGATAATCTAAGCATTCCAGGACGGCAAATTGCCCAATGGGGTCAAGTTCTGAGGCTGCACTCCAGAGAGTTCCACCGCTTGTGAGGTCATATAGCTCATTAAATAAAGCCATTTTAAACCAGTCGGGTAAATCTTCTCTGTCAATAATCGGCTGTTGCCAATTTTCTATATTTTTATACCAAGTTTGATATTGAGTCAGGGCTGTAGAGGCGATCGCCCAAGCATGATCACCACCACGCCCAAAAAAGTCAGTATATCTGCGGTAATAATTAATTCCGGCTGCAAATTCTGTTACCGGAAAATCCCAAGACAGGACAAAAGGAATGGCTAAAGTTTCCCCTGGTTGGAGAGTGAAACGCAGGGCGATCGCTACCCCGATTTGTGTATTTTCTAACGCGGGAGTAGCATCTTGATAATTAGTTAAAGAACCATCAGCAGCAAAGGTTTCCCACACATCTGCCCCAGTACCAGCAGGATTCCAGCAAGTATTATAAAATACTTTAAACTGGGGATGTTTGATAGTCGCAATACACCAACTACCATCGCCTTCTGCTACTGAGTCATCATCAACAACTCGGCTACAAAAACAACTAAAGTTTTCTGTATTTTCTGTGATACAATTATAATTATCTTGACTATCGCCTAAACGTGGCTGATATTCATAAACCGGACTACCATCATCCCGTATCCGCACTTCTGGAGACTTGAGCGCATTAGTAAACCAGCCCACCATATTTTGCCAAGTCAGCATAATACTCAGCGTAATCGGTGCATTTGTGGGGTTATGAGCCTTCCAGTTAAACACCGCCACCGGATAGCTAGATTCTTGATAATTTTCTGCCCAAATTGGGGAAAACTGCTCACAGGTTAACTGTGCTTGCAAGACATTTTCGTAGACAAACCAGCTACGAGGATATAAGGCGTGATAAGTTCCTGTTGACTGTGTAGCTGTAGATGCTGGATACCATTTCCAAGCTGAGAGACTACCATTTTCTGGCGCTTCTGTAGCCAAAGCATAAGCTTGAGCCGATGTCCCATCAGATTCAAATACACTAAATTGACAAGCGGGGATATTTTGAAACGTATGTTCACCGCCGTCAATGTGCCACAGATTAAAGTCTCCTCGTGAAGAACGACCGATACAACCCGCACCAAAGCCACCTAAAGGCATACCGTGCCAAGGGCCATCATCAATATTACTAGCGTAGCGAACAGTGTAGGGCTTGTCCCAGCCTAAACCGATGGGACGGCTCCAAGTGCAAGAGGGAATTACGGTGGAGTGCGGTTTTGTCATCGCCTAATTTTACAACGTGCGGTTACGGTATTTAACTGTAATTTATATAGAAATCCGGTGCGATTTATCAAAAAAATTAACTGTGACAGAGCTAATTTTGTGCATAAGCATATAGGATATAGGACTTAGGCAAATTTATGGGAAAACGTTCGCGTAGCGTGCGCGTAGCGCATACCACAGAGGCACAGAGTACACCGAGTCAAGAGGGTTTAAGAGAGTTTTTGCGTAAGTTCTAGCATAAATATTGTGGGGTGAACTACTGGTTCCCCCAGAACAGGCAAGATGCCTGTTCCACAAAAGAGATGGGGAGATGAGCAAAATTTTCACCCAGTTCCCAGTCTTACAGTTGACGTACTAAGGGCTGACCGTCTATAACTTCGCCTACTAGAACTACATCTACACAATTGACGAAGATGCCGTTTTCTAAAACACCAGGAATATTATTCAGTGTTTTCTCTAGGTTAACAGGGTCATCAATAGAGTCAAATCTGACATCTAATACAAAGTTACCTTGGTCGGTAATTACTGGACCGGCTTTTCTCACACCCATGCGGAGTTCTGGTTTACCGCCGAGTTTTTTAATGGCGTTGGTAACAGGGGTAATGGCCATAGGTATCACTTCTACAGGTACGGCAAAAGTAGAACCCAAGCGCTCGACTAATTTACCACTATCAACCACGACGATAAATTGCTCTGCTAAGTAATCTACTACTTTTTCGCGGGTATGTGCCGCACCACCGCCTTTGATTAAATTCTTCTGGGGGTCAACTTCATCAGCCCCATCAATGGCAATATCAATGTGGTCAACAGCATCTAAGGTGGTCAGAGGTACGCCGTATTCTTTCGCCAGCACTTCTGATTGAAAAGAGGTAGGAATACCCACTATATCTTTAAGTTCACCGGATTTGATGCGATCGCCTAAAAACTGAATTGTATAAGCTGTAGTTGACCCTGTACCCAAACCGACAATCGACCCTGATTTTACCAGAGCCGCCGCCGCCTTGCCAACTTCTTGCTTCATTAACTTTACTGGGTCTGCTGTTGCGCTCATCCCAAAACTCCTGAAATATTGACTAAATGCTCTATCACGGCCGACTATACTACATCCTCGGCAATTCCTAATTCACTCACCCAAAATTTCTCATTATTTCCGCAAAATACCAGATTTACCAACGACACAACCGCATAAAAGCAGTTAGGTTATAATATTTGTCTGGCTTCAATATCAAATTTAATACCACGTAAAATTATTTTGAATCTCGTTATAATGATTACTTGATTTCAATCGTGCATCTTCAGTGATAAATTCTTACCCCCCTACTGTGAGGGTTTATTCTGTAGTGACTATAAAACTAACTTGACATTTGAAATTAGGAAAATTTTAGATTTAATCTGAACACTAATAATCTGAAATGTACCAATAAAGTTAGTTAATATAGACTATGCAGGCTGAATCAAAAAAGAGCTAGCTTGATTAAATTCAAATTAGCAAAAATTGCCCACCCACATAATTAGTGAGACATGATTTATTAACTAAAAACCGTCAGATTACTTCTTTACCTAATAATGGCAACTTTGTCAAGCGAAAACGCGTCAATCAGTTCAAGTCAATATTCTGAGCATCACCCACCAAGGTGAGTCTCTCATTTGCTTGTAGATGCAAAGTAGCAAAATCAAAATCATGAACAATATGCGAAAGTTGCTAAGTACTCTTTCCTTAGTATTACTACTGCAAAACTTGCCATTAAGTGTTGCTAAAGCGCTAGAACCAAGTGAAAAATTGCATTCTGAAGAAATTCAACAGGTAATTACAGCTAAGTTAATGACGAATTCACCTGATGGAAACTTTTATCCAGAAAGGATGATTAGTCGTGCAGAATTAGCTGCCATTTTGGTGAAAGCATTTAACCTAGAGCAACGCGAAGCTGTTAAACAACAAGAGTCGAAAACCGTGCCAGATGTTCCCCGTTCCCATTGGGCATTTAATGATATTCAGACAGTTCTTAAAACTGACATTATGAAAGGATATCGAGGCAATTTATTCTTTCCTAATCAAAGAGTAACAAGGGCAGAAGGTATGGCGATTTTTGCCCAAGCTTATGGTGTATTTCAATTTGGTGATAGTACCGTAAATGAAATACTTGAGCCGCATCCAGATGCAGTATCAATTCCAGTATGGGCCAGAAGAGCGATCGCCACAGTAGTTGCTGAAGGATTTATTAACACAGATGCCCAAAATAACATTTCCCCATTACGCCCCATGACCCGTGGAGACATGGCTTATTTATTGAGTCAATATTTACAAAGACAGCAGCCACAACCAGAAATGCCATTAGTGGGGAGTGGGGAGAAGAAGCAGGGGAGTGTGGGGAGTGGTCCGTAAAGAATTTTGGATTTTGGAGAAAGCGATTTTAGATTGCAGTCTAATCTAAAATCTAAAATCTAAAATCTAAAATTGATTGACCAATGACTAAATAATTATCGAGGCATCCCCACCGTGGGAAAATCAAAGAATGTTAGAAGTAGAGTTTAGAGAGGAACACCCTATAATATGCATCTGAGTGAAATCACACATCCTAACCAGTTGCATGGTTTGTCGATCCCACAATTGCAACAAATCGCCCATCAGATTCGACAAAAGCACCTACAAACCGTAGCCACAAGTGGGGGACATCTCGGCCCTGGGTTGGGAGTTGTAGAGTTAACAATAGGACTTTACCAGACACTGGATTTGGATCGGGATAAAGTCATTTGGGATGTGGGACATCAAGCTTATCCCCACAAACTGCTGACAGGACGCTACAACGACTTTCATACCCTCAGACAAAAAGCCGGCGTTGCTGGTTATCTCAAACGGTGTGAAAGCAAATTCGATCACTTTGGTGCTGGACACGCTTCAACCAGTATTTCCGCAGCATTGGGTATGGCTTTAGCGGGAGAGTTGAAAGGAGAAAAATTTAAATCAGTAGCCGTAATTGGTGATGGTGCTTTAACTGGTGGTATGGCTTTAGAAGCCATCAACCATGCGGGACACTTACCTAAAACAAAACTGCTGGTGGTTCTCAACGACAACGAGATGTCCATCTCTCCCAACGTCGGCGCAATTCCTCGCTACCTTAATAAAATGCGCCTCAGCGCACCCGTGCAGTTTATCAAAGATAATTTTCAAGAACAGTTTAAGCAAATTCCCTTTGTTGGCGAATCTTTGTCTCCCGAACTGGGACGCATCAAAGAAGGAATGAAACGTTTAGCAGTTCCCAAAGTTGGTGCAGTCTTTGAAGAACTAGGCTTTACTTATATGGGGCCAGTAGATGGGCATAATTTAGAAGAATTAATTGCCACATTCAACCAAGCACATGAGATGACAGGGCCAGTTTTAGTCCATGTGATTACAGTTAAAGGTAAAGGCTACGAAATCGCCGAACTCGACAAAGTAGGCTACCATGCCCAAAGCCCATTTAACTTAACCACAGGTAAAGCGGTTCCCTCAACGAAGCCCAAACCCCCCGCTTACGCCAAAGTTTTTTCCCACACTTTAGTCAAATTGGCGGAACAAAACCCCAAAATTGTGGGCATTACCGCCGCAATGGCTACGGGAACAGGTTTAGATAAACTCCAAACTAAACTACCCAATCAATATATTGATGTTGGTATTGCGGAACAACACGCTATCACCTTAGCTGCGGCGATGGCTAGTGAAGGAATGCGTCCTGTAGCGGCTATTTACTCCACCTTCCTTCAACGGGCTTACGACCAGATAGTTCATGATGTTTGTATTCAAAACCTACCTGTGTTCTTCTGTTTAGACAGGGCGGGAATTGTTGGTGCTGATGGTCCCACACACCAAGGTATGTATGATATTGCGTATCTGCGCTGTATTCCCAATCTGGTGATGATGGCACCCAAAGACGAAGCGGAATTGCAACGTATGGTAGTAACTGGCGTTAACCATACAAGTGGACCAATTGCCATGCGTTACCCCCGTGGTAACGGTTACGGTGTTCCTTTGATGGAAGAAGGCTGGGAACCTTTAGAAATTGGTAAAGCAGAAATTCTGCGTAACGGTGATGATGTGTTACTCATCGGTTACGGGACTATGGTATATCCCAGTATGCAAGTTGCGGAAATTCTCAGCGAACATGGCATTGAAGCCACTGTGATTAATGCTCGTTTTGTCAAGCCTTTGGATACAGAATTAATTTTGCCTTTGGCGAAGCAAATCGGCCGGGTTGTCACTTTGGAAGAAGGTTGTGTAATGGGTGGTTTTGGTTCGGCTGTGGCGGAAGCATTACTAGATGCAGATGTTGTGGTTCCTGTCAAGCGGATTGGTGTACCAGATATATTGGTAGACCATGCGACACCTGATGAATCTAAGGCGGAATTAGGTTTAACGAGTCGTCAAATAGCGGAAAGAGTAATGGCTGCTTTCTTTGCAAAGCAAGCATCTCCTGTTGTCTAGGGCTAGAACTATTAACTAAAAATAACTGGGTTGATTTATGCCTAGTTGTTAAATTATTGAGCAAGAAGGGTGGGGATAACTCACCTTTTTTTGTGTCATTTATCGGCATTAAGCGGGAAAATTAGATAATTTCTTTGATGGCAAAAGATAGCGCTCAAATTAGTCTTAGTTTTATAGAGTTTTGAGAAAGTATTAATATTTGAGTCAGTGCAAATTCTGACAAACATTTATGAGACCAGATGCACTAGCGTAGCTTATCGTAGATATCGCAACCCAAGGGCAGGACATGACTGATTTATTAATGACTACCCTCATATCAACACCCATTAAAGACCCCGTACCTGTGTTTTTGATGATTTTGGGGATTATGCTCATCGCTCCCCTGTTATTTGAGAAAATTCGGCTACCTGGAATTGTGGGCTTAATTTTGGCTGGGGTCGTAGTCGGTCCCAATGGGCTGGGATTGTTGGCACGAGATAATACAATTGTGCTACTGGGTACAGTCGGTTTATTATTTCTCATGTTCATGGCGGGACTGGAAACTAGCCTGGATGACATGAAATATAATGCTGATAAGGCTGTGATCTTTGGCTTGGCTACTTTTCTAGTACCTATGGTATTGGGTACTGGAGCCATGATGGCTATCGGCTACGATTTATTGCCGGCTGTTTTGGTTGCATCCTGTTTCGCCTCCCATACCCTGCTAGCATTGCCTGTAGCCAGTAAACTGGGTATTATGCGATCGCAGGTAATGACTACCACTCTGGGAGGGACGTTAATCACTAATATTTTGGCACTTTTAGTGTTAGCGGTGGTGGTAAGAGCGCATGAAGGCAATTTAACTTTACAGTTTTGGCTATTTCTAATTCCCTCTCTGATTATCTACACCTTCCTGATTCTGTGGGGATTACCTCGCCTGGGACGTTGGTTTTTTCAACGCTTTGGACATGACGAAGGGGCAGAGTTTACCTTTGTTTTAGCTAGTTTGTTTGTTGTTTCCTACGCCGCAGAATTAATCCAAATTGAACCAATTATTGGGGCTTTTTTAGCTGGAGTTGCGATTACTCAACTGATACCGCAACTTAGCCCTTTAATGAATCGGATTCAATTTATCGGTAATACGCTGTTTGTGCCATTTTTCCTGATTTCTGTAGGGATGTTGGTTAATCCTATGATTTTAATTCAAGAACCGCGATCGCTTGTAGTATCAGGTGTGATGGTGACTGTTGCTCTTGGCTCTAAGTTTATCCCGGCTTGGGGTGCGGGTAAGTTATTTGGCTTCAATTTTGACAATATTATGGTGATGTTTGGGCTATCGGTAGCTCAAGCTGCTTCTACTCTAGCGGCGATTACTGTTGCTTATAATATCGAGTTGGTTGACCAATTAACTGTAAATGGCACTATCGCCATGATTTTAGTGACTTGTGTTGCTTCTCCTTGGGTGACAGCGCAATGGGGACAAAAAATTAAGCCCGGAGAAGCGACGACTCAAAACCCGAAGACAGGAACCATTGGCGATCGCGTTTTAGTCCCAGTTGCTAACCCCAGAACTGAAGATAATCTCCTACAGTTGGCAATTCTCCTGGCAAAATCCGCTAAAGGAACTCTGCTACCCCTCCACATTTTACTAGAGCAAAATTCCACTATTTCCCCAGAGGATAAAACCAGACAAAACCAATTATTATCAACTGCGGAAATGATTGCCCATGCTGCTGTTACCAATGTTACGCCCATTGGTCGCATTGATGAATCAATTGATAAGGG
The DNA here is from genome assembly GCF_000340565.2 of Nodularia spumigena CCY9414. NCBI lineage: Bacteria > Bacillati > Cyanobacteriota > Cyanophyceae > Nostocales > Nodulariaceae > Nodularia > Nodularia spumigena. Next base: position 793,338 of record NZ_CP007203.1, read on the forward strand.
TATTGCCCGTGTAGCAGAAGAACAACAAGCTAGTGTGATTGTCTGCGGTTGGAAGGGTTACTCTACTTATGAGGAAAATTTATTTGGCGGTGTGATTGACAAAATTGTGAATCGCAGTTCTGTACCAGTTTTAGTCAGTCGATTCCCATTACCAATTGAACATACAGGGCGCGTCTTTATCGCTTTCACGACTCAACAGACTTACGCTAGTTCTTTTAAGCAAAGTATCGAATTAGCTAAAAGCCTGGCGACGGAACTCAAAGCCACCTTACAACTATTACACGTTGTAGCAGTCAGAGGTGCAACTGTGGAACTTACTGGTCTTGAACTACCGCCAGATACACCGATTCTCAAGGTGCGAGGTAATTTTGTCCGCCAAGTTTCTCGGTTACTCAAATCTAATGACCTGCTGGTGTTAAATGGTACTGTTGAACAAAAAACTCAGTTGTTTTCTCTTCTGGGTCATGCGCCGGAAGCGATCGCTCGTAGTCATCCTCAAGTAGCAATGATTATAGCGTATTTTCCTCAGTAGGAAGTTTCACGCACCAGGCGCACCAGGCGCAGAGAGTAGGAGTTGAGTTATTTATCTGGTTTTTTATGCTTTATCCTGTTATTTGGCAAAATGATTCGGTTTCTTTGATTGATCAAACTCGTTTACCTGGTGAGTATACTGTGGTGCAGATTCACCGTAGTGAGGATATGGCACGGGCGATTAAGACGATGATTGTCAGAGGTGCGCCTGCTATTGGGGTGGCTGCTGCTTATGGTATGTATCTGGGGGCGCGGGAAATTACGGCGGAAAATCACCATGAGTTTTTATCAGGTTTGGAAAGGGTGGCCGAGTTGTTGCGTTCTACTCGCCCCACAGCAGTTAATTTATTTTGGGCGATTAGCCGGATGATGAAAACTGCTTACGAAAGTTTGGGAACTGTGGCGGAAATTAAAGAGCATCTTTTGCAAACAGCCCAAGGGATTAATGCTGAGGATTTACAAACCTGTCAGGCGATTGGTGATCATGGTTTGACAGCGTTACCTAGCACTCCTGAAAAGCTGCGGATTCTGACTCACTGCAATGCTGGGGCGTTGGCTACGGCTGGTTATGGTACGGCTTTGGGTGTTGTCCGTTCTGCGTGGCGGGAAGGGCGTTTAGAACGTGTGTTTGCTGATGAAACTCGTCCTCGGTTACAAGGGGCAAAACTTACGGCTTGGGAATGTGTTCAAGAAGGTATTCCCGTTACGGTAATTACTGATAGCATGGCGGCTCATTGTATGAAGCAGGGTTTAATTCATGCTGTAGTTGTGGGTGCTGACCGCATTGCTGCTAATGGTGATACTGCGAATAAAATTGGGACTTATAGTGTAGCGATCGCAGCTCAAGCCCATCATATCCCTTTCTTTGTGGCAGCTCCTTTTTCTACCGTCGATTTTGCCTTAGCTGATGGTAGCAAAATTCCCATTGAGGAGCGTCACCCAGAGGAAATCTACCAAGTGGGCGAGACTATGCTGACACCTTCGGGGGTTGATTTTTACAATCCTGCTTTTGATGTTACCCCTGCTGAGTTAATTACGGCTATAATTACGGAAAATGGGGCATTTACTCCTGGTGAGTTGGCAAAATCTCAGCCTCAGCCAGTCGGTTAACAAATTTCCTATATTCAGCCGCAAACAACTATAAATTTTCGGGTGGGTTACAACAGCGTAACCCACCATGTATAGCAAAAGTCAAAAGTGAAAGACCTGCTGTGACTGGGTTTGAGACTTTTCCTATGTCCTAACAACCTTTTTCTTGCTATAACTTCAATGAAATACACCAAGAATTAGTTGAACACAGATGGACACAGATAAACACAGATAAATCCTGACCTCGGTTAGTTAAGGCGATAAATGCTTTTGTTAACTTTTATTACTGAGTGCAAAAATCTGGATTTGAAGGCTGTAGTTGATTTATATGGGAACCGAAATCGATAAATTGAGAGTCTGAAAACATATGAACAAGTTAATCCCCACAATTGCATTAATTGTTTCCTCAATCCTAATTACGGGTTGTGGTACTTCCCCTACTGATACTGTACGGGACACTACGACTAATAATGTGGAAACAATACAATCCGAATCTCAACTAGATGATTCTACAGTAAATTCTAATGAAACTACTTCATCTACACCAAAGAGTTCTACAGTAAATTCTAATGGAACTAATACTGCCCAGGTAGATCCTAAAAGTCCACCAAAGACAACTGAGGTAGTCAATAGCAGTTCTAGCAGCAATCAAGCTAATAATCAAACGAAATCAGTTGTTAACAAACAACCCAAAATTGGTACAGTTAAAGAATTAGTTACTGGCGATATTATCTGCTACGCGACGCTAGTAGATGAACAGGGAAAAGAATTTCGTGATGGTGCGTCTTTTGAACTGTGTGCAGAATCCGAAAAATATTTAAATAAGAAGGTACGCGCTTCTTATGAAATCGCATCATTAAATGATTGCGAAAGTAATGAACCCTGCGGTAAAAGTCGTCAAGAATCGATAATTTCCCAAATGGAAATTTTGGATAAACAATCACCAACTCCTCCCCAATCAAGTAATTCATCTACTTACAGTAATGGTAAGTGGACAATTACCATTGGTAATAGAAATTCTTGGTCAGGGGTGAACAATACGGGAAATCTCACCTATAAAGGATGTGATGCTCAAGGCAATTGTATCAACTTAACAGGTGGTAAAGTTAGCTGTCGGGATGGTAGATGTGTGACTGGTTGGGTGAATGGAGATTATAGATACATTTTGTCACAACCGATTACTGAAGATGGAAATGGTTCTCCCACCCTCATTGTGAAGCAAGGCGACAAAGAAATCCTGAATGCGACAGGATTTAAAGATAAACAATCACCAACTCCTCCCCAATCAAGTAATTCATCTACTTACAGTAATGGTAAGTGGACAATTACCATTGGTAATAGAAATTCTTGGTCAGGGGTGAACAATACGGGAAATCTCACCTATAAAGGATGTGATGCTCAAGGCAATTGTATCAACTTAACAGGTGGTAAAGTTAGCTGTCGGGATGGTAGATGTGTGACTGGTTGGGTGAATGGAGATTATAGATACATTTTGTCACAACCGATTACTGAAGATGGAAATGGTTCTCCCACCCTCATTGTGAAGCAAGGCGACAAAGAAATCCTGAATGCGACAGGATTTAAACTTGTCTAGCTGAATTTTCTACTCAGGCGATCGCCATTATTCCGGTGAGATTCTGTCACCAGTTGCGGTGTCAAAGACAAACAACTGGTTTAAATCAAGTTGCAAAGACAAGCGATCGCCTGGACGGGGACGAACATCAGCAGATGTCTGAATATTAATCACCCCCATTGAACCGGGTAAACTCGCACGAATCAAAGTTTCCCTTCCCAAAGGTTCCACCACCTTCACCTCAACCGATAACCCTCCCAACTCTTCCTCTTGGCGTACTACAGCCCTGTCGGGCATCGCTGCGCGCGGGCGACTTGGCGGTTCGTCAATCTTAATTGTAATATGTTCGGGACGAATTCCCAAATCAAAACTTTGACCCTGACGTAACTGCACTTTTTCCCTGACAACTGCTGGAACCGCCAACGATTGTCCACTCACATCAAAAACATCATTTTTGTAGATAGCAGGTAAAATATTCATGGGAGGATTCCCCAAAAAAGTCGCCACCATGTGATTAGCGGGAAGTGCATAAATACTTTGAGGATCACCAATTTGCTGAATCCTACCCCGATCTAGCACCACAATTTTATCAGCCAAGGTCATCGCCTCAACTTGATCGTGAGTGACATAGATCGTGGTAATGCCTAATTGTTGATGTAACTGTTTCAACTCTGCCCTAGTATCATCTCGCAACTGGGCATCTAAATTAGACAAAGGTTCATCAAGTAAAAATACTTGTGGTTCACGGGCGATCGCTCGTCCTAATGCTACCCGTTGTTGCTGTCCCCCAGAAAGTTGTTTGGGTTTGCGGTCTAGTAGATGTTCGAGAGAAAGCGAGCGCGCCACATTCACCACGCGTTCTTGAATAATCTTGGGGTCAACTTTCCGCATTTTTAAGCCAAAAGCGATATTTTCCGCCACCGTCATGTGGGGATACAGGGCGTAATTCTGGAATACCATCGCTATATCACGCTGTCTAGCGGGGATATTATTGACCAAGCGATCGCCAATAAACAGATTACCAGATGTCGCCGATTCCAACCCGGCGATCGTGCGTAAAATTGTAGACTTACCACAACCCGACGGTCCGACTAAAACCCAAAACTCTCCATCAGGAATCTCAAAACTAATGTCCTCAATAGCAGTGACATTGTTAAATCTACGCCTAATATCTTCTAAATGAACTTTTGCCATGAGCCAATTTAAAATTTCCAGTTTGAATTTCTGCGGATAAAGGCGAGTCTACTCCTTCTAAGACTATCAATTTTTGGTACTCTTAGACCAAGCAGGGTGAGACAATAACGAAGCCATGACCCGTACCCCCCGCAGTTGATTAGACAGGGGTAAATGACCTTTAGGGGCGCTCAAATCCCAGGTAAACTGGTTTGGGTAGCGTGTCCAGTTATTACCGCTTTTCCAGCCAATTTTCGGCCATAAACTTTCCCAGTTTTTGCCTAAACTCAACCAAATTTCGCGCTGTACCGAAAAGCCAAATTTACCTTCTGAATGGACTAACCAGAGGTTGTTAATCGTTTGTAAGTCAACAATTGGGGCGTTTTCGACTTCCGTAAAATATAACCATTTTCTTTGTACAGCCATTGGCCCTGCTAGTTCACACATTTTTTGGATACTCATGAGATCAGCAGCTTGGAAGTCTTGCATAGCCAGTAACTGTTGCAAAGGATTATAATTAATCCCGCACTCTGATTTTAGAGGTACAATTCCTTCAGGAAAACAGTCAAGCAGAAATTCTTTAACTTGAGGTGCATCAGAGTTATAGAGGACTTGGTAAGCTTTACCATCGATCCAAGTCGCTGGGTGTTCACGTCGTTGCTGTAAAAATTCCATCAACACATCTAATCCCTCGTCGCCCAAGTTAGCCAACTGTGGGATGATTTGCTGTTGGACTTGAACAGACCCAGTGATTAACGATTGTCGAAGGGAGTCGATGTCAGCAGTGCCTGATAAAATCATTTGGTCTGTCATGCCATTAATCGTGTTAGCGTGAGCGTGAAAAAGCGATGGGCTATCGGGTATTTTCCCAGATGAAGTACTGATAGCGAAAAGTAGTTTACTATTTTTGATTGCGCTGCGCGCAGTGCCGAAGGCAATCGTACAAAATTGCAATCGCTTCACTGAATTCAATAGCTTAACCCCAAAGACTGTATAACGGGAATAAGGGGAAAATCTGCGCCTCATGACTTGGTGAACAAAAGACACAGTAAAATTAACCAGCCTGTCAAAGCCAGATTTTTTGGCGGGTGGCGTATCCTTCAGGAGTGTTTGAAATATGTACGACAAGATTATCCCCCCCACAACTGGAACAAAAATCACCTTTAAAAATGGTGAACCGATTGTCCCTGATAATCCAATTATCCCCTTTATTCGGGGCGATGGCACAGGTATAGATATCTGGCCTGCTACCCAAAAGGTGCTAGATGCGGCGGTAGCTAAAGCATACAAAGGTCAGCGTCAAATCAGTTGGTTTAAGGTTTATGCTGGTGATGAAGCTTGTGATTTATACGGTACTTATCAGTATTTGCCTCAAGATACTTTAACAGCAATTAAAGAATATGGTGTAGCGATTAAGGGGCCTTTGACTACCCCCGTGGGCGGTGGGATTCGCTCTTTAAACGTGGCGCTACGGCAAATTTTTGATTTATATGCCTGTGTGCGTCCTTGCCGATATTATGCAGGTACACCCTCGCCTCACAAAAATCCTGAAAAACTGGATGTGATTGTTTATCGGGAAAATACGGAAGATATTTATTTGGGAATTGAGTGGAAGCAGGGAAGTGAAATCGGCGATCGCTTAATTAAAATTCTCAATGAAGAACTCATCCCTGCTACCCCAGAACATGGGAAAAAGCAGATTCCCCTCGATGCTGGTATTGGTATCAAACCCATCAGCAAAACAGGTTCTCAGCGCCTAGTACGCAGAGCGATGAAACACGCTTTGTTATTGCCTAAAGACAAGCAACAGGTAACACTGGTGCATAAGGGCAATATTATGAAGTATACTGAAGGCGCTTTCCGTGATTGGGGTTATGAATTAGTAACCAGTGAATTTCGCAGCCAATGCGTGACTGAACGGGAATCTTGGATTTTAATTAATAAAGAAAAAAATCCTGATATTTCCCCCGAAGATAACGCCCGTGAAGTTGACCCAGGTTATGATTCCCTGACACCAGAGAAAAAAGCGCAAATTGTCCAGGAAGTCGAAACTGTTCTCAGCACAATTTGGGAAACCCACGGAAACGGTCAATGGAAAGCCAAAATCATGGTCAATGACCGGATTGCTGATAGTATTTTTCAACAAATCCAAACCAGACCAGATGAGTATTCTATCCTCGCCACAATGAACTTAAACGGCGATTATTTGTCTGATGCGGCTGCGGCCATTGTCGGCGGTTTAGGCATGGGGCCAGGGGCAAATATAGGCGATGCCTGTGCCGTATTTGAAGCTACCCACGGGACTGCACCGAAACACGCTGGCTTAGATCGAATTAATCCCGGTTCTGTCATTCTTTCTGGTGTGATGATGCTGGAATTTATGGGTTGGCAAGAAGCCGCAGACCTGGTAAAAAAAGGTTTAGGACAGGCGATCGCTCATAGTCAAGTTACATACGATTTAGCCCGGTTACTAGAACCACCAGTAGAACCCTTAAAATGTTCTGAATTTGCCGACGCAATTATCAAACATTTCGATTAATAGTAGTGGCGGGATAATCCCGCCGGCGTTGCTGATTTGAAGTATGAACACCATTTGTGATCATGTCAAAACCACTTGGTTTGTACAACGCCATCCCGCCCTATGTCCTAAGTTTTTCGCAACTCTAAGCAATTTCAATGACCTAATCTATAAATCCAAGTTTCGCCTCCAGGTAATTGACGAAGATAATCATCCATAATTATTGGTAATTCTTTTGGCGAATAACTATAGTAATCCGCTTTGATTTTTGATAGCTTGCGTGGCGTAGCCATACTTACTTGCGTAGGTGGTCCGTGGTCCGTGGGAAACAGCTTTTTGAGTTGTAAGCGCAAAGCGCAGGCTACGCCAACAGAAATCAAATAGGAGTCCTATATAAGTTAAAGATAGAAATTTAATGGCTGTAGTTAAAAGTTGCTGTTTATTCAGCATTACTGATAATTCAGAACGACTATAATTGCCATTTAGCACTTCTAAACTCGCATCAGCTATGGCATATTCAATTATTTCCTCTTTTATCAAATCTTCCCATTCATCTTGATTGATATAATAAGATGTTTTATTGTTAGGACTTACGCAAAATATCTCTCAAACCTTCTTTCCTTCTCCCTTGGCGCTAGCCTCTCCCTTTGGGAGAAGGGGAGACGCTAACGCGGTAAGCGTTCGCGGTAGCGTGCCGGAGGCTCTAGCTATGCCGTTGGCGTTCGCGTAGCGTGTCGCAGACAAGCCTCTCGTAGAGAAGGCTTTACGTGTTCTTCTCCCAAGGGGAGAGGCTAGCGCCATAAGCGTATCGCTAAAGCGAAAGCTCCGCTAACGCGGAGCGTCTCGTAGAGAAGCTATGCCGTAGGCTTTACGTGGTTCATTCTTTCGTAACTTGTGCGTAAGTCCTGAATAAATTACGCAACAAAAATTCCCAGCAAAAGCAGGGTGAAGTTTTGTTGCGCTATTCCATCAAGTTAAATAGACTATTTATCGGGAGCATCGCAAATGTGCAAGTTCAATTTATTTATGGGATTTTGGCTTACAGAAGAATGGAAAAACGAAATTCCGGCTCCCTCTCCTTACTAAGGAGAGGGTTGGGGTGAGGTTCCAATATTAAAACTGCAAAGAAGTAAAGATATCTTCAGAATGGGGATTGAGATAAGGACATTGCAATTCAATTTCCAGCATAGAGAAATGTTTCAGAATAGATTCTAACCTACCTGCTGGCGTATCATTATCTTGCTGCCAAACATCAAGCAAAGCATTAGCAATAATTTGACAACGGTTCATCCCAAAACTTTCCCTATCTGTAAATTTGCTATTTGGTTCTTCCGCCAGAGCTAACCCCGGCGCAAGTAATTTAGTAAACAAAGGCACTGAATCAGCAAAATGTGATTGATTTTCTGTATATACCCTTTCTAATACTGGGCGAACAACTTCATAATTATGTTTATCAAAGTAAAGCACTGCTGAATCACAACGTCCATAATCAGTAGGATTATAGAGTGCTTTAAACGTGAAGGAAATTGGCAGAGCATTGAGTTTTGTAGTCAACCCATCCATCACAGCCACAGCACCGTCTGGAGATAAATTAAAGTAAATCCGTACTATTTCTTGATCACCATGAGCAGCTTCATTACCAACTGCCATATAGAACCCATTTTGTACCACATTTTTAGGCAATTTGATCGGAACTAAACTACCGATAGTTACAGCTTTATCTTCTTGTCGTAAGTGAATATCGCGCTCAATATGTACAGTTAAACCACCCTTATGCACAGCCAAAGCACCATCTGTTTCTTCTTTAACTACCAACCAATCATTACTGAAGTAGCCTTCACCTCTGTTGCTTTCATGTAAGCGGTCATAAAAACCGATATCTACACCCAAAAAGCTATTATTTTCTAAATCCTGATTTAATGCAACATTTTTTGACTCTCCATCTGATGCGAGATTGAGATCCTCTTTTAAAGAACCGTTATAGTAGACACCATAAAGAAAACTACGCAGTTGCACACCTAAATACTTGTTCTGGAGGTCTAAAGGCAATTTTTGAAAGCGAGAAACTGCTTGCTCAGTTAATTCTACGCTTTTATAGTTTGGGTGCTTAATACAATAATGAGAAACGATTTCAACCTTATGAATAATGTCTTGTATTGATGTCTGCAAAGGCTCAGGAATATTAGCTAGTTGTGTTTGTAGCGAATCTAATAGTTGCATAAGAGATTACCTGTAAATAAGAGAGTGTGTTGAAAAGATTGTAGAGACCCGATTCATCGCGTTGAAGAGAGCGTGTAGAGTGAAAATCGTTTTGATTAAGTAGTCCTAGTCATTAGTTATTCGGGGTGTATACCCTGCGGTTTGTGGATGTGGTTAACTAATGACTAAGGACTAAGGACTAATGACTCTTCGTCGCAGATGAATATTTTTTGGGAGTCAAATCCGAAGCATCCATACCGAAAATAGTTGGTATAGATGCTTCTGGGCGACACAATAAACTCTTGGCGACTTGGAGCATACTGATACCAGGATTACCAAAGGTTTTTTCGTGCTGGAGTGTGGCTTGAATAGATTGAATTAAGCCTAAACCGCAAAACTGCACTACTCGCTGTAAGAAATCAGGACGATCTTCTAGAATTTGGGGGAATTCAGCCAAATAAGCTTTAACCAGTGCAGCAAGTGAAGGACGGAGTGTTTGTAACGGTGTTGTAGCTAAACGTAAAGATTCTTCAATTTCCATTCCTTTACCGACAACTACGCTATACAGCCACAATTGCAGGTAGCTGGCGAGCAATGAGCCTAAATCGTTAGCTGGGTCTCCCCAAGAACAGCGTTCCCAGTCAATTAAGCGAATCATGCTTTCGTCTGAGGATGAGCTATTTAAATTCACATCTTCCCAATTTAAGGAGATGAGAATGTTGTTCAGCTTCATGTCGTTATGAGTCAAACAGTAGGGAGTGTAGGAATTTCCTAATTGTGCGATCGCCTGACCCAAACTGTCGTAACGTTGATATAGAGCAAAGAATTTCAACCCATCAGATGGAACATTACCAAAAATTTCCGGCGTAATTCTATCCATTCTCTGATTGAGCTTAGGAGCCTCTGGAGTTACTCCATCCTGGGAATTTTCAAAGAACTCCCGATACTCAGGACGTTGAACACTGACGCGATGAATTAACGCCAGAATAGTGCCAATTTTGGTCGCCACCTGTGTAGGATAAATATTCTCCTTAGTGTAGAAATCCGCCACATCTCGATAATTCTTGAGATAGTTGAAAATAATGATCGAATTTTCCGCATCAAAATGTACCGCTTCCGAAAGCAAAGGACGTACATAGCTAAGTTCTGGGTTTTGTTGCAAAAACCCATGAATGCGCCATTCCTGCACAAACTCGCCCGCAGTTTTTCCTTCTCGGTTGTGGCGCTCTTGCTTAACTAGAAGTTTTTTATCCTCTGATAAGCTGAGTAATAAATTAAAGTTTTTCGCAGGTTTTAATTCAATATTACTCAATGAACGTTCTTCTTCCGAACATAATCCCAGGGGAATTAGGTAATCAAAAACATTTTGATAGCTTAATAAAAATGGCATAGCGTTAAATACTCCTCAGTAATGTGAAAACTTGTTCCTGGTTAATCAAGAAACTGTAAAACCAGAGAATTCCTATCCAAGCATTGATTGCACACAACATTTTATGAGTGATCATCTCAATTTGAATTCAATAAATAGAACGGGGTAAACTGAACAGGTGCAAAGTTAAAATCAGTCGTAGTAATAAATGATTGTGCTAGGGACACGATACTGTAGATAGCAAATGCTGATAACATAAAATCCATCAGCCTATAACTAAAATTCAGCATTTGATGGAAAGCATAGTCCAAAGCATATTCATTACCCCCATATATAGATAGGAAACACGTATCTGTTATTTCAACTAAAAAGCTTTCTGAGTTCGTAGAGTGTAGTTCGGAAATGATAATTCCTGCCATTTACTTGATTCCTAGACAAATTATTGATTAATGAGTTAATTATCCTGGTTTCAGTAATTCCCTCAATCATTAGTCAACTAATCTGCTATCACAACTCAGATAAAACTGTTATTTATTTGCAATCTTTTATAACTACCAAACTAAATACATTTAATTTAGGTGGTTGAGCAATTTTGGCGACTGTCGAAATATTTATTTTAATTAAGTTTCAATTCTATTGTCGAATTACAGCATATATTTTTCAATCTGGCTGGCTATTAGGGTATCTTAGTATTCATAACCCAGATTAAGATAATAGTTTGCAATTGTAGATTATTTGTGAACTTTTTGCTTTCACTTCACTTTGTATTCTGAGGTTTTATTTCAGATAAAATTGCTTACTTTTTACCTTTTATCTCAAGACAGCCATCAAGATTAATAATTAACTACAAAGCTAGAAGCGCCGTCTATGCCCATAGTATGGTTGACTATATGACTTAGCCACATAAGTAGCATGACCAATGGCATATGTACCGACAAATGTTCCAGTTAATGCAGTGAATGTAATTATGCCACCGACAACATTGTATTCACCCAGAGAGCTAGAATCGACATCGCTCAGTTCATTCAGAAAGTTTTCGGAATCGTCGAACAGTTCAGAGCCAGTAGCGTATAGTTGAGAAACAGTGATAGTTGCCATGAATTACTCCTAAAAGACTTGTGGAATTAAATGGTAAATTACGGAATTTTGTCGGCTCTTTGGGGATTTTTAGTAATCAAATCATGCCTTTTCTCCCTAAAGAGCCATTGATTTCATGTGAAGAATTGTTGGTTTCAGTGAAAATTTGAGAGCGTTGAATTTGGCTGGCTCTTAGGGATTTTGGGTAATCAAATCATGCCTTTTCTCCCTAAAGAGCCATTGATTTCAGTTGTTAACTAGAGTTAGTAAATACCAGTTATGCTGAAGGATTTAGCCAAGATAGTTACGTGTTCAACAGCATATGTAATTACAAATGCTTCAGCCAACTTGGTCAATGTACTAGCATTGCTGGCGACGTAGGTAGCACCTGTAGCGACGGTAACTTGTCCACCAGAGATAGAATCGACATCGCTGAATTCATTCAAGAAGCTTTCAGAATCGTGGAATAATTCAGAACCAGCAGCGTGTAATTCAGAAAGTTTGATATTAGCCATGATGTACTCCTAAAAGACTTGTGAAGACTTGTTGGTTTCAGTGAAAATCGAGAGCGTTGAATTTGGCTGGCTCTTAGGGATGTTTGATTATCAAACAATACCTTTCATCCCTAAAGAGCCATTTATTTCAGTTGTTAACTAGACCTAGTAAACACCAGTTATGCTGAAGGATTTAGCCAAGATAGTTACGTGTTCAACAGCATATGTAATTACAAATGCTTCAGCCAACTTGGTCAATGTAAAAGGATTACTGGCGGCGACTACGGTAGCACCTGTAGCGACGGTAACTTGTCCACCAGAGATAGAATCGACATCGCTGAATTCATTCAAGAAGCTTTCAGAATCGTGGAATAATTCAGAACCAGCAGCGTGTAATTCAGAAAGTTTGATATTAGCCATGATGTACTCCTAAAAGACTTGTGAAGACTTGTTGGTTTCAGTGAAAATCGAGAGCGTTGAATTTGGCTGGCTCTTAGGGATGTTTGATTATCAAACAATACCTTTCATCCCTAAAGAGCCATTTATTTCAGTTGTTAACTAGACCTAGTAAACACCAGTTATGCTGAAGGATTTAGCCACGATTGTGACATGCTCAACAGCATATGTAATTACAAATGCTTCAGCCAACTTGGTCAATGTACTAGCATTACTAGCAACGTAGGTAGCACCTGTAGCGACAGTACCAGTAGCGATGGTAACTTGTCCACCAGAGATAGAATCGACATCGCTGAATTCATTCAAGAAGCTTTCAGAATCGTGGAATAATTCAGAACCAGCAGCGTGTAATTCAGAAAGTTTGATATTAGCCATGATGTACTCCTAAAAGACTTGTGAAGACTTGTTGGTTTCAGTGAAAATCGAGAGCGTTGAATTTGGCTGGCTCTTAGGGATGTTTGATTATCAAACAATACCTTTCATCCCTAAAGAGCCATTTATTTCAGTTGTTAACTAGACCTAGTAAACACCAGTTATGCTGAAGGATTTAGCCACGATTGTGACATGCTCAATCGCATATACAACTACAAACGCTTCAGCCAACTTCGTCAGTGTCAAAGGATTGCTGGCGACGTAGGTAGCACCTGTAGCAGCAACTGCTCCTCCACCAGAGATAGAATCGACATCGCTGAATTCATTCAAGAAGCTTTCAGAATCGTGGAATAATTCAGAACCAGCAGCGTGTAATTCAGAAAGAGTGATATTAGCCATGATGTACTCCTAAAAGACTTGTGAACTTGTGAACTTGTGAAGACTTGTTAGTTTCAGTGAAGATCAAGATGGTGTCTAGTCGGCTCTTAGGAATTATTGGTAATCACATAAATTAGTTTTTACCTTTAATTCCTAAAGAGCCATCAATTTCAGCAGTTACCCGAAGTCATTAAATGCCACTAAATGACTTGGCTAACACAGTTACATGACCAATGGCATATACAGTCACAAATGCTCCAGCAAGCTTAGTCAGTGTCGTAGGATCACTGACAGCAACTTGAGCGCCTATTCCAGCACCGTAGCCGATTTGACCACCGGAGATGGAATCTACATCGCTGAATTCATTCAGAAAACTTTCAGAATCTTGAAACAATTCAGAACCAGCAGCGTGTAGTTCGGACAGTGTAATATTTGCCATGATTTTCTCCTAAAAGACTTGTTGTAATGAACTGAAAATTGCTTAGATTTAGCTAGACCACAGGGATAATTGGTAATAACAAAAGCTCATGTTATTCACATAGATAGCTTTTTACCTTTAATCCCTGGAAAACCATCAAGCTCTGTAGTGATCCAGAACTATTAAACGTTGCTTGCGCTGAATGATTTTGCTAACACGGTAACGTGACCAATAGCATATACAGTCACAAATGCCTCAGCTAGCTTCATTAATGTTGTGGGGTCGCTAACTCCTCCAGCGTAGCCAACTTGACCACCAGAAATAGAATCTACATCGCTGAATTCATTCAAGAAACTTTCAGAATCGTTGAATAATTCAGAACCAGCAACGTGTAGTTCGGACAGTGTAATATTAGCCATGATTTACTCCTAACAGTCTTGTCGCAATTAAGCAAGCTTACAGAAAATTGTTTAAGCTGGTTAGCTCTCAGGGATTATTGATAATTAAGAAAGTCCATGTTAATCACATAGATTACTTATTAGCTTTAATCCCCAAAAAGCCCTATAGCTTACTAGTTACCTGAAGCCATTAGTATCCGTGGCTGAATGACTTGGCTAGCACGGTAACATGACCAATGGCATAAACCGTAACAAATGCCTCGGCTAGTTTAGTTAATGTTGAAATTCCACTAACTGTTTTGTAGCCATAGCCTTGGTCGTAACCTTGACTAGAGGTACTACCACCGGAAATAGAATCGACATCGTTCAATTCATTGAGAAAACTCTCAGAATCTAGGAATAATTCAGAACCAGTGGTGTTTAGTTCAAACAATTTGATGTTTGCCATATTAGCTCCTCAAGCACTTGTCGGTGGTAAATGAAATCGGTAAGCAATCAATCTGTGTTTGCTTAACTGATACTGTCATTTTTATTGATTCAAAATCAGAAAGTCAAGGCTAAAACCCTGTTTGAAAAGACATATATTCAAGAGTTGTGTCTTTTTTAAAATAGTATTTGGATCTGATAGATTATGTGTTTCAGTTGCTAGTAATACTTATTTGAATAATTACAACATACCAAATGCAGATTTACAGTAAATCGTAGATAAGGGCGGGCAAGATGCCCACCTCAGAAGATTTATAGTAATCCGCTTGGATTTTGAACTTACTTGCGTAGGTGGGGAGTGGTCCGTAGGGAGTGGTCCGTGGGAAACAGCTTTTTGAGTTGTAAGCGCAAAGCGCAGGCTACGCCAACAGAAATCAAATAGGAGTCCTATATCATGTAGATAAGTGACAAAAAGAAAAATACCCAAGTTCTTGAAGAAGCCGGGTATGTGAGTCTCTTAGTATTTGCAAATCAGATAGGATTGCTATATGCTGGCTTTAG
Source organism: Nodularia spumigena CCY9414 (assembly GCF_000340565.2). Lineage (NCBI taxonomy): Bacteria > Bacillati > Cyanobacteriota > Cyanophyceae > Nostocales > Nodulariaceae > Nodularia > Nodularia spumigena. The sequence continues at coordinate 808,370 of NZ_CP007203.1, forward strand.
CCTGTGAGGCTATGAATTATGTGATATAAAGATTAATTTATCTGAAAAATAGTCTATATTTCGGTTAATTATAGTCGAAGTTAATGATAATTAAAAATGTCAAAATGAATTAAAAAGAATTTAATCTTTCATTGAATTGATTTCTAGCACCAAAAATCACTATACCCATTTGATTTCTCAAGCGATAAAGAAGGTTATCTAGATTTTGATCTACCGTATTTCCTAAAGGTTGTTCATTTATATCACTGTTACCTGCTGTGACGGTACTTCCTTCACGTCCCTCCACCGTTTTGATTTCTCCTTCTGTTATTTCATTAAGAAGCTGTTGCTCATTACTAGGATACAAGTTATAAATTTCTATCTTCGCCATGTAATTTACTCCCTAAATACTTACAGTAATTCAGTAAGACCTGGCAAATTATATGCTCAGAATTATAATCACTTATTATATTTTGCAATTTGATTTACATAAGTCAATAGTTTTTGTTAATTACATAGACAAAAAGCAAGTAATTAGGTCTGAAAAAGAGATGTTTTTGTAGTAGCAGTTTTTCATATTGAGTTTTTTAGATAGGAATAGAGACGCGATTTATCACGTCTCTGAGTAAGTGTTAATTCTGCGCTTGTGTTTGTGAACTGGGAATTGTCACATCTATGGGCGTTACTGATGCAGCTAGTTGTGTCAATGGGGGTTGTATGGCTGTCTGATTACCCACTACGAGAGTTACCAGTTTTTCTGGTTTGAGGTATTCTCGTGCTACCCGTTGCACGTCAGCTTCTGTGGTGGCTGCTACGGCTTTTTGATAGCGAAATAAGAAATCAGCCGGATAGCCATAATATTCGTATCGCATCAATCGTGATAGGGTTTGAGCCGGGTTTTGAAAGTTGAATACAAAGGAGTTGAGGGTGGACTCTTTTGCAAAGGCTAGTTCTTGGGCGGTAACGGGTTGGGCTTGGATACGCTTGATTTCAGTCTGTAAGGCTTGGACAAACTGGACTGTAGCATCCGATCGCGTTTGTCCCCCGGCGATAAACATTCCTGGGTAGTCGAAGCGAGGACTCCAGTAGCCATATACAGAGTATGCTAATCCTTGGCGCGATCGCACTTCGTTTAATAAGCGTCCACCAAATCCATTTAATACCCCATTCAAGACATCCAAAGCCGCATAATCAGGATTGTCAAACTTACCGCCGATATGTCCCATCAATACACTACTCTGAGTTAGCTGTGGTTGATTGACAAAAAATACACCACCTGTATTAGCTGGCTTTACTTCTGATAACTGGGGTTGAGTCATTTTAGGGGAACGTTTCCAATCACCAAACTTTGCTTGAATCAGCGATCGCATTTTTTGCGGTTCAAAATCCCCCACAATTCCCAAAATTATATTATTCGGATGAAAATATTCCTGGTAAAACTTGACTAAATCCTCACGAGAAATATTATCCAGCGTCGCATACTCGGGTGTGCGAGCATAGGGACTATCTTTGCCATAAATTAACTTCTGAAATTCTCGGCTCGCAATATCTTCTGGATCGTCATTACGGCGGGCGATACCACCCCTAGCCTGAGTTTTTGCTAATTCTAACTGTTTTTCGTCAAATACAGGCTCTCGCAGCACTTCGGCAAACAAATCAAACACCGTTTCTAAATCTTCAGTCAGAGATTGAAAACCAGCACTACCGGAAGCTTCACCAATCCCAGTTTCCACAGAAGCGGCGCGTTGTTCCAAAATCTGATTAAGCTGATCCGCCGAATGCGTCTGAGTTCCCCCAGTCCGCATCACCGCACCAGTAAAACCAGCCAAGCCAATTTTATCAGCTGGTTCTAGGCGATCGCCTGTCCGAATCAACGCCGTACCATTCACCAACGGAAGATCATGATCCTCCATCAAATACACAACCAAACCGTTGTCGAGAACAAAGCGCTCATTATTAGGTAACTTAATCTCAGGTAACGGTGGAAGCTCCAACTCAGTATAATGCTTCGCTGCTGCCGTCGCTGCCAAAGAAAAGTTAAAACTGACCAACAAACAGGTGACAGCCAGAATCAAACTATAAAATAGCCCCTTATTCTTACCCAGCCTCAATTTAAAATTGAACATTCTTAATCCCATCTGTCTCTTACGCTCTGTGTCTTTGCGGTTCATTCCCTTATCCTTGTTTCGACAACAACTTGCCAATAGTGCGATTTTCTGGTGTAAAAGTCGCCTTCGCCACCCGTTGAATATCCGCAGTTGTCACCGCCGAAATGTCATCTAATTGCTTAAACAAATTCCGCCAAGAACCAGTTTTTACCTCTGCTTCCAATAACTGCTGCGCCATACCCATATTGGAATTAAGGCTAAGTAATAAACTCGCCCGTGCTTGGGTTTTCACCCGTTGTAAGTCAACCTCCGCCACAGGTTCAGTTTTCAACTTTTCAATTTCTTGTTGCAAAGCTGTTGCTACCTCATCCACCGTGTGACCGGGAGCCGTGAGAGCATAAAATAACATTAAATTTGGGTACTTATCCCCAGGAAAGCCACTAAAACCCTGAGCATTTAATGCTAAACGCTGCTGTTCTACCAAAGATTTATACAAACGCGACGTGCGCCCATTACTTAATAAACCCGCAATAATTTGATAAACTGCATCATCGGGATGGGTAACTGATGGGCGGTGATAGCCTTCCAAATACCAAGGTTGAGAAGCTAGTTCTAAAGTAAATTCTCGTGTTTGTGCTTGCGGTGGTTCAACCGGAATTTTGGCTGTTGCTTTTGGTTTGGCTTGATAACGGCCAAAATAAATTTTTGCCAGTTTTTTCACTTCCACCGGATCGACATCTCCGACCACAGCAATGGTTAAATTACTCGGTACATAGTGAGCATCAAAGAATTTTTGCACATCTTCCGGTGTGAGATTGCGGATATCTTCTTCATAACCGATGACCGGTCGTTTGTAGGGATGGACTGTAAAAGCAGTATCCATCAAATTCTCCACCATCATCCCGATAGGCGAATTATCTACCCGCATCCGCCGTTCTTCTAAAATCACATCTTTTTCTTTGTAAAACTCCCGACGCACCACAGGCTCTAAAAATCGCTCTGATTCCAGAGACATCCACAGTTTCAACTTATTAGAGGGAAAGCTGTAAAAGTATTTCGTCGCTTCCGATGAAGTGGTAGCATTTAAACCTACACCCCCGGCTTGGTTGACAATTTGCCCCATTTCGTTTTGTGTAACTAGCGTGTCTGCTTGGGACTCTACTTGCTTAAATTCAGTTTGCAATTTAGCCAGATCATCTTGTTTATCATTGGCTTTTGCGGTTCTAATTTGAGCATCTAATTGTTCTAAGCGGTCGAGTAAAAGTTTTTCCGCTTCGTAGTCTTTTGTACCGATGCGTGTTGTGCCTTTAAATGCTAAATGCTCTAGAAAGTGTGCTACACCAGTTTGTCCTTCTGGCTCATCCACACCACCCACATCAGCATAAGTCAGAAACGAAACTACAGGGGCTTGATGCCGTTCCAAGACGATGAATTTTAACCCATTTTCCAAGCGAAACTCAGTTAATTGCTTAATTACCCGATCTAAATACGGTTGAATTGAAGTTTTTTCGGGTGGGTTTTGACGAAATTGCCGAATTCTTTGCAGAGGATTTGCAGTTTGAGTTTGAGCTTGAGCTTGAGCTATGTTGGGAAGTAACCCCCACCAGCAAATTACAAGTACCATCAAAATGGTCGAGAGCCGACGCAATATGATAGTTGAATAATTGGGTTGATTCATAAGCGAGAATAAAATTAAAGTTCCATTATCTGATAAATATCCTGTGGGAGCTAAAACCTCACCCCAACTCTCTCCTAGCTCAGGAGCTACGGTTAACCTTGTATTAAGCTTTCTGTGCTTTTTGTACCTGACGTTAGACAATAATGATACAAGTCGCGTTCCGAAAATCACACAATAATTGATATGCGAGTTTTTAATTCACCTCCACCTTCAGAAGCACAAACACGTACCCGCATTTTACAGGCCGCACAGAAGTTATTTGCTTCTAAGGGATTTGATGGTACTACCACCCGCGATTTAGCCCAAGCAGCAGGTGTTGCTGAAGGTACTTTGTTTCGTTATTTTGCCAATAAAAAATCTATTTTAGTGGAAGTCGCTACAAGTGGCTGGGTGGACATTTTAACAGATTTGCTCACAGAATTGAGTGAAATGGGCAGTTATAAGGCGATCGCTCAAGTGATGCGCCGCCGGATGTGGAATTTACATAAAAATGTAGATTTGATGAAGGTTTGTTTTATGGAGGTGCAGTTTCATCCAGATTTGCGCGATCGCATTCAAGAAGAAGTCATTGGTAAAATGACTGATGTGGCTGAAGCTTTCTTTCAATCTGCGATGGACAAGGGTATTTATCGCCAAACTGATGCTAAATTAGTGGCTAAGGTGTTTTTGGGAATGTTTGCGATCGCTGGATTCTCTAACAATACTCTCATGGCTCCAGATGCTTCACCCCAAGAAATGCAACAAATGGCGGAAGGTTTGGCTGATATCTTCCTCAATGGTGTGTTGGCTAAAGAATAATTGAACGCCGATGTACGCCGATGTACGCCGATGAAGGCGTTTTAGGTGATTTGTTTTGCTTGCTGACTCCATTGTTCTACTACATCAATCGTTGGACACAAGTCTCGTCGCTGCGTTGTTGATACCTGTAGGCGCATAATTTGTTGGTGTAATCTATGGGTGGGTGTTTGAGCTAGTTGTGCCACAGAAGCAATACCAGAATGCAGCAATAAACCACAATATTTCATTCCTATTCCAGGAATACGCGCCAAATCGGCTAAGGCGATCCATTTATTTACATATTGCAGATTAACTTGTAATTTATTTGCTAAATTTACCCTGGTTTCGGCAGTTTTTCCTTGTTTAATTAGCTCTTTTGTGGTAATGATTCCACAATTTTGCAGTTTGGCTTGTTCTGACTCAGTTAATCCTGGTAATTGTTCAATTGGCCAATCACAAGCGGTGATCGGATTTTTAGTATTTGGCTGTTTGGCGGGCATTTGCTTTTGTTGAGTATGGCTGTGTTTGGAGTTCATCCTAACGTTTTTTAACGCAGAGGGGCGCTAAGGTAAGCGCAGAGGTACGCGGAGTTTTTTAGGTAAATAATTCGCCCCGCATTACGGTTATTGCTTGTCCAGAGAGAAGCACGCGATCGCCTCCTGGATAGCGCACCTTGACCACTCCACCGCGTTGGGAGGCTTGAAACGCCAAAAACTCATCTTTATGCAGGCGATCGCGCCAGAAAGCCGCCAGACAGCAATGAGCCGCCCCAGTCACAGGGTCTTCATTTATACCTAATCCCGGTGCAAAAAAGCGAGAAACAAAATCATATTCAGAATCAGCATTAGTTTGGCTAGTGACAATCACATCAGGTATAGGCAAAGTTTTCAATAGCTGAAAATTAGGCTGCATTTGTCGTACCAAATCCTCAGACTCCACCTCGACTAAATACCCCAGAGAATTTTGCAGCACCGATTTACAACTAACACCCAAAGCCTCGCTTAATTCCCCAGAAGCGACCGTTTCCTGAGATAAATTCACCGGAAAATCTAACGAAATCCACTCACCCAAACATTCAGCAATTAAAACACCACTTTTAGTATAAAAACGGGCAACCTCATCAGGTAACAAATACCCCTCAGACCAAAGAACATGAGCGCTAGCCAAAGTTGCGTGACCACAAAGAGGAACTTCCACCGTTGGAGTAAACCAACGCAAACTAAAACCATCATCCTGTCGCAGCAAAAAAGCCGTCTCCGACAAATTCATCTCCTGAGCCACATTTTGCATCCAAGCATCATCCCGAAACTCAGACAAAACACAAACCGCCGCCGGATTCCCCGCAAAACACCTATTTGTAAAAGCATCAACCTGAAAAATCACCAATCCCATAACTCACCTAAAATAAAATAACCACTCCGCGAACCTTTGCGCTTACCTCCGCGCCCCTCTGCGTTAAATCATGCTCAAACAAACCTTACACCACCGCCGACAACAACTAGCCACCCTCATCAACTTTCCCGCAATATTGTGGTCAGGAAACACCAACCCCCGCAACTTCCCCGCCAACACTTACCCATTTCGAGCCAGTAGCCATTTCCTCTACTTCGCCGGACTACCATTACAAAACGCCGCAATTCGCCTAGAAGGAGGCAAACTAGAACTATTCATAGATAATCCCACACCCAGCAGCGCCCTGTGGCATGGACAAATGCCCACCCGTGACGAAATAGCCGAGCAAATAGGCGCAGATACAGCCCGACCAATGGCAGAATTAGAATCATATTTAGAAGATGCAGCCACAATTCCCGTCCAGAATGCAGCTACTTGGACACAGCAAACACAGTTATTAAATAGATGGGTGCTACCACAACAACCGCCCCAAGGAAATGATTTAGAATTAGCCAAAGCCATAATTTCCCTCCGTCTCACCCATGACGCAGGCGCATTAATTGAATTGCGAAAAGCTGCGGCTGTAACTGTTGCGGCGCATAAAGCCGGGATAGCAGCCACATCAAAAGCTAAACTAGAAGCAGAAGTTCGTGCAGCTATGGAAGCGGTGATTATTGGTGAAAATATGACCACTTCTTACAACAGTATTGTCACCGTTCACGGCGAAGTTCTACATAACGAACATTATCACCATCCACTGCAACCAGGTGATTTAATTTTGGCTGATGTCGGTGCAGAAACCGCAATGGGTTGGGCTGCTGATGTTACCCGGACTTGGCCTGTATCTGGTAAGTTTTCATCTACCCAAAGAGATATTTATGATGTAGTGCTGGCGGCTCATGATGCTTGTATTGCTAAAATACGCCCAGGTGTGGAGTATGGAGATATTCATTTATTAGCCGCTACAGTCATCGCTGAAGGTTTGGTAGATTTAGGCATTTTACAAGGAAATCCCGCAGATTTAGTAGAAATGGATGCCCATGCGCTGTTTTTCCCTCATGGAATTGGTCATTTATTGGGTTTAGATGTGCATGATATGGAAGATTTGGGCGATTTAGCTGGGTATGAAGAAGGAAGAACCAGAAGCGATCGCTTTGGCTTGGGCTACCTGCGTTTAAATCGTCTTTTGCGTCCAGGAATGTTAGTCACAATTGAACCGGGATTTTATCAAGTTCCAGCAATTTTAAATGATCCTAACGTGCGCTCAAAATATGAAAATATCGTCAATTGGCAGCGTTTATCTGAATTCACCGACGTGCGGGGAATACGTATAGAAGATGATGTTTTAGTTACAGAATCAGGCAGCGAAGTTTTGACAGATGCTTTACCAAATCAGGCGATCGCCATTGAAACAATAGCAAATTAATGGCTCATTGTAATTATTTTGTCACAGGTGTACCATTTAAAGTCATCACAGGATTGCGATCGCCTCCGGCGGGGCGCAGCCCATCGCAAATACTAATATCAGCTTGCCAACGAGAGGGGAAATCTGGATCAATGAAAGTAATTTCAACTCGGCCCCAATGATAGGTAGGTTTACCATCAGCCCCTTCTCTATAGGTATCACAACGTACTGATGAAGAGTTTTGTACCCAATAACCGCTATATGAACCTCTGTCTGTGAACACTCCTGCTAAACCATCAATAAAGATCACTCCATCGGAACCATAGCGCCACACAGCAGTTTTATTGCGATCCTCTTGATAGACCACATTATATTCTTCCGTTGTCCAAACCTCATCTGCTAGAGCTTTTTGAGGTGCAGCAGCGCAAGTCAATAAAGCTAAAGTCAGGAAAACATAGTTCTTTTTCATAAGATTGACTTTAATTTAAAATTTGGCATTAAGTTCCATTTTCTCACAGTTTTACGAGCCTACTGCCAAACTCAACGAAAGTACAAGTATAAAGATGTTCACGAGTCATAATTGGTACATAACCTCATTGATCATGGGCTTTGCGATCGCTAAAAGTCAAACCTCTACCAATTAACCTCACCATAGATTGAGTTATCGTCGGTATCTGGTTGCTCAACTCGCGTTGAAATCACCTAAGCTGTAAATAGCACGTTAAAATTTTACCGAAAATTCTGAACCACCCTAGAAACATTTAACCTGGGCGGTCCCGGCTGACTCATTGACGAATTACCTGTAATTACATTATGTTTGATGCCTTATCTGATCGTTTAGAAAGTGCCTGGAAGAAACTACGGGGACAGGACAAAATATCTCAATCCAATATTCAAGACGCTTTGCGGGAAGTGCGCCGCGCCTTATTGGAAGCTGATGTCAATCTCCAGGTAGTCAAAGATTTTATTAGCGAAGTCGAAACCAAAGCCCAAGGTGCTGATGTTGTGGCTGGTGTGCGACCTGACCAACAATTCATCAAAATTGTTCACGATGAATTGGTGCGGGTGATGGGGGCGGAAAATGTTCCCTTAGCGGAAACCGAGGAAAAGCCCACAATCGTTTTAATGGCTGGTTTACAAGGTACTGGTAAAACCACAGCTACAGCTAAATTAGCCTTACATTTAAGAAAATTAGAGCGTAGCTGTTTGTTAGTCGCCACAGACGTATATCGCCCAGCCGCTATTGATCAGCTGGTGACGTTAGGTAAACAAATTGACGTTCCGGTTTTTGAATTGGGAAGCGATGCCGACCCTGTAGAAATTGCCCGCCAAGGTGTAGAACGTGCCAAAGCAGAAGGTTTCAATACAGTAATTATCGACACGGCTGGTCGTCTGCAAATTGACGAAGACATGATGGGGGAATTAGCCCGAATTAAAGCCACTGTCCAACCTCATGAAACCTTGCTAGTCGTGGACTCTATGACTGGACAAGAGGCAGCAAATCTGACTCGCACCTTCCACGACAAAATCGGCATTACTGGGGCGATTCTGACCAAATTAGATGGTGATACCCGTGGTGGTGCGGCGCTATCAGTCAGACAAATATCGGGAGCGCCAATTAAGTTTGTGGGTGTAGGCGAAAAAGTCGAAGCACTGCAACCTTTTTATCCTGAGCGCATGGCATCCCGGATTCTGGGAATGGGCGATGTTCTTTCCTTAGTAGAAAAAGCTCAGGAAGAATTTGATTTGGCAGATGCCGAGAAAATGCAGGATAAAATCCTGTCAGCCAAGTTTGACTTTAATGATTTTGTCAAACAGTTGCGGATGCTGAAAAATATGGGTTCCCTGGGCGGGATCATGAAGTTGATTCCCGGAATGAACAAGATTTCCGATGAGCAATTGAAGCAGGGCGAAACTCAACTCAAGCGCTGCGAGTCGATGATTAACTCCATGACTCGCCAAGAACGCCAAGACCCGGATTTATTGGCAAGTTCTCCCAGTCGGCGGCGGCGCATTGCCAAAGGTTCTGGTTACAGAGAGCCGGATGTGAGTAAGCTAGTGGCTGATTTCCAAAAAATGCGAACTCTTATGCAGCAAATGGGTCAAGGTCAAATGCCGGCGGGAATGCCTGGAATGTTTGGCGGTGGCGGCATGGGTAATCCTTTTGGCGGTGGTGATAATAGTCGTCCTTCGTCCCCTGGCTGGCGGGGTTATAATAGCGGCGATCGCACCACGAAAAAGAAAAAGAACAAAGAGAAAAAGAAAAAAGGCTTCGGCACTCTCTAGACTTGATGAACTGTTAACTGTTAACTGATAACTGTTAACTGATTCATAGCAGCGAAGGCTAGCAAGTGCTAAAATTGTCATTTGGGTACCAACAAATAGAAGAATCAGTCCTTAACCATGATTAAATTGCGCTTGAAGCGATTCGGCAAAAAGCGGGAACCAAGTTACCGGATTATCGCCATTAACAGCCTTGCACGCCGCGATGGCCGTCCCCTAGAAGAATTGGGATTCTACAACCCCATCACGGATGAAGTGCGACTAGATGTTCCCGGTATCGTCAAGCGACTACAACAAGGCGCTCAACCGACTGAGACCGTCCGTAGCATTTTAGTAAAAGCCAATGTTTTTGAACAGGTCAGTGCCACAACCGCATCTTAACGCCGGAATAGAATCCCTCACAGCTAGTCCTAACTATGTTAGGCTAGTTAAATTTTTGATGCAGCCATTTTTAGAATCTCCAGAGACTTTGAGCATTGATTGTGAAATTTCTCAGACCCTCAAACGGGTTTGGATTCGCATCGCCTTTGAAAGCAAGGACAAGGGAAAAGTGTTTGGTCGAGGGGGACGCAATATTCAGGCAATTAGAACAGTAATTGCGGCGGCAGCAGAATTTGCGGGACAATCCGTTTACTGGGATATGTACGGCAGTAATAGTTTTGGACGAGAGGGAATGTCTTCTGACGACGACCAGCAAGAGCGCTCGCCTTCGGCACTGCGGGGAGGGCAATCGCCAGAACCAAAAACGCCAGACAGAACTGTAAATATACCCAAACCTGTTGTCAAACCCCGAATTCGCTAGTTAGGCTAGAGAAAGTCTGAGCGGTGGACACTGAAGCTCGCCGAAGTGCTGTGGTTAATCCCGCTCAGATATTTCAGTAAAAATCACCTTTGTTGTCAAAAACTGCACTTAAGAAACTCAGCAATAAATACTTATGGCAGATGCCTTAATCATTCAGCTGCCTAATATTCCCAGTGCGATCGCTCTCGCCGGTGATAGAGAAGAAAATCTCAAACTCCTATCCCGACAAACAGGAGCTAGTTTAGTGTTGCGCGGACAAGAACTACACATTGGTGGTACAGAAGCGCAAATGCATCTGGCTGATCAATTAGTGCGATCGCTTGAAGTAATCTGGACTAAGGGCAATACTCTCTCCAGTGCCGACATTTTAACAGCCCGCCAAGCCCTGGATAGCGATCGACAAGACGAACTTCAGGAATTACAGCGAGATGTCTTGGCTAAAACTCGTCGCGGTGAAGAAATTCGTGCTAAAACTTTTCGCCAAAAAGAATACATTAAGGATATCCGTAGGCGTGACCTGACATTTTGCATTGGCCCGGCTGGAACAGGTAAAACCTATCTTGCTGTTGTGGTTGCGGTGCAAGCACTCCTAAACAACCAAGTAGAAAAGCTGATTTTAACTCGTCCGGCTGTAGAAGCTGGGGAAAAATTGGGATTTCTTCCCGGAGATTTACAGCAGAAAGTTAATCCCTATCTCCGCCCACTTTACGATGCTATCTATGAATTTATTGATCCAGAAAAAGTCCCTAGTTTAATGGAACGGGGTGTCATTGAAGTTGCGCCACTTGCTTATATGCGAGGACGCACCCTCAATCATGCTTTTGTAATTGTAGATGAAGCCCAGAATACTACACCCGCCCAAATGAAAATGGTGTTGACTCGTTTGGGTTTCCGTTCTCGAATGGTAATTACAGGTGACACCACACAAACCGATTTACCCCTGAGCCAAAAATCAGGACTAGCCGTAGCCTTACAAGTTCTCAAGAACGTTGAAGGTATTGGCTTTTGCGAATTCACCCAAAAAGATGTTGTGCGCCATGCCCTAGTTCAGCGCATTGTTGCCGCTTACGAACGTTATGAAAGATAATGGGAAAGAACCTCACCCCCAACCCCTCTCCTTAGTAAGGAGAGGGGAGAATTTAAGAAAACTTAAAAACTGGATTTTGATGTGATTTAATCTGAAAAAAGCAGCTATTTGTAGGTTGGGTTGAGGCTTTGCAAAACCCAACAAAAGCAGGGAATCTTAGGGTATAATTGAGTAACGAAATCCAACCAACACCTAGTTTATCAAAATATTTAAACAAGTTTCTGGTGTTTATTTGGTGAGAGTAATAAAAAACGACTAACAGCAAAACTATATAACTAATAACTGACTATGAATAACAATTTGAAAGACTTTTTAGAAGCTTGTGAAAACTTAGGAACTTTACGGATTATTGTTACTAGCAGCGCTGCTGTATTAGAAGCTCGCGGCAAAATAGAAAAGTTATTTTACGCCGAATTGCTCAAAGGGAAGTATGTCAATCTGCACACTGAGGGCTTTGAGTTTCACTTTAATATGGATAAAATTACTCAAGTTAAATTTGAAACAGGTAACGCGAAAAGAGGTAACTTTACCACCTATGCAATTCGGTTTTTAGATGAAAAACAAGAAGTTGCTTTAAGCTTATTTTTGCAATGGGGTAAACCGGGAGAATATGAACCCGGACAAGTGGAAGCTTGGCAAAATTTACGGGAACAGTATGGAGAAGTTTGGCAACCTGTACCCATTGAAACCTTATAAAATTCATGCTGAATATCAGGGCGATTTGGAGTTGTTGCTTAATTATTTTCTGCCTACTGGGATCGAGTGGAACAGCAAAAGCCGGAGAATTATCTCAACGCCTAGCAAATTTTCCCCAGTGGGAACAACTCACATCTGTACAACCGGCTCAGGGCGATTTGGTTTATCCTGACTGGTTTGCTGGTTCATGGGAAGTTACAAGTACATTAGTAGATTTAGTTGCACCTTTAGCACCCGATATCATCACCCCTGGATTTGAATCGAATCGCCAACAACTAAATCAACCTGTGAGTTTTTTAGTGCGTTTTATTCCAGAAAAATCTCCAATTACTGCCTGGAAATTTATTCCTAAAATTGTGAATAAATCATCAATTTTAGTAGCAGATAGAGCTTTTAATAGCTTGAATTTAGCCAGGGCTTATTTAGGTGATGAAGCTGTATTATCAACCAAAGTAGATCCAGAATCACCTAATCGGCAAATTACCTTTTTGCGTGGCGATAGCCAATTAATTTCTATTGTAACTGCACGTCTTACCGAAACTACTTCAAATAGAAACTTCATCACATCAGAAGTATTTCAACAACTATTTAAAGGCGGTTCCCGTCCCTATTTCAATACAGTGGAATCTACTACCGCATACCATCAACTTTCTACATCTTATCCGTCAATTGAGGCGGATCAAGTAACTGCTGTTTATCTTTCACCTCAAGACCCAGATTACTTCGCCGCAGCTTCTCATCCAGTCGCCCTTTATCGCTACCGCTTAGAATTTTCACCTACTTCTCAAGATTGATTTATTTACCGACACTTGATTACAAAATATTACATTTTGTAATATAATTATTCCAAGCTAAGTTCGCGCTCTTGGATGGTGTGCATCATGGCCAAATTTCAAGATATTCTCAATTACTTTCATTCGGACTGGAAGCTGAGTGTTTTCACTATTGCTGCATCCAGCGTTTACGAAATTATTGATTTGCTTGTTCCTTATGGGATTGGGCAAATTTTAAATGTTTTGTCTAATCAACCGTTGGATAAACCATTGCAAAGTGCGATCGCTAGTATTGCAGAATATATCAATTACCCAGTTAATCAAACACTATCTTTGGGTGTATTATTGGGTTTAATTTTTGTAGTCACCGTAGTCAAAGCGCCCACACAGCCTTGGCTAACCGTTTGGTTTCATTGGGATATACCCTTAAGGGCGCGTCGCCATCAAAACGAAACAGCCATAGCCAAAATTCTCACACTCCCACTAGAATTTTATGATGAAAATAACCCCGGACGCATTTCTGGGCGAGTAGCCAGAGGTTTGGCTAACCATACTTGGACATATCCCGAAATTGCTGGTCAGTTGATTCCTAAACTGTTTCGGGTGCTGGGAATTTTCGGATTTATTTTATTGATTGAATGGCGAATTGCGGTTTTATATCTAATTTCCTTTGTATTTATCCTCGCCTTTAGTTTAAAGACTTTACGACGGATAATTTGGCATGAAAGTCGCCTCGATAAATATATGGAAGGTACAGAAAGCCGCACGTCAGAATTGATTACTAATATCAAAACAGTCAAAGCATTTGCCACGGAATCCCAGGAATTGAAGCGCCAAAAGCAACGTTTAGAGCGTGAATTGACAGTTGTTGATCATCGGATTCATAAAGGTTATGTCAAACTGTTGACTTTACAAAAGGTTGTCATTCAGTTTTGCGTGTTTACCATCTTAGGTTTAACCTTAGCCGCAACAGTAGCCGGGAGAATTACTCTCGGTCATTTTGTCATGACTTTAACTCTTTCTAGTATGGCTTATGCCGAATTGGAACCTATTAGCACACTCGCAGAACTTTTTGCCCGTCGCTATTCTTCGATGTTGCGATTTCACGAGTTTTTGCAAGCACCAATTGCATCTGATTCGGTTGGACTTTTGGAAGAGGAAAAGCAAAAGGAATCACCATATAAATTCACGGGAAAAATTGAGTTATCGCACATTAATTTTGGATATGATGACAGCCGTCAAGTTTTGCAAGATATCAACTTGTTGATTTCACCCTATCAAACAGTGGCGTTAGTTGGGCGTTCCGGTTCCGGTAAGTCCACTTTAGTGAAATTGCTGCTGCGGTATTTTGAACCTCAAGAAGGTCAAATTTCCATTGATGGTCAAGATATTCGCACCTTGGATGTAGGTAAGTATAGGCGCAGACTGGCGATCGTTCACCAAGAAGTGGACATTTTCAACGGTACTATCTTGGATAATCTCACCTACGGCAAACCAAACGCGACTCTGGAAGAGGTCAAGGAAGCCTGTAGAATTGCCAGAGTTGATGAAGTGATGTCACACCTACCCCAAGGTTATTACACCGTTGTGGGGGAACGTGGTGTGAGGTTATCTGGAGGACAAAGACAGCGCTTAGGAATTGCGAGGGCGTTATTAGTCGAACCAGATGTGCTGATTTTTGATGAAGCTACTTCTAGCCTAGATTACGAGTCCGAGCGTGCTATTCAATTAGCCATGCGCTCAATTCAGGGGACTTGCACCACAATTGTTATCGCCCACCGTTTAAGTACAGTCCGGGAAGCCGATAAAATAGTGGTTCTCGATCAAGGCCGAATTGCCGAGGTGGGTAGCCATGATGAACTGTTGCGTCATGAGGGTATTTACCACCGCTTGCACTCTCTCCAAGAAACCGGAGAATTGCTGAGTTAGTTGTCAGTCGGTGAAATTAATCTGTTCTGAAATCTTTTTGGAAAAACACTTGCAATTTCTAAAAAGTGGTGCTAACGTTAGTAATCGTGAGACAAATGGGTCGGTGTCCGAGTGGTTAATGGAGACGGACTGTAAATCCGTTGGCTAGCGCCTACGCTGGTTCAAATCCAGCCCGGCCCACCACTTCTAAAGTCATGAGCTATAATAGCTAAGTGATTGGTATACTCACAGCTTTATAGCTCATAACTCAAAAATCCAAGTTTCTAATTTTTGCCCGTGTGGCTCAGTGGTAGAGCACACCCTTGGTAAGGGTGAGGTCACGAGTTCAATCCTCGTCACGGGCTTATTTATTTGAAGAAATAATCAACGCTAAACCAAGGGTTTCAGCCTTTCCAATAGACTCAGGGATTCATAAACTTACTCCCTGAGTTCTTTTTTGACTATGATTTTGACTATGATTTGACTATGAGGTCAAAACCTAAACAATCATCCTTGCCTTTTTGACTATGATTTGACTATGATTTTGGTAGAACCAATTATTTTCATAGTCAAAATATATGCATAAACCAGAAAAGGCTTCTAAAGGATCAGCAGGTATTGAATCCTTTCAGGGAAGATTACGTCTGAGATTACCAAGACAACTTTATGAAGGTTCACAAAAGTATCTGACCCTGGGTTTAGCTGATACACCAGAAAATCACCACATAGCAGAACAGACAGCGCATCAAATAGAGTTAGATATTCTCTCTGGCGAATTTGACAAAACACTTACTAAGTACAAACCCCAGAGACATTTATCTATAGTTATTCCAGGTGAACAACAGACTATAACCACAATTTCAGCATTATGGGATAAGTACATTGAGTACAAACGTCCATCTCTAAAACCGAGAACATTAGATAAACTGGCTGTACTGGAAAAACATATTAAACGCTGTCGTTATCAAAATTTGAACGAAAGTATCAAAATTAAACTGGCTTTATTACAACAAACAACCAATTCACAAGCTAAAGATGTACTGATGTATCTGGCAGCAGCTTGTAAATGGGGCATGAAATACGGTTTAGTGAATTTTAATCCCTTTGAAGGAATGTATAATTCACTTCCCAAGCATAATTGGCAGGATAATTCAAAACCTAATGCTTTTAGTGAAGCAGAAAAGCAAAGGATAATTCAGGCTTTTAAAAATCACAAACCTTTAAAAGGTATGGGTTACAGTTATTATGCTTCATTTGTAGAGTTTTTATTCTTGACCGGATGCAGACCATCAGAAGCCATTGGCTTGCAATGGAAGCATATTACGTCTGATTGTTCTAGAATTACTTTTGATAGTGCATTAGTTCAGGTGGGAAACGGTGAAAGGGTAAGAGTTAATGGCTCCAAGAATAATAAAATGCGCGGTTTTAACTGTAATCAAAAACTACAAGTATTATTATTGTCCATTAAGCCTGAAAACTCTGAACCTGAATCTTTAGTCTTTCCATCTCCAGAAGGACTATCAATACATTATAGAAACTTTTCCCGACGGGCTTGGGATAAAATCGTAGATCCTTTAGTAGCCCGTCAAACTACTCCATATTCATGTCGTGATACTTTTATATCTGAACAAATTGCTAAAGGTGTTCCTACTGCTGTAGTGGCAAAATGGTGTGATAATTCAGTAGATGTTATAGAACAAAAGTATCTTGATGCTGGTCTTTTAGACCAACTGAAACCGCTTTAATTATTCATTCAATATCATAAAACGGGTGCGGCAGGGATCGAACCTGCGACCAACGGATTAGAAATCCGTGGCTCTATCCACTGAGCTACGCACCCAAGTTAATTAGTTTGCTCCCAAAGGAGTCAACTGATAAATCATTATATCGTTATTTCGTAGCAATAAGCAAGCAAAAATTGCATATTGCCCACTAGCAAGGGTAAGATCCAAGTCGCTAGTGATTTGATTTACATTGACATACTCCCCGCCCCATTCGGGACAGGGATTCTAGGATACTGGCGGAAAATGCGGAGCGAACCCCGTCTGACTTTTCCTCTCCTACTGGAAAATGCCCTCTGGGCGGCATACTCTAGGTTAGCTTCTGGCGATCGCGAAGCTCAACCCCATGACACGCTAGGTAATCGCTCCTTTGGCGATGTTACCAAAACACGACTACAGATCGCATTATCCACAAAGCCCCTGATGAGTTATTTGCTAGTGCCATGTTTATTCTCAAACGGCAGGATGTTGAAATATCGAGTATTCAGCACCCAAAACGGGATCAGCAAGTGTCGATCCTTAATTATCAGGGGCAAACCTTTCGCTTGATTAGCGTCTTTAAAGCTAGTCAAGAAGAAGAAGCTAGAGCCTTGTGGAGAGAATTAACTGATAACCGGGGTAAGGCCTGTGTCTTGCTAGAGGAACCGGATCGCTTTAGTGTCTGGGGGAAAGTCCGCTTAGATCAAATAGATAATGACACTGGTGGCTATAGCAAGAGAGGAATTTACATTCAAGGGAGTCTTTTACTGCTGCAAGCAGTTTATCTCGACATTGAGGAGTTATTAGGCAATCGGCAAGCGGGAATTTTTGAGAAAGATATTGCACAAGTGTTACAAGAGCAAAAATTTCCTGAGACATCTTCCCTAGAAGCAGTCAAAGATTTGGTAACAAATGACCCGCTAGATTTAGTCAAACTTCCTCCCTGGCAAGAAGAACATTTGATTAGTTTATTGCAAGAACTGCATAAACTCGGAAAAACATATTTCGGGAATACTAACTTTGCCCATCAAGTCACTGATATGTTACAAGATATGCCAGAAGCCGAGCGATCGCTGTTTATCACTTGGCTAAATCAAACATCACTGAGTAAACTGTGGCAATAGCATGACAAGTGTGGGAAAAACTACAGCTATCGGTAGTGATGCTGGTAATTAACTAGTGTATCACTGGATAGATAGACTGCTTCCTACACAGTCCTGCACACCAAAATACTGCTGAGTGCATTTACATAGTCAATTTTTATGAGTAGCTCTTACGACAAGTCCTATCGTTCTCCATCCCTCTTCACCAATCGGAACATCATCTTGGCTGGTACCGCCTGGGCTGTGTTGGCACTGTTATACTTTTTATTATTTAGTGCCAAAGTCCCAGGAGCAGATGGTGTAGAAAGTCGTGCTGACTGGTACGTCATTGGTACAAATATTTTTGAAGGCTTGGCTTACTTGGGTGCAGGTATCTTATGCTTAAGGAATTGGCGTAGCCCGCAAATCGTCAGTAGCCGGAATATTTGGCTCGCAATTGCTATTGGTATGTTTTCTTATTTCCTGGGAGGGATATTTTTCGGTTACACAGAAATAATTTTAGACGAAGAACCGGATGTGTCTATTGGCGATATCTTTTTTGTCCTGACTTATCTTTCCCTTGGCGTAGGCATGATTTTAGCTGTAGCTTCCAGACGAATTAATTTAGAAAAATGGCAGTTGCTCATTGTGTGGGCAATAGGAGTGTTTGGTAGTCTGTTGCCATGGTGGATTTCGATGAAAGAGTCAGAACCCTCAGAGCCGCTAGTTACTGTCTTGAGTTGGTTTTACATAGTTAGCGATGTAGTTTTGTTAATTATTGCTACCACTTTGTTACTAGCTTTTTGGGGGGGAAGAGTTGCTCAGTCGTGGAGAATGATTGCAGCGGCCGCGTTTTCGCTCTACATTGCAGATATGTGGTTTAACTATGCTCAAGGGCCAAACTATCAAAGTGGGGAGATACTAGAAGTGTTTTGGGTATTTAGTGGAGTTTTATTTGGTATGGGCGCTGTCCTAGAACATGACGCATCATTGAGCCGAACTCGGCGTTCGAGCGGGCGCAAACGAGCTTAGAAAATTTGGTGTCTACCGTGAGAAAATTAACAGATCCTGACAAACAAGAAATTCTGAAGTTATATCGAGAAACTGCCGAAACAACCTCAACTTTGGCAGAACGCTATGGTGTGAGTAACTCGACAATTAGTCGTCTGCTCAAAAGTACCTTACCAGAAGATGAATACGAATATCTCGTTTCTCTCAAACGTGCCGCTAGGACTCCTGAAGGCAGGGCGCAGGTAAGTTACGAGCAGTTGCCTTTGTTAACTCAACCAGAGCCAGAGAAAGCGCAACCAAGCCAGGAAAAAGCAACTCCTCGCTTGAAGTTACCAGAGATTTCGCCTCCCAAGCCAGTGGTAGAGGAAATTCATCCAGAGTCAGAGCTAGAGGAGGAAATTAGTTCCTCTATCAGAAGAGTCCGGCGGCGTTCCTCAGCAGAGGAAAAACCAAAGTTACGCCCAGCAAAGCGATTAGAAATAGTCGAACCCAAGCCGCCGGAAATCACCAGTGTTCCTGGCCCCATATTAAAGGACGAACATCCTGAAGCAAATGTCATCGCCCAAATGCTCGGAGAAGACTTGCTAGACGAGTCAGAAGATTTGTCAGATTTAGAGGATGATTTAGACGAGGACGATTACGAGGACGATTACGAGGACGAGGAAGAAGACTTAGAGGATTCAACACCTTTAGTGACAACACGCAGGGTAAGTGAAGCACCAGTTCAAGTCTTGCCATTGTCGGCAGCACAGTTGCCGAAAAGTTGCTATTTGGTCATCGATAGGTCCTCTGAGTTAATTACCCGACCACTTAAGGATTTTGGTGACTTGGGACAAATTCCTAACCTAGAAACCCTGCAAAAAACTTTGCCAGTGTTTGATAACCATCGTGTCGCAAAGCGTTTCTCAACCAAGCGCGATCGCGTGATTAAAGTTCCCGACAGTAAAGTACTACATAAGGCTAGTACTCATCTGCAAGCCAAGGGAATTACGCGACTGTTGATTGATGGTCAGGTGTACTCTCTGTCTATGGTTTAAAAGTTATGGAGATACCTGCTGATTATGGTGTAGTACTGGTGACAACTGCCAACAAGCAGGAAGCAGAAACAATCGCAAATGCCCTTGTGGAAGCTCAACTAGCTGCTTGTGTGAGTTTGTTGCCCATCCATTCAATTTACGCTTGGCAAGGAGAAATATACAAAGAGTATGAGTGGCAGTTGCTGATTAAAACTGATTTGGCACTATTTTCCACTTTGGAAGCCAAAATTCGGGAACTCCACTCTTACGAGGTTTCAGAAATCATCGCCTTACCTATTGTTGCGGGTTCGCAAGCCTACTTGCAATGGATTTCTCAACAGGTTAAACCTTAGCAGTTGTCTAAAAACCCCTCTTGCTCCCCTCCTCCCTTGCACCGGAGGGGTTTGGGGGTTGGGTGATTTGCTCTACATTTGAGCGTCCATAGCGTCGGCAAAACGCTCTGCCAACTTGATAATGTCCTGTTTGCGGGCGATTTTGTTGATCCATTCTTGGGGAATATTTTCCACACCGTAGTAAATGCCTGCTAACCCCCCAGTCACAGCAGCAGTAGTATCTGCATCTCCACCCAAGTTAACGGCTTTCAGGACTGTCTGGGAGTAAGATGAGCTATTTAACAAACACCACAGGGATGATTCGAGGGTATCAATCACATAGCCACCAGAATTAATCTCTTCCACTGGTATCTTGGCTATTTCACCACTGAATATTCTGCGAAAATGCGGCTTTTCTAAAATATATTCCCGGTCAACGTAAACTGATTGAATTCTTTCTAATCCTTGTAAATAAGCTGTGTCCAGGTTAGCCCCTTCTAGTAAGGCTACGGCAATACTAATATAAATACCGCAGGCCATTTGCGATCGCACATGAGCATGAGTAATTGCAGAAACATCATGCACCCGCTCGATCAATTCGGTGAAAGTTATGCTTTGATGACAATAAGCCATCGGCAAAATTCTCATCAAAGAACCATTACCATTACTATTTTCTACCTTACCTCCTGCCTGATGAGGTACGATCCCCTGTTTCAGGCGCATAATGGCTTCATGAGTGTTTTGACCAATATCAAACAGGTCGCCACGAGGAGTCCAATAAGCTTGCTTATACCAGCGCCAAAAAGAATTGGCTATAGCATCCAACGAATATCCTCTACAAAGGCTTTCTGCCAAGCAGAATGTCAACGAACTATCATCAGACCAAGTTCCCGGTGGTTGATTCCATGTGCCATAACCTAGCATCGTTGTCACTGGAGATTTCACTCTTTCAGCCCGGCTAGTAAACTCAACTGGCACACCCAACGCATCACCGACACATAAACCCATCAAACCAGACAACGTTTTTGTAGCGGTTAGCATTATTCACTCTCCATGAGAATTACCAAAACTTAACTTTATAGATTCCCTCTCAACCTTGTTGCCATAACTGCTACAGCCTATTATTTTTCCTATGTGAATAGCCAGAATAACGGGTATTAATTAACTATTTTATCTACTATATCTTCTGGAAAATTTATTTTTCTGGTTGTGCCAGTTGATCAAGTGCCTACTCTGAGCAAAAATTCCGGAACGGGAAAAACCAGCCAGAAAATATCAAGTTTTTCCTTGAGCAATTTCAGCCGAAAGCCCAATACATAAATAATGATGGGTGAGGCAAACGCCACAACAACAGCGATTATTTAAACTTTGCGCTCATGGGAAAATTCTTTTGGTCATCGGTTACACCTAATCAGCCTGGAAATCTGCTGCAACAAAGATCATAAAGATTTTCCCAAAATATAGAAATTATCTGGAACATTTTTATACTGTTTTCGACCTGGAATATATCAGCAAAACCTACAAAGTTTTTTCAAGATTATGAAAAATATCCTCAAGTCTTTTGTGGCAATTTCTGCATTATCTTCTTTAATAGTTGCCCCTCTGATTATTAATGCAGGTCAAGCTTCTGCTCAACCAAAAAAAGGTACAGATGCTAGTTATGTTGGTATTGGTGTTACAGGTGGTCTGACTAATGATGGAGGAAACCAAGATACTGGTAACTTTGGTGGGAATGTCACTGGTCGTGTGAAATTGGGAAATACACCATTGTCGGCACGCGGTAATGTGATTTGGAATAATGAGACGAGTGCTATTATCCCAGAAGTTTCCGTAGACGTGCCAATTGCTAAAGGTACTAATGCCTTTATCACTGGTGGTTATTCTTTCCTAGAAAAGAATAACTTACCTACTCCCCTAGGCGACAAAGATGCTGTAGTTGTGGGTGCTGGGGTAGAGTCGGAAGTTGCTAAGAATCTTCTGGTTTATACCAATGCCAAAGTGGGTATCCGCTCCTACGAAAATAGCGGTGGTTCTGCTGTCAGCATTAATGGCGGTGTAGGCTATCGCTTTAGGTAGGACTGGATACTTCCTGATAGACGCAATTTATCGCGTCTCGACAAACAACTATAAAAAAGCCGATTTTTGGAAGTGTTAAATCACGGATAAAGTCGGCTTTTTGCCGTGTTAAAATTAGATGATTCCTCTTATTTCCGACCGGATTACCGGGAATCACTCAGCCGAAAAAATGCTTCGGCGTTGACCGATGCCTTATTGAGAATACTATAACAATTCTGATGGTTAAATCTGCTCCTGCCCCAATTGCCAATCGTGATCAGCCTTCCAAAGTAGAAGGCATTAAGGAAAGAAGTAATTTTTTACGCGAACCTGTAGCTACCCAAATTCTGGAAGATACAACTCATTTTACCGAAGAAGCAGTACAACTGATCAAATTTCATGGTTCCTACCAGCAGGATAACCGCGATAATCGCGTCAAGGGACAGGAGAAAGATTATCAGTTTATGCTGCGGACAAGAAATCCTGGTGGGTTTGTACCGCCGCAGTTGTATTTGGCTTTAGATAATTTATCTGATGAACACGGGAATCACACATTACGAGTTACTACCCGTCAAGGCTTTCAGTTGCATGGGATTTTAAAAAAGAATCTCAAGGCGGCGATCGCCACTATAGTACAAAATATGGGTTCAACCTTGGGTGCTTGCGGGGACCTCAACCGTAACGTCATGGCTCCACCCGCCCCCTTTAAAAATCGCCGAGATTACCAGTACGCCTGGGAATATGCCAATAATATCGCTGATTTGCTGACACCGCAAACCGGGGCATATTACGAAATTTGGTTAGACGGGGAAAAAATCATTAGTGCCGAAGAAAGTCCAGAAGTCAAAGCTGCACGCCAGCGTAATGGCACTGGTACAATTATCCATGACAGCGAAGAACCGATTTATGGGACTCACTATATGCCCCGGAAATTTAAAATTTCCGTGACTGTACCTGGTGATAATTCCGTAGATTTATATTCCCAAGACTTGACTTTAGTCGTAATTACCAATCCTCTGGGAGAATTAGAAGGATTTAATGTGTTTGCCGGTGGCGGTTTTGGCAGGACACACAATAAAGAAGAAACCTTTGCCAGAATAGCAGATGAGATTTGCTATGTAGATAAAGATGATGTCTATCAGCTAGTCAAAGCGATTGTGGCGACTCAAAGAGATTATGGCGATCGCACTGACCGTCGTCATGCTAGATTAAAATATTTAATTAACGAATGGGGTGTAGATAAGTTCCGCACCCAAGTTGAGGATTATTTCGGTAAATCAGTCGCCCCCTTTAAACCCCTACCAGAATTTAAATATTACGATTTCCTCGGTTGGAATGAACAAGGTGATGGCAAGCTATTTTTAGGCATTTCCGTTGATAATGGTCGAGTTAAAGATGAAGGTTCCTTTCAACTGAAAACGGCCTTGCGGAAAGTTGTCGAGCAATTTCACTTACCTATGCGCTTGACACCCCACCACAACATCATTTTTTACGACATTCAGCCAGAAAATAAGTCAGCCATTCAGGAGATTTTACAAAGTTGCGGTATCGTTGATGACCCCGAAACCATCGAACCTCTAGTCCGGTATGCAATGGCTTGTCCGGCCTTGCCTACCTGCGGCTTGGCGATCACCGAATCAGAACGGGCAATCCCAGGTATATTAGAACGAATTCGCACTCTGTTGGATAAACTAGGTTTACAAAAAGAACATTTTGTGGTAAGGATGACAGGCTGTCCCAACGGCTGCGCTCGTCCTTACATGGCAGAATTAGGTTTTGTGGGTAGCGCCCCCGAATCTTACCAAGTTTGGCTGGGAGGTTCGCCGGATCAAACAAGATTAGCGCAACCTTACATAGAAAAGCTACATCATAACGACATAGAAAGCTTTTTAGAGCCAATTTTCGTTTACTTCAAGAATTTCCGGGAATATGAAGAAAGCTTTGGTGATTTTTGCGATCGCCTGGGTTTTGATGCTCTACGTGAATTTGCTGCCACTTACCAACCCCAAACTACTAATACTGTCAGTAAATCACGCCATCGAGTCAGTATTAAGGATGAAGTATATCTCAAGTTGAAAGAAGCAGCCAATAGCCAAGACAAGCCTATGACTGAGTTAGTCAACGAAGCCCTAGAAGCTTATTTCCAAAATCTGCCGTAAATTCCAACTTCGTGGTTAATTTCCAACCTATTCTCCATTACTTGTAATAGAGAGTAGGTTTAATTTTATGCTGTTTACAGCTTCGGCTTCAGGTAATTCACATGGCGCAACTACAACGAATTGCGATCGCACCCTCTCAAATTCAAGAAAATCTGATTACCTTGACAAAAGAGCAACAACATTATCTCAGAAGAGTGTTGCGGTTACGTACAGGCGATCGCTTCATTGCGATGGATGGTAAAGGCAAATGGTGGTTAACTCAATTAGAATCAGAGCAAGCCCAGGTTTTAGAAACACTCACCGTAGAAACTGAATTATCTGTAGCCATTACGCTCATGGTAGCCTTACCCAAAGGCAATGGATTTGATGACATCATCCGGTATTCTACGGAATTAGGTGTAACTTGTATTGCTCCGTTATTGAGCGATCGCACCTTACTAAATCCCAGTCCGCAAAAACTCGAACGTTGGCGACGCATAGCTACAGAAGCAGCAGAACAATCAGAACGTGCTTTTGTACCCACAATTTTAGAACCTGTAAGTTTTATGACTGCGATTAATGCTAGTCAAGCAACTCACCGTTATATTTGTGAAGGGCGTGGCGATTATCCGCACTTAAACAGCCTAGTTAAAACTGATATACCTGAAATCATTATTGCTACTGGTCCAGAAGGGGGATGGACAGAACCAGAAATTGAAAATGCGATCGCATCTGGATTTCAACCAGTATCCCTTGGTCGCCGTATCTTGCGCGCAGTTACAGCACCAGTAGTAGCATTAACCTTAATTTCCGCAAATTATGAAGTATAAATAATTTAGGATGTCCCATTTAAAATAATTCGTAGTTGCAATCATTGGAAACTTCTACACTCTTAATTACGAATTACGAATTACGTAGCTTGCTTCTCGCCCTTGGCGAGTATTACGAATTACGAATCAGGAATTATACAATGATTGAGCAACTTGCCACCGCCTTTGAGCGTAAAGATTATCACACAGCAACCAAACTACTCAAACAGTTATTAAAAGAAACACCAGAAAATCCTTGGGTGCAATTTTATCTAGGACTACTGCATCAAGTATCTGGAAAGCACCAGCAAGCAGATAAAATTTATCGACACCTGCTACGGAGTACAACCAACACCAAAATACTCGCTCAAGCTCGCCAAGGTTTGCAGCGACTCCAAGAAATTGAGCAAGAAGAAAGACAACGCGCCATATCCAAAGCCACATCTGAACCCAGTAATGCTGAACTGGGAGTATTAGTATTAGAACCTTTAGCAACTGAACTAAAAACTATAGCAGCGCCAAAATTTGCTCAGATTATGCAACTAGACCCCTACACAGCCAGGCTATTGCTACCGAGTCGCGGCTGGAGATTCTATCGTACTGGACAAATAGGAGAACTCAAATTTTATGGTCAACAGCTACAACAAGCCAGTATTCCTTGCTTCTGGACAACAATAGCCGCAGTAGAGCAAATTCAAGTTTTTCAGCTTAAATATTTTTCAGAATCACAACCAAAACCTACTATTGTTTGCCGCAACCAAGAAAATCAACTTGGTTCCCTCACATTTGACTGGTCAGAAGTCACAGCCAAAGTGGTAGGACGTTTACCCATGTTTGAGCAAGTTATAGACCTTGACAAGCGTGGGAGATTAGAACGCAAAACCGAAACCCAAGACTATGCCGAGTTTTGTGATTTACACCTACCTAGTAGAAATTGCATTCTCCGATTTTATGATCATGGTTATGAATTCCAGAAAGGCGTAGAAATGACTTCTCAAGCCAGCCAAAATACAACCAGAATTAATTGGAACAGTTTACTGCAATGGATCTCATCACAAATACCAGAAGTTAAAACTTGGTCAAATTTCACATCCTTCGCACAGACCGTATTAGACCAAACAGAAATGCTGGGCAACATTGAGTCTCACATTCACCTATTGCGTAGGGAAAAGACTAATTGGGACCCAGCGTTTCATTTATATAGTGGCTTGGTATTTGTGAATCAAACCTAACTTAGTTAGAAGTTTTCATTTTACTAGCCATATCTAGGTAAGAACTCATGTTCGCACCTGGACGACGACGACTAGAGCTAGAACCTGAAGGAGCAAGATATTTGGGTGCAAATGTAGTTTCAGCAGGTACTGTTTTTGTACCATTAGATGTTGCGGCTGGAACTGTAGCGGGTTCAGCTTGAGGAGCTTTGCCATTTTTTGATGGCTCTACCTTGTCCGCTTTTTTTGCAGTGGGTGCATTGCTCTTAGCCGCAGGCGCGTCTGCTGGCGAAGCTACTGCTACTGAAGCCGCAGCTTTTGTACCATTAACTGTAGTTGCAGGTGCTTTCTCAGATGCAGGTTCATCTAACTCCAAGTAGTAGCCATTGCCTTTTTTGCCAGGTAACAACCCAGTGATGAAGCCGAGAATACCCGTGATTAACTTTTTGATAAAACCGAACATGAAAATTTCTCCCGTCGTGTATATATATCTTTGAACGTGGTGTCAAAAAAACCGTAATATATTACATTTTTTTGCACCAACTATGCGATTAGGGTGACAAACCTTATAATTATCTACTTAATTAACATTGTAGTAAAACTACAGAGCAAATAGTCTTAACTCTTTAGTGCAAGCACTCGCAACTCGTAGATATCAAGAATTAATTATCAAATTTTATGGTAGCTAAGAGCAAGATTATGAAATAATGCTTAATCAAAATTAACATTTTTTGGTTTAGCTTACACAGATTTCCTTAAAAAATTAGACAATAGAATTGTTGTGCGATTCCAGCCCCCCACGCCAGTGACTCAACCAAGACATCTCGAAGATATGGAATTGTTCAACCAGTGGGAAAAGTGTCATAGCCGATTGGCAGGGCATAACCATACTCAGTTAAATTTCCTACAGACTTGTTAATGCAGGCAACATTGGGAAATGAACACCAAAAACCAACAGCGCAACTCCGTATTATTAATACACGGTATTGATGACACGGGAGCCGTTTTTAATCAAATGGCCAGTTATCTCAGACAATTGGGTTGGTCTGTGCATACTTTGGATCTCGTTCCTAATAATGGTGCTGTTGGGCTGGATATTTTGGCACAGCAGATAGCTGATTATGTCGTCAAAACCTTTGCGCCAGAAGAACCAATCGATTTAGTAGGCTTTAGCATGGGAGGAATTGTCAGCCGTTATTATGTTCAACGGCTAGGAGGAATTAACCGTGTGCAGAGGTTTATCACTATTTCCTCACCTCATCATGGAACTGTGACGGCTTATGCTTCCCAACGTCACGGCTGCTTGCAAATGCGCCGCAATAGTCAATTTATCCAGGATTTAAATGCTGATGCTGTGATGTTAGGGCAGCTAAATTTTACGTCAATATGGACACCCTATGATTTGATGATAGTTCCGGCAAATAGTTCACAAATGCCACTGGGAAAAGAAGTAGTAGTACCAGTTGTACTACACTCTTGGATGTTAACAGATTCCAGAAGTTTGGCAGCAGTCGCATCTGCTTTAGCCGAGCCAGTTAACCCCTGTCACCAATTTGGGTATGCTGATAACTGCCAAAAATCGCCTCTGGGTGGCGGTAATATTTAAATTCCATCAAGTTGTAAAAGGGATCTTCTAAAAAGAAAGTGCGATGTTCTAAGGGAGAACCAACAAAGCGAGTTTTAGGTGATTCCCGAAAAATTAGATTTTGCTGTTGTGCTTTTTCTAGTAAGTCCTCCCAGTCATGTTCCTGGAGAAAAATTAGTCCAAAGTGCCTGGGATATATAGTTTTTTGCGGTAATAGGGTTTCTTTGGTGACGTGGGCTACTAATTGATGTCCGTAGAGGTTCAGAATTAGCGCTTGAGGATTTTCACGCCCAGGGATGCAGCCGAGGGCATCGACATAATATGCTTTAGTTTGGGCTATGTCAGTCACGGGAAAAGCCAGATGAAATAAAGTTTGGCTCATGGGTATTGTTAAACTCCGGTTTTAAATAATTTTAGGCAACGCAGCGAGTATTTGAGATTGAAAACGAAAAAATCCGTTCATCCAAAATTGGTGCGGTCAATTTGCACACAGTTTTAGATAATTTAAACTTATATCCTGATAACGATGTTTGCGTGGAGTGGGGTAGAGAGCCGATGAATCGCACCTGTAAAAGTAGGGAAAGGTTTTTTGTTGTTTTCCCTGTTTCTTCTCTTTTGGACGTGTAAGAGGAATAGAACCGGGGCATTTTTTGAATTAGGTAGTGGCAGGAATTCAACATCTCAATTCTAAAATTGGTTATTCTGTTGATATTCTGGCAAAACTACTGATGATTTATTACCGATGTTATCTTTTATTGACTCTGCAAATCCCTGGTTGGTAGCAATAGGATTGAACACCATTTTATTGGGTTTAGTATGGATTTCGCCCAAACAGCTACTGACTCCAGCAGGAATATTTCACGCTTGGTTTCTAGGAGTACTCATTTGGGTAACTCTCGGTTGGAAAGGATATCTCGTGGTAGGGTTCTATTTTTTAGTTGGTTCTGGTGTAACACGTATTGGTATGGCACAGAAAGAAGCAGCAGGAATAGCTGAAAAGCGTTCTGGAGCTAGAGGCCCGGAAAATGTTTGGGGTTCGGCGCTGACTGGGGCTTTGTGTGCTTTGGGAGTAGGGATTCTCAATTCAGGATTACTCATACCCAGTACCCAGTCTCTAATCCCTAATCCTCAGTTGTTACTGTTGTTAGGCTATGTGGCGAGTTTTAGTACTAAGCTTTCTGATACCACTGCTAGCGAAGTCGGTAAAGCCTATGGTAAACGTACCTTTTTGATTACGACACTGCAACCTGTAGCTCGTGGTACAGAGGGAGCAGTGAGTTTAGAGGGAACAATAGCAGGTGTGGTGGCTTCGATTGCGATCGCCTGCGTAGGTTGGGCAGTGGGTTTGATAGATTTATTAGGAGTAGCTTGGTGCATATTGGCTGCATTTATCGCCACTAATTTAGAAAGTGTAATTGGTGCAACATTGCAATCTAAATATGACTGGCTTACCAATGAAGTAGTAAATATTTTCAACACATTAATTGGTGCGATCGCCGCCATCTTACTCGCCTTAATCTGGACAATTACGACTTCTGCATTCTCTGCCTAATTCTTGAAAAAAAACACAAGTATGAACGCGGATTAGACGGATTAAGGGATTTCACGGATTTTACCATCTGTCGAACTCACGTTAATCTAATCCGCGTAATCCTTTAATCAGCGTTCGGATTTTAGTATCTGTCGCTATCATAAATAATTTAATCCGCGCAAAATCAGTTATCACCTCAAGAGACGTTGTTCACTGTTCACTGTTCACTGTGTTTATTGCAGTTAATGATTTCGCTGTGAACCAGATTGGCTGGAAAAATTGCCAATATATATTTTGTAATATATCAAACTTTCGCTGTTCCTTATCAGATTAATTCATGGAATCTTCATCATTTTTGACAGTAAATGACCAGCCAATTTTTATAAATCAGGCAGTAAAATATCTGCAAGCCTCTGGAAAACTAGCGCATTTCATTGGCGACATTCTCCGCCAGTATGTTATTGAACAAGAAATACAAAACAGAGATGACATACAAATCAGCCCCGCTTTAACAGAACAAACCATCATTGATTTCCGCCTCAAAAATCAACTCAACGACCCCCAAACTTTTCAAGAATGGTTACAGCAAAATGCCACAGATTACGCTACCTTTTACGAATCAATCGCCTTTAGCTTTAAATTAGAAAAACTAAAAGTTTTAATTGCCGAACCAAAAATCTCAGAATACTTTATTGAACGCAAAATTTTTCTAGATCGGGTGATAGTTTCCCGGATTATTGTTGACAATCAAGAAATAGCTGAAGAACTACAAACCCAAATTGAAGAAGGAGGTAGTTTTGAGCAACTAGCAAAAGAATATTCCTTGTCAGAGGATCGAATGGTTAACGGCATGATGGGGCCAGTCAGCCGAGGCACAATGCCAGATCAATTGAGAGCAGTTATTGATATAGCTAATCCTGGAAAAGTTGTCGGTCCTATAGAAATCGAAGGACGTTATGGCTTATTTCGAGTAGAACAATTTCTGCCCGCGTCTTTAGAAGATATGCAACTCAAACAAGCACTACAAAATGAATTATTTGAGAAATGGCTAGTGGAGAAAATTCAAAAGCTGACAGTCAAACTACAAATGAGCTAAAACTTCTGAATAATCAATCTTTACAAATCAACGCCTTAGCTTCTATACCTTGGAATCAACCGCCCCTATCTTCGCTGACAAACGAGCAACAATCCCAACTGCAAAATCAGGCAGAAATTCGTCAGTATGCTCTGGGAGAAAAAATTTGGTCAACCGCAGCAGGTGGTTATCAGTTTTTTATTTTTACTGGTAAAGTCCGCTTGCGGGAAGAAGGAGAAGGAAAGCCTTTAGCAGCCCTACAAGCCGGGGATTGGTTTGGCGACTTATATCAGTTGACTGTGGATTGTAAAGCCGTAGCTGCTAGCAAAGAAGTAGTAGTAGTGTGTTGGAATACAGCGCTGTGGTCAGAATTTTCCACTCCCGAAATTGCAGAGTTTTGGCTAGCTGCAAAGGGTGATAAGGAGACAGAGGAGATTCAGAAGAGCCGGGACATTCAGCAACTTATCCCATTCCCGACTCCGGTGACATCGGGGTATCCCTTCGTTTATAGTTGGAATACTGCTGCTGCTTGCTTAACAATGGTGGCGCAACAATTAGAACATCCAGTCAAATTAGAATGGGTGCAACGCCAACTCAGGGGACAAAGCCCGAAAAATCTGGTGGAAGCGGGGGAAAAGTTAGGGTTGGTGTTGCGAAGGGTGCAAGTTAGTTGGGCTGACTTGCGGCAGTTATCGTTTCCAGCAATACTACAATGGCAACCCGATTCATCTCCACCGGCTTCCTGGGTAGTAGCCTATGGGATGAAAGGATCTAACTTAATTATTGCTAATCCCCTCAAAGATGATTATGCTTGTGAGAGTTTACCGCAGTCAGAAGTTGAGTCTGCCTGGGATGGTAGACTATGGCAAGTTGAACTGGTATCTAATCAAGAACAATTTAACCTGGGTTGGTTCACTCCAGCAGTTTGGAAGTATCGGAAACTGTTAGGAGAAGTATTACTCGCATCTTTTACTTTGCAGCTTCTGGGTTTGGGGACACCACTGATTACCCAAGTTGTAATTGATAAAGTGATGGTGCAGCAGAGTTTGCCCACTTTGGATGTGATGGCGATCGCCCTCTTAATGATTGCCTCATTTGAATCTATACTAGGTATTCTGCGGCTATTTATCTTCACTCATACCGCCCGGCGTTTAGATTTAAGCTTATCGGCGCAACTATTTCGCCATCTCATGCGTTTGCCTTTAGCTTACTTTGAATCCCGGCGCGTAGGAGACACCATAGCCAGAGTTCAAGAACTAGAACAAATCCGCCAGTTTCTCACAGGTACAGCATTAACTGTAATTTTAGACAGTATCTTTGCTGTAGTGTACCTGGTATTGATGTTTTACTACAACGTCCAACTCACCTTTGTAGCTTTGGCTGTATTACCGTTATTTGCAGCTTTGACAATTATTGCTACACCAATTCTGCGTAAATGGCTCAACGAAACCTTTAATCGCAGTGCTGACAGTCAATCATTTCTGGTAGAGACAGTTTCAGGGATACACTCAGTTAAAGCCCATGCAGCCGAACCAGTAGCACGCGATCGCTGGGAAGGATTATTTGCCCGTTTTGTGCGTACAGGATTTAAAGCATCCACCACTTCTAATATTAGCAGTAATATTGGTAACTTTCTCACCAACTTTTCCTCCTTACTTATCCTCTGGTTTGGTGCGAAATTAGTCATCGAGCAAAACTTAACCATTGGGCAACTTGTCGCCTTTCAAATGCTATCGGGAAGAGTTACCGGACCACTATTGCGTCTAGTGCAACTATGGCAAAATCTGCAACAAGTTCTACTTTCAGTAGACCGAATTGGTGATATTCTCAACATCGCCCCAGAAGCAGAAATTGGTACAGGGTTAGTTTTACCACCCCTGAGAGGTCAAGTCACCTTCGAGCAAATCTTTTTCCGCTACCAACCACACATTGAACCAGTCCTCAAAGGCATCTCCTTCAACGTAGAACCAGGGCAATTTGTGGGAATCGTTGGCCGCAGTGGTTCTGGGAAAAGTACCCTTTCCAAGCTATTACAACGCCTCTATCAAATTGAATCAGGACGGATTTTAATTGATGGATTTGATATTAAAAGTGCCGATTTAGCCTCATTGCGCCAACAAATTAGCGTAGTTCTCCAAGAAGACTTTTTATTTAACGGTACTGTCTTAGAAAATATCACCCTCGGTAATCCCGATATTAGTGCAGAACAAGTAGTAGAAGCCGCTAGGTTAGCTGTAGCACATGACTTTATTAGTGAATTACCCTACGGTTACGAAACCAACGTGGGAGAAAGAGGAACAGCTTTATCTGGTGGACAAAGACAACGCATAGCCTTAGCCAGATTATTTCTTTCCCAAGCGCCAATTTTAGTCTTAGATGAAGCTACCAGCGCCTTAGATAGTGAAACTGAACAGCAAGTTTTGCAAAACTTACAAAAAGTTTCGGCTCACCGAACTGTATTCCTCATTGCTCACCGTTTCGCTCCCCTCAAACGTGCTGACTTAATTCTAGTCTTAGAAAAAGGCGTGATTGCTGAACGCGGAACACACTTAGATTTGTTACAACAAAAAGGTTTGTACTGGTCATTATATCAAAGACAGCAAGCAAATATTTAGTCATCAAATTTATTCTTTTTCGTGTCTTCGTTTTTCAGCACCACCAAATTCGTAGGGTGTGTTATGCCGTAGGCTAACGCACCTTGAATTATTTACACTGAGCGCTGCTGAAGTATTGACGGTGCGTTGCGCTTTGCGACAACACACCCTACAAGAAAATTACGTATTTGGATAACTTATTTTTGGGAAGTTGCTTACAGTTATTTTCAGGTAAATATACCAAGTGGTAGGATCGCAAGGTCTTGCGCCCCTAAGACAGATATGGTTCAAATACATGAAAAATAATAATTTTCAGAAAGATTACACTTTCAACTATGTTCTTTAGTCAAAAAAGTGTCATTTTTCTATTTCATTTCATAGTAATTTTTGGCAAAGGGGTAAACTCACCTTTTACTTTAAAACCTTAGAGACAGGTTTTAACAATTAGTGTTGCCAAAAAATACTTTATTTGAGGAGAAAATATATATGCCCATTGACGATATTAGTCACAATTTGTTTCCTCATAACGGGCTAAACTTCACCCCTATCTCCTCAGTAGATACATTTTCAACCCAGAATGATCAGAGATTCAGTTTCAGTGGTCGCAGTAGCTTTTATCCAACCAGTGATATTGCTGCAACTTCCGCCCGAACTGCTAACTATAATTTTACTTCTGGCTATGGCTTAATTAACAGCGCCGCCGCAGTGGCTAGAGCTGCTGGTGAAAATACTTTTGCTGATGTTCCTAATCTTGGTGGTAATAATTGGGGAGCAGATTTAGTGAAAGCCCCAGCAGCTTGGGCGCAGGGATACACCGGGAAAGGTGCGGTGATTGCTGTGTTAGATACTGGGGTTGACTACAACCACGCAGATTTGAAGAATAATATTTGGACTAATCCCGGAGAAATTCCTGGTAATGGCATAGATGATGATGGTAATGGCTATATTGATGATGCCCAAGGTTGGAGTTTTGCTGACAATAGTAACAATGTTATGGACGTTAATGGTCACGGTAGTCACGTAGCGGGAACCATTGCTGGGGGGAATAATGGCTTTGGGGTGACGGGTATTGCCTATGATGCCAAGATTATGCCAGTTAAAGTGCTGAATGACAAGGGAGCAGGCAGCAGTAATTCTGTCGCCGATGGTATTTACTATGCTGTGAAGAATGGCGCTAATGTGATTAATCTCAGTCTGGGTGGAAATTTTCCGAACAGCACCCTGGAAGCTGCAATTAAATACGCTAGTAGTCAAGGGACTGTGGTGGTGATGGCAGCAGGTAATGATGGTAACTTATTTACAAACTATCCTGCTAGCTATGCCAGTAACTGGGGATTAGCAGTGGGAGCAGTTGATCAGAATAATAATATGGCTAACTTCTCGAACAGAGCAGGGCTGAATTCATTTCCCTATGTCACCGCTCCAGGGGTTGGGATTTATTCATCAGTTCCTGGTAATCAGTACGCTACATATAGTGGCACATCTATGGCTACTCCCCACGTTGCTGGTGTAGTTGCTTTAATGCTGGGTGCTAATCCCAATTTAACTGATGCCGAAATCCGGAAAATTATCATAGAAACTGCGGGAAATAGTACACCCATAGCAACGTCTAATTCCTTCCAGATCAGCCCGGTAATTTCTCAGGCGATCGCACAGATGGTAGGCAATAGTACATCAGATACTACCATTAACTGGGAATTAAAAATTATAACTTCTCATCAACCTTCAATCTCTTCATTTGTCAGCACAGGCTCATCAATGAATCTAGGAGACCTGAAGCAATTCCGATATTACCATAGCACCCTCAACACTGTGGGCAGCATCATGAATAACATCTTCAATGCTGATAATGTTGACGACAATAACCCAGATATCACAGATATCGAAAAAATTCTCAATCAATTACAGCAGCAGATAGAAGAATTTAGAAGATTTTTCCCTGGTTTCTAATTTGACAGGGGAACTCCAAATCCCCCCTGCACCCTGCACCCTGCACCCCTGCTTCTTCAACTACCTGACTGAAAAAGCTTCACTAAATCTACGAGTTACAGGCTCAATGATGAAAGTTAAAACTGACTTTTGACGGGTGACAATTTCACCGTTGGCTGACATTCCGGGAGTAAATTCTACTTCTTCTCCCCGGACATTCACTGAGTGTTGACTTAGCTGTATTCTGGTGGGAAACACTAAACCCAATTCTTTATCGACTACGGCATTAGGACTAATTTGTACAACTTTACCGTCAATTGTGCCAAATTCTTGAAAGGGAAAGGTTGCCATTTTCACCTTTGCTTTCATTCCTGGACGAATAAAGCCAATGTCGCGGTTGAGGACTTTCACTTCTAATAGGATTTCTTCTCCCGCAGGTAAAATTGAGAGTAATTCTTCACCGGCTTGTACAGGGCCTTGGGTGGCTTGAATTTTGTAAATTGTCCCGGCGACTGGGGCTTTAATGGTTTCCCCGGCTTGCTGTTTTCTGGCTTGTTCGAGTTGACCGTTAATATTGGTAAGTTCTTCTTGGCGCTGTTTAATCTGGGTTAATATTTCGCTTTGGCGCTCAGATGCTAAACGCTGGGCTTGCTGGAGAACTCCTTGATAGGCTTGTTCTGCTTGGCGAATTTCTTGGTCTTGGGCGGCAATTTCTCTTTTTAAGGATGCTATTCTGTCTTGAGTCTCTGTGACTCTATTCTGGGCGTTTATGACTTCATCTTTGGCTCTGGTCATTTCTGTGTTGGCGCGATTTAATCTTTCTTGGGCTTCTAGGTAATCTATTCTAGGTAATGCACCAGGAGCAATTAGGGTACGTAGATTTTCTTCTCTTTGTTGGGCGATCGCCACATTTTTTTCGACTCCGACAACGACTTTTTCGGCGTTGACTACATTAGCTTGGGCATTTTCAAAGCTGCTTTGAGCATTTACGAGGTTTTCTTGCAACCGTTTCTGGCGTTGTTTTACCTGTGCAATAATTGCTAGTTGGCGATTTGCTTCGGCTTCGGTGACAGCTTGACGGGCTTGGTAATCTGCGAGGCGCGATTCTAAAAGTTCATTTTGTAGTTTTGTCCCAGTCGTTGTGGTTCCAATGCGTTCTGCTTGTAAACGTCCTAAGTCTTCGCTGATTAATTTCGCAGATTGGGCGAGACGGGTAACGTCTGTTTGTTTTAAATTTGTGTCCCGTTGAATTAAAACTTGATCTTTAGTGACATGATCGCCTTCTTCTACATTCACTTTTAAAATAGAGCCACCATTCAAGGATGTCACTGGTCGTACCTTTGTTGAGGCGATTAATTCCCCAGGTGCGATCGCTACTTCATCGATTTGAGAGAAATTTGCCCAGGCGATCGCCCCAAATACCACTAAGCTCAGTGTTCCTGCTAAAACTCTGGTATATAGCGGTGGTAATTCCTGTACAGCCTTACCCACTTCATAAGACAATTGGTCTTCTGGTTTGGCAAATTGTTCTTTCGTTTGTCGCGCTTGAGCAGCATTTGCAAGTAAGGAATATTTCATAAAATTTTAGATTATTGGGGACTGGGGAATGGGGAGTGGGGAATGGGGATTGGGGGACTGGGGATTGGGGAGAAGAGAATAGGTTGAGGGGGCGATTTTCAGCTAAATGAACCACATTTTTATGTCGGGCTACGCCCCGCTACGCTAACACGCAGAGGCGCAAAGGCGCACCAGAGGAATTAAGAGTGTGGTCTAAATACATAAAAACTGCTGTAAGCAGTCGTCCGTGTAAAGTAATTTCCAACTCACCCCTGCTCCCTGCTCCCTGCTCCCCTGCCTATTCAATCCCCCTACTCCCTACTCCCTACTCCCCAGAATTCAAACCGCAAGATAGCGCCGCAGAAAATTTTCTAAAGTTTCCAAGTGAAAATTGAAAATCTTTTCTAGATTGGCTATTTCCTCTTTTCTACAGAAAAATTCATTGGACAGTAATGTGCGATAGGTTCCCAAAGCTGTTTGTGCTTGGGGGTTAAATAAACCAAATGCACTGCGTAACCCATCCACAACAAACAAAGGGGAATTAATAACTACTGGTTCTTTGTTGAAGATGCGACTGAAAATTTGGGGAATATCCTCACGCAATAAAATCTCCGGTCCTCCGACTGGTAATATTTGGTTGCGTGCGCCTTCAACGGTGACTGAATCCACTATTATCCTGGCTAAATCATCTGTACTGACAACCGAAGTCCGATTTTTAGGATCACCAATCAGCAAATACAAACCTGTTTCGCGAAACCGTTCTGCTAATGGCAGTAAGTTTGATGCTAATCCAGATGGGCGTAAAATTGTGTAATTCAAGCCACTAGCTTCTAGATATTGTTCTACTGCTCGTTTGGCTTTGAATACGGGAGCATCTTCATAGCCCCGTTCGGCTCCCAGTACAGAAATAAACACAAAATGCTTGATTCCATTAGCTCTAGCCTGATCGATCAGTTCAATATTGGCGCGATAATCCAGAGATAAGGAGTCACCATCAGAACTGTGGGCGCTAATAATATAATCGACACCGCGACAAGCTTTTGCAATATCTTTGTCTCGTCGCAAATCACCGATGAAGATTTCTGCTCCTCGGTGTTCTAACTCGTTATAACGTGAAGTGAGGCGAACAAATCCCCTCACGGACTTTTCTTGTAGGCGTAGAAGTCGCACGACTCGGCGACCAATTGCTCCCGTTGCTCCAGTTACCAGAAACATAAGGATTTTCGGTGATGAATTCCATCTACAGACTAATCTAAAATTCGACGATTACTGGGGTATGGTCGCTGGGTTGGGGCAATTTTCTGGGGGTAATGTCAATTATGCAGCTTTTAGCGCTTTCGTACAGCGTGGGGGTGAGATAATGATGGTCAATTCTCCAACCCCGATTGCGTCTAAAGCCGGCGGCGCGATAGTCCCACCAACTGTAGTGTCCGCCTTCTGTGGTAAATTTGCGAAAGGCATCAGCAAATCCCAGTTCTAGAACATCTCGTAAGCCTTGGCGTTCTGGTTCCGATGACATTATATGATTGTCTGGATTTGCGTTTTCGTGAATGTCTTCGGCTGCTAGAGCGATGTTGAAGTCACCACACATACAAATTCCAGGTTGTGAAAGTAAAAGGGTTTGCAAATACTCCCGTAGAACTGTTAGCCAGCGCAGCTTGAATTCATATTTCTCGCTTCCCACTGCGGAACCGTTAGGGACATATAAATTTACAATGCGAATGCCGTCAATTACGCCTGTAATCACGCGCTTTTGCTCATCCCAGAGTGGATCGATATTGGGTAAAATGGGGGTGAAACCAGGGCTGACATCGGTTAGTGGTTGGCGACTAATTAAGGCTACGCCGTTATAAGCTTTTTGTCCAGAAAAATAAACATGATAGCCCAATTCTTCAAAGGGCGATCGCGGAAAGTCCGCATCTACAACTTTTGTTTCTTGCAAGCAGAGAACATCAATGGGATTTTCGCTTAACCAAAATATCACCTGTTCTAGGCGAGTCCGAATTGAGTTAACATTCCAAGTGGCAATTTTCATTTGTTAGTTGTCAGTATTGAAAATAAATATTAATTTTTAATTAGTTATGTGTTGAGCATTCATGAGCATTCACTTAATATACCCATTTTGGTTAACTTAGCGTTAAGAAAAATTACTACTATTTCATATTTTTAGTATTCTCAGCTACAAAATCTATTTTTTTGTCAGTTTAGCTACAAAAAATCCTCAGAATAGCATGATCCCCAAGGTAGATGAAACTGCTAGAACCTAAGCTATATTTTAAAAGTGTAGCTGCTGAGTAGCTATTATTAATGTTTTAAAATGTATTGGTGGTGGTTGAAGGTACGGTTAACCAAAATTGCCCTCTAAAGAGTAAATCAGGTTAATTTAAATCGCAACAAAGTAAGTATAAATCCTCTGTTTTGAAATATGAGAATATGACTTGCTTTGAGGAATATTTTCCCGGCTGAACCGAAACAACTTTATGAAGATCGCTCAAGTCGCCCCTTTATGGGAACGAGTTCCACCTCCCAGTTATGGAGGAATTGAACTGGTAGTGAGTCACTTGACCGATGAATTAGTTCGTCGTGGTCATGAAGTTACTTTATTTGCTTCTGGTGACTCTCAAACCTTGGCTGATTTAAAAGCAGTTTCTCCCCTTGCATTGCGCTTAGACAAAAATGTCGGAGATTATGCGGGGTATGAAATTATAGAACTTAGCCAAGTTTACCAACAAGCGGCGGAATTCGATATTATTCATTCTCATGTAGGGATGAGGGCATTACCTTTAGCAAGTTTGGTCTCAACTCCTACAGTCCATACTCTGCATAACAATTTTACCCCGGATAACCAAAAAGTATTTCGCTACCACCACCAGCAACCTTATGTCAGCATTAGCGAGGCGCAACGTCAAATCAAATTAAACTATGTGGCTACGGTTTATAACGGCATAGAAACGAGTGATTATCCATTTATAGCCGAACCGCAAGAACCGCAATATTTAGCATTTTTAGGTCGCTTTTCTCCAGAGAAGGGGCCACATCAAGCGATCGCCATTGCAAAGCAGACTGGTTGGCGCTTGAAAATGGCCGGAAAAGTTGATGTTGATGATGCTCAGTTTTTTGAACAAGAGATTGTCCCCCATATTGATGGTCAGCAAATTGAATATTTGGGCGAAATCAACCACGCCGAAAAAGCTGAACTTCTGGGAAATGCTACCATAACTCTGTTTCCGATTAATTGGCAAGAACCTTTTGGCTTGGTGATGATTGAATCAATGGCGACTGGAACACCAGTGATCGCCATGAATTTAGGTTCTGTACAGGAGGTGATTGTTCACGGTGAAACAGGTTTTATCTGCCAAAACTATGCAGAAATGGCGACAATGATTCCGGCGGCGTTAGCACTCAATCGTCAAGCCTGTCGAAAACATATAGAAAACAAATTTAGTGTTAACCACATGGTTAATGACTATGAAGCAGTTTACCAACAAATTATCAAGAGCCGCATTCATTTAAATAGTTATTTTAGATGCGGCTAGAGTCAGACTTTAATTAACAAGTTTTTTTCAAGATTTTCCACAACAACTTTGTTTTAGGGGCATATTGGTATGAATATGAAAGTTAATACCTGTCCATGCTGCGGTGGTTTCCTCCTGCGTCATGCGCGTCATAGTGAATTGTATTGGTTTTGTCAGTCTTGTAGGCAAGAAGTACCTCTGTTGACTGTGATTCGTATGCCTAATCCTCGTGGGGAAACTCAGAATACGGCGGTGCTTCCTCAGACAACATTAAGGGAGTAGTACCGCCTTGAAGGCGGAAGTCAAAAGTCAAAAGTCAAAAATCAAAAACTTGATTCAAGATGGTGAACCCGTAGGGTTGTGCTATTTACGTCTTGCTGTACAAGAGATTGGGGAGATGAGAGAGAATTTTTCTTCCCTATTTCGGCAATCTGATAAAATCGGGTGAAGCTCATGAATTAGGTTAAAAGCTGTGTTAGCAGCGTTACTTTACGGTAAAGAAGATTTACGCTTAGAGCAGGTTGCTGAACCTACTCCGGGTGTTGGTGAGGTCGTGATTCAAGTGGGTGCGGCGACAACTTGCGGCACAGATTTGAAGGTGTGGCGGCGTGGTGGTCATGCGAAGATGCTGAAACTACCGACGCTGTTTGGTCATGAGGCGGCTGGGCATATTGTGGCTGTGGGTGCTGGGGTGACAGATTGGCAAATAGGCGATCGCATTGTGGCGAATAATTCTGCCCCGTGCATGAAATGCTTCTTTTGTCAACGCCAAGAATATTCTTTGTGTCCCCATATTACCTGGAATAATGGTACTTTTGCGGAATATCTGAAAATTCCGTCGGCAATAGTGCAGCATAATATGTTAAGGGTTCCCGATGATTTGCCGTTTCAGTTAGCATCAATGACGGAACCTTTAGCTTGTGTTTTACATGGTATCGCTCGTTCTAACATTAAACCCCAAGACAGGGTAGTTATCTTGGGTGATGGGGCGATTGGGTTGATGTTTGTGGCTGTTTTAGCTGATACAACTGAAGTTATGCTGTGGGGAGGTAATGACCACAGGCTGGAAATTGGAGAAAAACTTGGTGCTGCGAAGATTTTTAATTATCATCAAATCCCAGATATTCCCGGTGTGGTGAAAGAATTAACTCAGGGTTGGGGTGCTGATGTGGTGATTGAGGCGACTGGTGTACCTAGTGTTTGGGAAACTGCGATCGCTTGCGCTCGTCCTGGTGCTACTGTGAATTTATTCGGTGGTTGTCCACGTGATACGACGATTACTGTGAATACGGAGCAGTTACATTATAGTGAACTGACTTTGAAAGGTGTGTTTCACAATACACCGAAATATGTCAGGGCAGCCTTGGCGCTGATAGCTAGTGGTAAAATACCTTTTGAGTTATTGATTAGTGAAGTGCGATCGCTTCAGGATTTAGAACAGGTTTTTTGTGATATGAAGGCGCGTAAAGTGATTAAGGTGGCGATGATTCCTCACGCACCAAGCGCACCAGGCGCGGAGATTAAATTTTAGGTTTCAGTTGAGCCAAAATTGACTTTTAACGTACCGCAATCTGAAAAACATTCGTAACCTCACCAATTTCCCAAAAAATCACCTGGATACCATAACTAGGCGTAGGTATAGCGTCGATGACACCAGGGAGCAACTAATTGGATTTTTAATCACATAAAACGCCTATAAATATTAAATTTATATGTATAAGTGCTGAAATTAGGCGTGTTTATCTGTATGGTTGTAATTGCAAAATACTGCGATAAAGCACCCTAAAACTACGGGGTGAGCTAACTCTCCTTTCAATTATAAGTAAAAGGATTTATGCAAGAAGAATTACCTATCAATCCAGCCAAAGAAACAGCAGCAACTCTAGGTGGTAATGTGGTTGCTACTCCACAGGTAGAGATTACCAATATTGTCTACAAGGCTGAGGTCAAGAGAACTCAATCTGACGAATATGTTGAAATTAGCAATCAGGAAAAGACACCCGCCGATGTATCTGGTTGGCAAATTGTTTCAGGGGTAGGACGAAATAAAGCGTTCACTTTTCCCCAAGGAACAATATTAGCTCCAGGTCAGAGCGTGCGGGTTTATACCAATGAGGTGCATCCAGAGTCAGGCGGCTTTAGTTACGGTAGCGGCGTATCTCTGTGGAAAGATTCAGGAGATGAGGCCAGACTATTAGATGCTCAAGGAAATTTGGTATCGGGTTTAGCCTATGACAGCAAAGGCAATTTCACGAAAACAGCCACTGCTAACCAAAAGACATCAGCCGTGGACAGCGTTGCGGAAAATGTGATACCACAAAGCACAGATGCAAATATCAATGAGCTAGTAAACAAAACAGTTATCATTGAAAATCAAGAGACAAAACGCGATCTGTTTTCCGATGGAGCGCCCATCCAAGGACAGCGAGGAGATGAAGGTGGCTGGCTAGCATCAAGCGGCTTTGAAAGTCCTAAAGTTGTTGGTGCTGATGCCAATTATTACAACCGTGCTTTATGGAAGATTATACCCAGTGGTGATAGTGTTATCATTGAAAATCAAGAAACAAAACGCTATCTGTTTTCCGATGGAGCGCCCATCAAAGGACAGCGAGGAGATGAAGGTGGCTGGCTAGCATCAAGCGGCTTTGAAAGTCCTAAAGTCGTTGGTGCTGATGCCAATTATTACAACCGTGCTTTATGGAAGATTATACCCAGTGGTGATAGTGTTATCATTGAAAATCAAGAAACAAAACGCTATCTGTTTTCCGATGGAGCGCCCATCAAAGGACAGTGAGGAGATGAGGGATAACTGCTCCCATGCTCCCGTTGAAGTAGAAAGTAAAGTCTAGTTTTGTCTAGGTTTTATATAGCAGACAGCTAACTTTGTGCATCAGCATAAATATTGTGGGGTGGGCTTCTGGTCCCCCCAGATATCCGTAGTGTTAAAATACCTTTTGAGTTACTGATTAGTGAACAGCGATCGCTAGAGGATTTAGAACAGGTATTCTGTGATATGAAGGCGCGTAAAGTGATTAAGGTGGCGATGATTCCTTAGTTTTTTGCAGGGTAAAGTAGATGATCTGGATCTAGCCAAACAATATAAAAAATCTCGTCAATAAAAAACCCATGAATCCTACCATGTTTATTTGAGGAGAGGGAAAATTGATAAGGAGTATCAACCAATTGTTCTTCGTTGGGCAAACCAAATCCGCTTTCGCTGGTATCTTCCCATTTTATAGGATGACATCTGAGGCTACTACTACGATTTATTAACAAATCTTGAGCCTTGAACCTCCCCACGTCTAAAGCCAGGGGATTCTTGCCCACCTGAAAAAGGCGACAACGGGACATTCAAGTATCCCTCTACTCACTCAAAGAGCTTTTGCTCTCATTCGCGCATACTTTCTGAGTCCTTCATATTTTAAAGATGAACGCTCCATATCCTGCCCTTATTTGCCCTTTAACTATTCCGAATCGAGTCGGATATGTCCGTTGCCGGGATTGCTCCGTACTAGGATATTTCAAGGCGCTGAAGGTTATTCCTACTTGTTTTCTCGCTAATCTATTTTAACACTGTGGCTAAAGCCACGCAATCGTTTGACGGAACTTAAAAGTTCTTACCGCCTTCTCCCCATGCCTAAAGTCAGGGGCTTGCGTCTCGTTTTTCGGTCAAGCTAGATAAAGCTTTTAACGGATCAAGTAGGGTCAGCCAATAAATTACCTCTTTTTCGGTACACAAAAATTTTGTATGTCCATCTTGATAATATTTAAACGAAAAGCTGATGCCTTGAGGTGACTTCAGCTTCGTTGGTTTAATACCTAATTTGCTATCTTTGGTAATATCAGTCTTTGCATTTAATCTCATAAAATTGTAGTTTTCCGTAGTCAAACGTAGCTATACCCGTCACTACAATGAACCTTAGTAATATCTTTCATTGTTGAAAATTCAACTCTAAAACCATTGATAACAATCTCACATCCGTTTTTTGTGGGAGTTTTAACACGACTTACATACTTTCCAGAAGTTATGTTTTTACGATCTTTGTGCAAAGTAGCCTTAACAAAATCTCCTGTAGAAACATGAGTGAATATTTTTTTAGGCTCAGTGCAAGGAAAACCAAATTTATTGATCCTACAGAATCTTCTGCAACTATGCCCCGTGCTTTTTACTGTTAAAATTTTTGTTGTCAGTATTTTGAGAGTTTCAACTTTTCCTACACAAGCAGCATCAATCCAATGAGTTTTAGGCAATCCTAAACGAGTTCTATTAAACTTAGTTAAACCTCCTGAACCTGTTGTTATAGGTAATCCAGTTTCTTTTAACTTATTAAATAAAGCCCATCTCGTTGAATTTACAGCAGACGCATCTTTTAGTGGACGCTTGGCTTGGGATAAAATTTGCTTCAACAACTCAGGCTTTTTTGCTAAAAACTTCTCAATATCTTGAGTACCTTTTTTGATATTGCATTTCTCACAAGCTAGACACAAATTAGAAATTCTATTAGTTCCTCCTTTGGCTTTTGGTTTAATATGCTCAACTTGTAAAGGGACATTTTCCGCAGTACAGTATGCACATTTTCTATTCCATTTATTCAAAAGATATTCACGGACTTCATACCCTTGTAACTCTCCCTGTTGATACTCAAAGCCTGATATCTCCGGGTTTTCTAGCTATTGTTTAATAAGTAGCAACATGGCAGGGGACTAGCGAATCCCAAGGTGTTATGACCTAGATAACGTTTACTCATGTTTTGAGTGGTTTGGTTCACATAAACTACAGATTACTCCGTTTATTTATGCTCTCTTCTTAATCTTCTTCGGCACGAGATGCGTAGTACTGCTATATAAAACCTAGACAAAACTAGA
The DNA here is from genome assembly GCF_000340565.2 of Nodularia spumigena CCY9414. Taxonomy (NCBI): domain Bacteria; kingdom Bacillati; phylum Cyanobacteriota; class Cyanophyceae; order Nostocales; family Nodulariaceae; genus Nodularia; species Nodularia spumigena. The sequence goes on from NZ_CP007203.1 coordinate 853,324, forward strand.
CTTTACTTTCTACTTCAACGGGAGCATGGGAGCAGTTATCCCTCAGTAGACTTTCACGCCTTAGCCAGACGCGATTGTGTTCCAATTAAGTTTCTGAAAAAGACTACCACCATCATTGCTTGGTTTTCGCGTCGGCAATAGTCTCAATTCAATACTTGATATCACCGTATTATATATCAAGTAGTTGATTTTTTCCTAAAATATATATTGATTTTTGTCAATATAAGTATAGTTTTGTCTATGAAATTGTCAACTTAGGACTTGCTCAGACAGGAAAGACCTAATGCCGACTAGAATAGAAAGGTTGTATTAAAATAAAAATTTGGAGATAGTTGCTATGTCTCGTCGCTGCGAATTAACTGGGAAAAAAGCTAACAACGCCTTTGCAGTTTCTCACTCTCACCGCCGTACCAAACGCCTCCAGCACGCAAATCTGCAAAACAAGCGTGTTTGGTGGGCTGGGGGAAATCGCTGGGTAAGAATGAAGCTTTCCACCAAAGCCATCAAAAGCCTAGAAACTAAAGGTTTAGAAGCAATGGCTAAAGAAGCTGGAATTAATCTCAATCATTACTAAGGCATTTCTCAAACACAAAAATCTCCAACTGGTAGAATAGACAGCCAGATTGAACTTTGAAAACCTCCCGCTCATGGGGAGGTTTTTAATTATTTTCACTTAATTTATTGTTACGTGATATGTTTTTTTACCAAGTGGGTAATATAAGTTAAATGGCCTAACTATATCTTGGTTAGTCAAATTGACGGACTTTTAAATCTAGATTTGTCATTTGCCAGGAAAATTACGTAGTTATTAACGCCATATTCCATGAATTAAATATTTGGCAAAAATAAGTATTTTCCTTCAAAGCTAAAAAAAATATAAATGGTATAACTGATACAAGCATTTACAAAAACTTGACCATGCATTCACAGAGGAGTTAGTTAAACAGGGTAACAAATTGTCAATAAAATTGCAAATATGCCTGCAAATTCACTATACAGGCACAATCCATTAATGAAAAAAGAAATTAACCTTAAAAATCACTTGACAGGAAAGCAGCCATGTCTAGAAAACGCCGTCTAGTCAAGACGATTAAAAAAAACTTCCCTCAATTTAGCCGGAATTTTATCTCTGCAATCAAAAAGAAACTCGTTTGGCTACTGCGAACCTTATTCCTCACAAAAAAACGGACAACTTCTGCAAATGCTGGTTTTGTGTTGCCCACAGTGGCAATGGTATCAGTAGTTGTGGTTGTATTAACCACTGCAATTCTGTTCCGGTCATTTGACCGGGCGCAAAATGCTAGTAATGTCCGTGTGAATTCATCTGTATTAAGTGCTGCTACTCCAGCAATTGATCGAGGTAGAGCCAAGTTAAATAAGCTCTTTCAAGATACCACCTTACCACGGTCAACACCAACGGATGATGAACTATACGATGCTTTGACAAAAGACAACAAGTTAAACGAATATACCTTTGGCGACGAAACTCCCATCAGGCTAACAGACCCTGGTGATAGCAACAATACATTAGACACAGCTTGGAGATTTCCCGTTGATAGCGATAACAACGGCAAATTTGATAGCTACACCCTCTATGGAATTTACTTTAAAACTCCCCCAGTCAACAGTAATAATAAATATGAGCGTGCCAGAAATACCTTAGAGGCCAGAACCTCACCTATGGTAGTGGATAAGTTAGACCCTGAATGTGGTGCTACAATTCCTTCTTTAATAGGTGACACTGGTTGGGTAAAACAAAACAACGAGTTGACAAAATCCTTCTTTGTTTATACTGCCACAGTTCCCATTACAATTCCTCCCACTGGTGCTGATGCAGGCAATTTTGAGAAATATAATGGTAACAAAAGTTTTGCCACAGTAGAATATCAGCAAGACCGGATACAAGATCCAAATAGCTACGCTGTTATTTACAACGATGACTTAATAATTGATACGGAAGCGAATTTTAATAATAAGTTAAATGCGTCTGTATTTACCAATAGTAACATCCTGAATTCTAGTGTTAATTCTGGACAGATAACACTGTATCAAGTTAGTTCTCTAAACTCGTGTGTGTACAAAGCTGCCAACTCCAAAATCACCGTGGGTGGTAATGTAGCCTTGAGTAATAACCCTGCACAAATTCATTTATTCCAGGGTAAAGGTACTGCGATTACTAATACCAATCTCCTGAACTCAGTTACTAATGATGCCAACAGCACAGCTTATAACAACCGCGCTTATGAAGACCGCATTCAAGCGCTAGTTAATGAGCAAATGGGTAAGAACACAGGTTCTGACCCCACGGAAGTTACAAACGGTATTACCCGGAGAAAGCAAGATTTAAATTTAGGCGCTTTTACTGGCGATGACGAGAAGTTCCGTCGGGAACAATTAGAATTTTACTTTAGGAAACGCACTCGTCGCGTACCCTTTGCCGAAGTTGCTGGAATTGAAACTATATCTGGTACAGTCACCCAAGGTACTGGTGATACATTACGTCCTATTGATAAATGGATCTATCCCACTGGTAATGATGGTAAAACTGGTACAGGCTTCACTACACTAGCACTAAATACTAATGGTGCATCCCTAGAGCCAAAAGCCACAGAACCAGATGAACTGAAAAAACAAGGTGGGAAAGAACAGGAATTAGGTGACAGAGTTCTGGTAGGTAATAATTTACCGGAAATTTGGTGGGACCCAGACAAAGGGCGGTTTGTTGGTCCCGGTATTGATGATACTGAAGAAATTAGTGACATTAAATGGAACAAGCCGGCTGGTAACGATGACACCCGCACCCGTCGTTCTGCGGTCAAAACCTTCGATGATAATATCGCCTTTACAGAACGAGATGGACAATGGGAAGTAGACGCTGCTACAAAAGGCGGTTTGCGAGTCGTCACTGGTGCAGGGATTTATTTAAACACTCCTACTCCCACTGGTTTCAATAGCACAGACAAAACTATTTGGCCTGACACCAAGCCAGTTCCAGGTACAGGCCCAACTAACAAGAGTATCAAACCCTACTGGATGTATGCCTACCTAGATAATGCAGCTCCTGATCCTAATGTATTTGATTTTGGATCCCTAATATATACATGGGAAGACCTGACAGATGCGAACAAACCTCGCTTGCGAATGCGAGCTACGGCAGTTTATGGACTAGCTGCCACACCAATATGTGTCAGTAGTTATTATGTGCCGACTAACAGTATTACAGCTAAGAATATATCAACCTGGAATAATGCTACTGGTGGTCTTTCCAACAACGGTATAGTTTATGGGCCACTGACCGCAACTCTTAGCGGTAATAATCAAACGGTACTAAACTACCAAGCTGACTTAAAATATCCCAATGGGCGTTCTGTAGATGATGGACTCTTAAAAAGAGCGTTAGCAAAAACAGCAAATCGCACTTTAGCCGAACAGTCTGCTATTGATGCTCAACTTTGCGCCCTGCAAATTTTAAATAATGCTACTCCCAACAATTCTGTCATTCCTCACGGTGCAATTCGAGAAATTTCCTACTTAGACCCCAGGGAAGTTGAGCAAAATAGTGATTCTGGAACTCCTCAAACCTATGATATGCCCATTAAGGACAGAAGACCCGTAGAAATTCGCGCCACTGTCCTCAATTTAGGGGTACTCCCATTACCCAAGAGCGGTCTTATTTACGCCACACGTAATGATGCTTTGCCAGATGACAGTGCAGGTATTAGTAAATCTAGCACTTATGACATTACCAACCTGAATCTACTTGATCGTAGTCGTAGTCCTGTAGATTATAGACTTGACCCGACTCGTCGCCCTAACGGCATTATGTTAGAAAATGGTCAACAACTTTGGGGGCCAACTTACGACCCAGAAGAGAAAGGCTTCATTTTAGCGACAAACTTGCCAGCTTATATTAAAGGTGACTTTAATTTACATAGCCCAGGCCAAGAAGAATTCGGCGAAACACTCACAAATGATTGGAGTAATTTCTACACTCGCAGCACAATTAATCAGACATTTGCCTGTCGTAACGGTGACACCACCAAACCGGGCTGTACTGCTAGCGATACATGGCGACCTGCGTCAGTGATAGCCGATGCTGTGTCCATAGTTTCTGATACCTTTAGGGAAGGATTCCGTGATGAAGGTGATTACGATTGGACTTTAGCTCCAGCAATCCAAAGCCAACTAAATGCCGGAAAAACACTACCACCTGGTTTCTCTGAATACAATAACTTTGTCACTGTCAAACAGTGGTATGAGTGGGATGACGCAGACAAGTCTAGTAAACCTGCCTACTTCAGTTCCTACTTAAACAACTTTGTCACACCCATTATTCACAGGACAATACCAGGGTCATTCTTAACAGAAGTTTGTCCTGTAGACAATATCCAACCTGATGGCACAGCAACCGTAAACGGGGCAACAGTAAATGTAGACGACCATTGTAAAAACCCATTAAACTGGACTATTCAGACATCCTGTGGTGGAGGTGGCGGTAACACCTTTTATAATGGGCAAATTGAAGGTAAAAATGGTAATCCGAATAACAATAGATTGAAAACTGGATATCTATTCGATGACCCGGAAACTTTTACAGTGGAAAATAACAAGGGTCCAAAATGTTTTGATGATAACGCTCCGCGCCGAATCGCCTTCAATAGAAATTTAACTACGGGAGCAATATTAGTAGATTCAACGGGTACCCCTGATGTCCTTGGTGTTGCGAACAATGGCAACATCGGTGCTTTCGATTTTGCTGATCCTGGTCCCAATATCTTGCCTCCACCTAACAACATAACTGTACCTTTGTTAAACCTAACAATCACAAATGGTCAGGTTACAGGATTCAAACCTCTCTTGCAAATTGAACAACCCTTTGCTAAACCTAATAATATCAACAATACCACCCAGATTACTGGTGGAAACGACACCAATAGATGGCTACAACCAGCCTCTACCACTACAGTCAACGCCGTTATTATCACCAGAGATAGTCCCGCTAATGCTACGGAAAAGAACGGTGGTCTGCTCAACTTAGTCCGGTATATGGAAAACTGGCACCCACCGGCAGGACTTGCAGTTAATCAGATTCGTGGCTCATTGGGTCAGGTGAAAAAGAGCCTCTACGCTACCGCCCCATTTACCGCAGTTAATAGTGGGACAAACTACGGCATTGCTCTTGATAATGGTGCAAGAACAGGTTACATTCCTCCTGCGAGAAACTGGGGTTATGATGTGGGACTGCTGACTCAAGAACCTGACTTATTGTCAGAAAAAATGCCCACCACACCATCTACTCAATTACCAGATGAATACTTCCGTGAAGTTAGTCGCAGTGACAAATGGGTAGAGACATTAATGTGTGCTAAAGATGGCAATAATTATGCTATCCCCGACCCCCAACAACGTCCTGCAATTTGCAACTAATCAAACTGAAAAACTGGTGATAAGTCATGATTAAACTCAAACCACAGCCAAAAACTTCATCTTCCAGTGATTCTGGTTTTACCATTATTGAGTCACTTTTAGGCGTAGTTGTAGTTGCGATTTTATTGGCAAGTATATCGCCGGTGCTGGTAATGTCAACAGCTATGCGTGTCCAATCTCGACGCACAGAAAAAGCAACTCAAGCTGCAAATACATTCATTGATGGTGTGAGAATTGGCTCAATTGAAGCACCTACAGCCAACAAAATTGAATTAGACCTAGTAACCACAACTAATCAGAGAACACTCGAAGAAAATTTAATTACTCTTCAGAAAATGCCTGCTCCTGGAAGTGCAACAGATGCAGATTTGTATTTCGTTAAGAGTGATGGCACTATTTGCAAACCCTTTGGCGCAAATGATTGTACAAAAAAACCAGATAGCCCATTTGAGGAGTTTTTCATTCAAGCACGTCAGATTATAGCCACAGATGGAGCCAATGACGGTTATCGTCTAGCACTGCGGGTTTATCGCGGAGATGTTGATTTTAGTGAAGACCTTCTAGCTAGTGATGGTACTAACAAAAAAACGTCATCAGTTGTTACCGCAGGAATGGGTAACAAGCAAGCGCCAGCAGTTGAAAGAACAGTTGATATTAGCAACATCAGCACTTCATTTGGGGCTTTATGTCAGCGTTTTGGTATAGCAAAAAACGCGGCAGGAGACAACCAAACCTGTAATTAGCTAAACATCATCCCCAGTCAAAGAAAAACCTTGTTTGTAGTGAGGGATTTATCCCTCCTGGAAATAAATTTCAGGACTAAATTCCTGACTACAAACTTTTTACCATTTAGCGCTCTTTTATTACTCTAAAAAAATCAAATATTCGTTAGGGGTAGAAAGAAGTGAAAACTCACGAAACCAGTTATTTTTGGTGTTGGGTTAATCTACGAGAAGGCTACGCCTACGCAAAGCCTATACCCAACTTACTTAATTTATAAGTGATTAACAACCTGATATAATCAGTGCATCTTCAGTAAAAGGATAAACCCATGATGAAGACATTTCAATTTATAGTGAGGAGTCAATTCAAAAGCTCTAAAGTTACGCAAAACCCTGGTGGTTTTACTCTCATTGAATTGTTAGTAGCTGGGCTGATTTCAGTTTTAATCATTACGCCATTATTAGGCTTTATGATTAGTGTAATGACTACAGACCGCAAGGAACAAGCTAAAGCCAATTCTGAGCAAGAAATTCAAACTGCTGTCAATTACATTGCCCGTGATTTACAGCAGGCAGTGTATATTTATGATAATGCCGGTGTTACGGCAATAAAAGACGAATTACCAGATGGTACAGGACAGTCGCCCTTATTAGTTTTTTGGAAACGAGAATTAGTTCCTAACGTAGTACCAGCCGCCGATAATACCAAAGATGATGCTTTTGTATACTCGTTAATAGCATACTATTTAATCAAAGATACTAATTCTACTTGGTCAAAAGCTGCTCGCATCGCTAGATGGCAAATTAAAGATGGTGTCAGCGTTAATGGTCAATATATCTCTCCTCCCGATCAGGGTTTTGCTCCCTTTGCAGACAAGGTGAATAATGCTGACAGTTTAGAGGACGGTATGAACCAATGGACACAAGCTACTCCAGCGTCTAATGCTCCAGTTACACCTCTGATTGACTATGTAGATCAAAGCACAAATTCTGTACCACCTGCAACTTGTCCCACAACAACTGCTACAAATACATGGTCAACAATAACACCAGCAAATGGCATGACAGGGTTTTATGTTTGTGTAGATAGAGAGAACACAACAGCGCAGGTATTCATCCGAGGTAATGCACTGGCTCGCCTGGAAAACGATGCAAATAAAATCAAATATTCTGTGGCTAATAGCACTTATTTTCCCACAACAAATGTCATGGTTCAAGGTAAGGGATTCTTATTTAAGTAAATTTTCTAAATTAAAGGAGCAAGCTATGGCTGCTGATTACATAAGAGAAAAGTTGAATATCAAATCATTCCTACTTCGTGGAAGGAATGCAAACAAAAAACTAGGAGTTTTAGCATTTCAGGACAATCAGCAAGATGCTGGGTTTACTTTGCTGGAAGTGATAGTTGTGGCTATTATGGTGGGTATTTTAGCAGCGATCGCAGCTCCAGGATGGCTGGGTTTTGTCAACCGTCAACGGGTAAATAAAGGTAATGATGCTGTTTTATCTGCCATACAGCAAGCACAGCGAGAAGCCAAAAATAAAAAAGTTAATTACAGTGTTAGTTTTAAAACTGACAATAATCATATTCCCCAATTTGCAGTTTATCAAGTTACAACGCCTCTTACCAACCCACTTCCTTGGCAGAACTTAATCGATGGTGCGGGAAATAAAGCAAAACAAATAGTGCTTTTAACAAATCTGACTGCTACCAATCAAACTGCTACCACTGGTGCTTTAAATCCAAATTACGATTTTTTAGATACTCCTAAAAGTATTACCTTTGATTACATAGGAAGTTTGCCAGATGCTGACTTTGGCGGAGTAAATGGTTCTGGCGATGCACCAGGCTTAAAAATTGCTGTAGTCACACGCAAGGCTGGTACTTCTGCATCAGCTAATGACATGAAGCGATGTGTGATTGTGAAAACTCTTTTAGGTACAATGATTACACACAAAGATGATCAATGCGATTAAATCAATTGTCTTTTCTAAAACAACATAATAAAATCCGTATAAACACGGTACATCAAACTGCGTGCTGATAGGAAAATTTAAATATCACGAGTAGTTTTTTAGTCTTGAGCTTTCCTCATTTAACTTGATGATGAGGACGGGCAAGATGCCCATCCCACAATATAGTAATAACAATGAAGGTATATAAAAATTCAGATAATTACTTTAAAAGTAGAAAATATTGCCATGCCAACTTGAGTGATGGTTTTACTCTGCTAGAAACATTAACCGTTATTTTGATGATAGGCATATTATCTGCGATCGCCGTACCTAGCTGGTTAGGTTTTGTCCAAACTCAAAGCCTCAACGCTGGGCAAAGTCAAGTATACAGTGCTATGCGCCAAGCCCAACGCCAAGCTAAAAAAGAAAAATTAACTTTTCAAGCTAGCTTTCGGGAACAAAATGGTATTGTTCAATGGGCGGTTCATCGTGATACAGTTAACCCATCTGATGCTAACTGGAACAATTTAAACTCGAATATCTGCCTTGATCCTGAAACCACCTTGCAACTCTCAAATGGTGTCAGACGAATTAAATTTGATTATACAGGTAATGTGAAACAACCACCCCTAGGAAGGATTACCCTATCTACCCTATCTACAACGTGCGGTGGTAAAGTCAAGCGTTGCGTGATTGTTTCGACAATTTTAGGAGCAATGCGAACTGCAAAAGAGCAAAGTAAGATGAAAGACAATAAGTATTGCTATTAACTGCTACACAGTTTCAAAGTAAATAAATCTTGTGGAGAGGGCAAAGATGCCCACCTAGTACCTAACTCAAAGTTATACTGTGCTGAAAATATTAGAAATTGCTCAACAGCACTTAATTATTTTTACTCGCTACCCAGAACCAGGTAAGACCAAAACCCGACTCATCCCCGCCTTGGGTACTGTAGGCGCTGCCAATTTACAACGGCAGATGACAGAGGATACCATATTTCAGGTTCAAGAATTGCAGAAAACCACGGCGATATCTTGGGAAGTGCGATTTGCCGGCGGTAACTTGCAACTCATGCAAGATTGGCTGGGGTCAGATTTAGTCTACCACACTCAAGGAGACGGTGATCTAGGTGCGCGGATGGAGCGATCGCTTGCTCATGCCTTTGAATTTGGTGCAGAACAAGTAATCATCATTGGTATAGACTGTCCTGGGATAAATGCTGATATACTTACCCAAGCCTTTGAGGTACTAAAAACTTGTGATCTCACACTCGGACCAGCCATTGACGGCGGTTATTACTTGATTGGTTTGTGTCGGCTGACTCCAGAATTATTCGTTAACATCGATTGGGGAACTTCTCAAGTATTACAGCAATCTGTGGATATTGCACAAAAGCTGAAAATGTCACTTGGGTATTTACCTCCTTTAGCTGATGTAGATACTCCAGAGGATTTACCGATTTGGGAACAGAGTCTCAAGTATAAAAACAGAACTATGAGGTAAACAAATTCCATGTATCTCTTTGTCTGTTCTTCATATTCTTTGACTGCTGACTCTTACCCTAGACTCGTAGCTTGGATTACCTAGTGTTTTCTGAAGACAGTCACCAAAACAAATGTTACCTTGATGCTGACAGTTGAAGAAATGCCATCTAAGTATATACTTGCCTAATACTTTTGTAGAACAGGTAGGTAGAGAAAAGAAGTTTCATACAACAGTTATAGGAACAATATTCAAGTTACTTTAAATAGGATAATCACTCTGATACACCAAAAATTTGAAAAACTATGACTAATCGTTTTGCTTCTGGGAACGCTGCACTGACAGTGAAAGTAGTGGGGATAATTTTAATTTTGTCCTTTTTACTAGACTTTTTAATCCTGATATTCCCCTTCCAACCAACGGATCGGCTATGGCAAATCAATTTAGCCACCGCATTAGTAGACAGAGGTATAGTGCCTTTAGTGGGTATAGGAATGCTATTCGTGGGTTATTGGATTGATGGTGTTAATGATAGCGATCGCCAAAAATCTTTAGATATCAGATTTCCCGTCCTGGTACTCTCTAGCATCTTAGGGTTAATGTTCTTGCTAATTTTTCCTTTGCACTTGAATAATGTCCGACAAGCTAGCACTCAAAACGTCGAGCAAATCGGACAAGATGCCGAACAGGCAGAAAATCAACTGCAAAGTCAGCTACCCCAATTGCAAGCCCAAATCAACAGCGAGCAAGGAAAAGCTCAATTAGAACAGATCCGAAAGCAAGCCAGAAACCAGTTTACCGAGGTACTGAAAAACGAGGAATCATACCAGCAAGCACTAAACAACCCTCAAATTCCCGCAGCCCAAAAAGAATTACTCCAGAGATTTAAAGAAAATCCCGAAGAACTGGATAAATTTATCGCCCAGCAAACAGATCCTCAAGCACAGGTAACTCAAAGAGTCACCCAAATTCGCCAACGTCGCGAAGCGGCTGAAAAACAAGCTAAAGAAAGCGCTTGGAAGTCGGGAATGCGAATTGGTATTAGTAGTTTGCTCTTATCCATTGGTTATATGATCATTGGCTGGACAGGTTTACGAAGCATGGGTGTTTTACAAGGTAGTAAACGGAAAGTAGCCGCACGCTAGTTCACCATCAATGGGTTAGCAAAAATTATTAAAGGCAGGACTTTAGTCCTCTGGTGTCTGTTGTGTTAGAGCCTCGGTCAGCCTCTTTGAGAGAGCCTAAGTGATAGTACAACAAATATACTGAGAAAATGTTTCTCAACTCGTAAACTTGATCGAATAACCCCGCTTCCATTCCTCACCCCCACCCCTAGCGTATGCTCTCCTAAAAGGGGACGAAAAGTAACAAATTTGGGGGGTCTAGGGGTGCAATACCTTTCGGTTAAGGGATGTAGAGACGTTCCATGGAACGTCTCTACAATGGTTTTCGGCTCAGGAATTTGCTTAACCGAACAGTATTGTCTAGGGGTGAGGTTTGCTAATTAATGTGAATTATAATACTTTTTCAATATCCTCTTAGCAATTAATAAATTCCTTGAAAAACTCAGAAATGTTTTCAATTTACATACTGACATATAACGAAGAGCTAGATATTGCTGCTTGTATCGAGTCCGCAATGCTATCTGATGACATTATTGTTGTAGACTCATGCAGTAGCGATCGCACCGTAGAAATTGCCAATCGCTATCCTGTTCGCACCATCCAACACGCCTTTGAAAGCCACGGACTGCAACGCACCTGGATGTTAGAATCTATTCCCCCCAAATATGAGTGGGTATACATTCTCGAAGCCGATGAACGCATGACACCAGAACTGTTTGCCGAATGTGTACAAGCCACTAAAAACCCCGACTATATAGGCTACTACGTCGCCGAGCGTGTGATGTTCATGAATCATTGGATTCGCCACAGCACCCAATATCCCCGCTATCAAATGCGTCTGTTCCGCCACGGTCAAGTTTGGTTTACAGATTATGGTCATACTGAACGGGAAGTATGTAACGGCGCTACCAGCTTCATCAAAGAAACATATCCTCACTACACTTGTAGCAAGGGTTTAAGCCGTTGGATTGAAAAACATAACCGTTATTCTACAGACGAAGCCAGAGAAACATTGTACCAAATAGAACAAGGTGAAGTCAACTGGCAAGATTTATTTCTCGGCAAAACAGAAATCGAAAGAAGACGCGCCTTAAAAGATTTATCTTTACGCTTACCCGCCAGACCATTTCTGCGCTTTCTGTATATGTATTTTATTTTGGGCGGTTGCCTAGACGGACGCGCCGGCATAGCTTGGTGTACATTGCAGGCGTTTTACGAATACCTGATTTTGCTCAAAGCCTGGGAAATGAAAAATATGCCTACACCCAGTTTAGACATGGGCATATCTCACGGTGAAGATCACAAAGCCCAAGCCCATAATACTGTTTCTTAACTCTCAGGTCTCAAGACAGGCGCGATGCTTGCTCGAATAATAAGTTAAGATATTTAACTCAATTTTCACAAAAATAACTCCTGCTAAGTGACAACTTGAAAACCTGATGAGAATCCGCCTCTAGTGGTAGTGTATTACTATAAGAATTCTCAGCAGCTTTTAATTGCGCGCGGTAAGATGAGTAATATGTCAGAGATTTGCAACAAACGTTTACAACTCTGACAAAGAAAAGTAACATCCTCAAAGTCAAATCAGCCATGATCTTGGTTGGTAAGTGTCTATATGTACCCGGCTAGTAAAATAGAATTTTTCTAGCAATAAGTGTATATTTTTATAGCATTAGCTCAGATGCTTACAATGTTAGGCAGTTGCTTTGAGTATAAAATATGACAAGCAATGTCTTCGCAATTTGACAAGTATATGAATACCAATAACAAAAGTTCCAGTAACCTACAACAGGAGAATAGGGACTTGGGAATTAATCAAATCAAACAAGATTTAAAGAATGACCTGATTGCTGGTTTATTGGTAGTAATTCCCTTAGCAACAACTATTTGGCTAACTATTACTATCGCTAATTGGGTAATCAACTTTCTCACCAAAATTCCCAAACAACTCAATCCCTTTGACGGACTCCAACCTATACTAGTAAATATACTGAATCTAGCCGTGGGACTAGCCGTGCCTCTATTAAGCATTCTTTTAATAGGGTTGATGGCTCGGAATATTGCTGGGCGTTGGTTATTAGATTTTGGTGAGCGAGTATTACAGGCAATTCCCTTAGCTGGGCAGGTATACAAAACCCTGAAACAGCTTTTAGGAACCCTACTCAAAGATTCCAGCAACAAATTTCGCCGGGTGATTTTAGTAGAGTATCCCAGAAAAGGCATATGGGCGATCGCCTTCGTCACCGGAACCATGAGTAACGACATTCAAGCTCATCTACCCCGTCCCATGCTCAGTATTTTCATTCCCAGTACCCCCAACCCCACCACAGGATGGTATGCCATCGTTCCAGAGGATGAAGTAGTAAACCTATCAATGCCCATAGAAGATGCCTTTAAAGTCTTAGTTTCTGGCGGTATCATCGCTCAAAACACGCCCCTAGCGCCCCTAGCGATGTCCAAAGAGCAAAACCTAGAAGCAGCACCCTTAGACGAAACTTCAAATCAATCCGGCAAACTTACCAGTAAATAGATAGTATTGTAAAACTTCGCCGAATATATAGACAAATATCTCCATCTATTATCATTCATCACAGTGAAACCAGCTAATAGATGGGGATAGAGCAAATCTCAATCCAGATAATTAACATAAATTCATTAAGCCAAGTACCGACAAATGTTAGTATATGTAATCATGCATTTAATTTTTGGCAGCTAGTCTATGCAGTTGGTCGAACGGCATATAATTCAACGAAATCATCCCCACTATCAAGAGATTGATCAGTTATGTTTTGCTGCTAAAAACCTCTACAATTATGCTAACTTCCACATCCGCCAAAGTTTTATTCTGACTCAAAAATATCTAGACTACAATTGTTTAGCTAAACAATTAAAATCTACAGAAGCATATCAAGCTTTACCCGCCAAAGTCGCCCAACAAGTATTATTAGGATTACATCGCAACTGGGTAAGTTTTTTTGCCGCAATTCAAGTATATACAGAAAATAAAAGCAAGTTTTTAGGCAGACCAAAATTACCCAAATATAAACACAAAGACAAAGGCAGACATTTATTAGTTTACACAGCCCAGTCTGTGAGTAAACCCAAAATGAAAGCTGGTGTAATTCATCTGTCAAAAACACAAATTGACATTCCAACCAAAGTAGAGTATGTACATCTAAATCAGGTGAGAATTGTCCCAAAAATTGACCATTATGTGCTAGAAGCTGTGTATGAAAAAGAGGAATTAGATGATGATTTAGACTCTCATGCTATAGCAGCGATTGATTTAGGCATAGATAACCTAGCTACCTTAACATCTAACCAGCCTGGGTTTTTACCAGTTCTGGTTTCGGGGAGAATTATCAAATCAATTAATCGTTATTACAATCAAAGAAAAGCTAAATTACAATCTTTACTACCAAGTCATCAAAAGACATCTCAACAACTGCAAAGTTTAACTAAAAAACGGAATTTTCGAGTTGATGATTATCTGCATAAAGCCAGTCGGTTAGTTATTGAGCTTTTAGTGAAGCAGGGGCTTGGCACTTTAGTAATTGGTCAAAGTCCACTGTGGAAGCAAAATGCTAATTTGGGTAAACGAAATAATCAAAACTTTGTTTGTATTCCGCATCATCGATTTGTACAGCAGTTGATTTATAAAGCGAAATTAGTGGGGATAAAGGTATTGGTTTCTGAGGAGTCTTACACCAGTGTGGCTTCTTTTTTAGACCAAGATATGATTCCTACCTATGGAAAAGCTGACGCGAAAGAAGTTAAATTTAGTGGTCGAAGAATCAGAACTAAGCTTTATAAAGCAGGTAATGGTAAACTGATTCACGCTGATGTCAATGGTAGTTTGAATATCTTACGTAAAGTAGTCCCGACAGCATTTAGTCTAGGGATAGGGGGCGTTGTAGTTCGCGCTGTCGGGATTATTCCCGGTAAACAAATGGCATGAGATATTTGTTCATGCTTTTTGGAACTATGATTATCTGACTTTGCCATAATTGCTCCATTATTAACCTCCAATCATTAGTGCTTAGGCACTACTACAACTCACTGCCATGCAAGAACGAAAACCCCAGCAAATTGCTCGTGAATTGGCACTTTTAAGTCTCAGCCAGTTGCCAATTAACCCCAAAAAATTGACAGAAGAGCATCTGCCAAAATTAGTGCTAGCCACAGTCCGCACTCTGAGATCAGAAGTGCAAGATACTCTAGATAACGCCACCGGAGAACTGCAACGCAGTAACGAGCGCCTCTTAACTAGCCAAACTCGCGCCTCAGACCTCAATACCGCCAGAAACCTCCTCAAAGAGGCCATAGACTACACCCAAACAGCAATCAATCAACTCGGAGCCGCAGTTGAGTTCCCCGAATTGATTCAACTAGCAAATCAAGACAAGGAAGTGGGCAGATATGCCATCCAACTGGTCAAATTAGTCAACGAACATCGAGTTAGCATCGATGAAGAAATTTCCTCTGCCTTAGTAGATTGGCAAGTGACTCGCCTAGCCCAAATAGACAGAGATATTTTGCGAATCGCTGTGGGAGAAATGAGGTTTTTCAATTTGCCCGACAGAGTAGCTATTAACGAAGCGGTGGAACTAGCTAAACGTTACAGTGGAGATGAAGGACATCGGTTTATTAATGGTGTTCTGCGCCGAGTTACAGAACAAAAAGCAGTCGTGTAGGATTTCGTATCCTGATTTTCTGATGGTTGTGGGCAGAAGCCAGTTTTTGAGGTGTTTTCCCCCTCTTAAGCAAACTGGCTTTGAAAGGTGAGGATAATCGGCAGGTTAATACCCCAGTCAAGAGCTACGGGTTCAATTAAACTTTTAACTAATAACTAATAATTCAAACTCACAAATACCCATAGCTGCAATGGTTTTTAATTGGTTCCGCCGTAAATATAACGATTCCTCTGATACTCCACCTGAACAAAAACCCGAAGAAACTCCTTCAGCACCAGAAACCCAACCAGAGCCAGCTGTAACTCCCACCCCCACGGCTGACACTACACCAGATTCAACGGCAGATTTATTGGCTTTTGCTAAATCTGCCTATAAGAATATCCAGCAAAAACAACAAACTCCAGAAGTAGAAACTGCTGCTGATGCAGTGGAAGTGGAAACACCACCAGAAACATCCGAAGCTGTAGAAACCGTTGCTGATGCAGTGGAAGTGGCAGCACCATCAGAAACACCCGAAGCTGTAGAAACTGCTGCTGATGCAGTGGAAGTGGAAACACCATCAGAAACACCCGAAGTGCTAGAAACCGTTGCTGCTACGGAAATAGAAACCGAGCCATCTACAGTAAGTGAAGTCACGCCCACAGCACCAGCAGAGGCAGTTGAGCAGCCAGAGACTACACCTACTGAAGCAGCGCCGAGTAATTTATCATTTTTAGAACGGGCGGCGGCAGAAAGGCAAGCCAAGCAAGAACGGCTGATAGCCAATGCGATTGAAGTCCCAGAACCCGAAGTATTACAACCAGTAGCGACTACAACAGAAACAGCCGAAGACATTGCCGGATTAGCTTTTGATGAAGGTTTTGTCTGGTCAGCAGAAGTATTGGCGGCTCAAGGTAGGCGACCAGAAGATGTTTCTATTGAGGAAATTACTTGGCTGAAAAAGCTCCGCCAAGGGTTAGGTAAAACCCGTCGTAATATCCTCAACCAACTCAAGGCAATTGTGGGGCAGGGGCCGCTAAATCAAGCGGCTGTGGACGAAATAGAAACCGCACTACTGCAAGCTGATGTGGGTGTAGAAGCTACTGATTACATTATTAGTGCGCTACAGAAAAAACTCTTAGCAGAAGTTACCCCGCCAGAGGAGGCGATCGCCTACCTGAAACAAATCCTGCGGGATATGTTAGATGCACCACTGCAAAAAGCCGAAAGTCTTAGCTTTACCCCAGAAAAAGAAACCTTGAATATTTGGTTAATTACTGGGGTGAATGGTGCTGGGAAAACCACCACTATCGGCAAAATCTCCCACCTCGCCCAAAAATCCGGTTATAAATGCTTAATTGGGGCAGCAGATACCTTCCGGGCTGCGGCAGTGGAACAGGTGAAGGTTTGGGGCAACAGAAGCGGTGTAGAAGTCATTGCCAATCCTGGGAAAAATACAGACCCCGCCGCCGTCGTCTTTGATGCGATCGCCGCCGCCCAAGCAAGAGAAACTGAATTACTCTTAGTAGATACCGCCGGGCGACTGCAAAATAAGAAAAACTTAATGGACGAACTTGCCAAAATACGCCGGATTATTGACAAAAAAGCCCCTAATGCCAAAATAGAATCCCTACTGGTTTTAGATGCCACTCTAGGGCAAAATGGATTGCGCCAAGCTGAAGTTTTTGCCCAAGCCGCCCAACTCAGTGGCGTAGTCTTAACCAAGCTCGATGGCACAGCCAAGGGAGGTGTAGCTCTAGCCGTTGTGCAGCAGCTAGGTTTGCCCATTCGCTTTATTGGCGCTGGCGAAGGTATGGAAGATTTGCGTCCTTTTTCTAGCTACGAGTTTGTGGAAGCGCTCTTGAGTGGCTAGTGGAGAATTTTTTAGTTAAGATTTTTTTGGGTATACCTTAGCCGTATTACTTCTGTTAAGGTGGATGAAAAATTCACTTTTATTCACCTGATTTGCTTGGTGTCTTGGTGTCTTAGTGGTTAAGCTCATTGATTTTTGCACCACCAAGACCCAAAGACACACAGAATATCTGGCTGCTACAGACCCAATTCAACACAGATGTAGACGCGAAATTCGCCTTGCCGTAGGCTACACGGATGATTTTTAACAGTTTTAGGAGAAAATCCGCAAAGGTGACAAAATTATTTTGTTGACCAGGTACTTTTTTAGGTCTAAAGATGTATGATTTGCTAATCAAGTTCTGGAAAAATAAAAGGCTTTATCGGTAATGACAGAATTTACGGATTTTTACCTAATGATTTTTCACTAAAAATACATCCAAATTGAGCCAGAGATATCATACGCAAATACAATACTTATCTCCAGCTATGTCTTACGTCTTTTTACTCTTGCTAAAGTCATAACTCTTGTCCCAATATAATTGAGCAATTCCCCGGCAACTTACTTTATTTATAAGTAATCTCAACTCTATCTAAGTAGGTGGGTAGGGAAAAACCAAACTATATTACGACTCGTAAACACCCATGAAACCCTTACCAATAACCAATGACAAAGGACAAATGACGACCCCCGCCAGTTAACTTTATTTACGCCCACCTACTTATATCAAGTGCAATAATACCTTTGCCTGTGTCTCAACTGCCCTCTCAACCCACTGATAGTAATAGTAGTGCTGCGACGGATGTCACACCAGTCGTGGCACTCAAAGAACTCGTGGCACGGCTGCGCCGAGAACAGAATAAAATCCCAGATTTACTCAGTTCTTTAGGATTTGCCCTGAGAAGCTTCAATAATTTGAACCAGTTTTTGGAGCTGATCCCGCTCATGGCTACCAGAGTCACAGATGCAGATGGTAGTGCTTTGTTTCTGCATAAACCTAACGGTCAAATTAAGTTAGAGCAACTACATTGGCAGGATAGCCGCCAGCGCAAGAACATCCGCAAAGCCCTAGAAACTGCTACTAGTCAAATCACACTGTTGTCGAATACGTCTGGTTTATCAACAGCGACGGGGATTTTGGATGCTCAAATGCATCGCTACTTGGGGCCAGATGTGCAAATCTTTGGCACAGCAATTTTGGTGAAGCATACGGAACGGGGGTGGCTTTATGTCCTCAGCCGTGACCCTGAATATAGCTGGACGGAAACCAGACAAAAGTTAGTCAGATTGGTAGCGGACCAAACGGCTGTAGCCATTGAAAACGACGAGCTAGCCGTAGAACTGCGAAAAAAAGAACGCCTAGATCAAGAATTAGAAATTGGCGCAGAAATTCAACGGCGACTCCTACCACGTCAATGTCCGATGATTCCGGGTGCAAGTCTCGCTGCACGTTGTAAACCTGCTAATCGTGTCGGTGGAGATTACTACGATTTTATCCCCACTAATAGCAAAACTGCCCAGGAAAACGGGCGTTGGGGTTTGGTAATTGGCGATGTGATGGGTAAAGGTGTGCCAGCCGGACTAATTATGACGATGATGCGGGGAATGCTGCGCGGAGAGGTATTGCATGGTAATTCGCCATGTATAATTCTGCAAAATTTGAATCGCGTTATGTATGCGGATTTAGAAAATTCCCACCGCTTTGTGACCCTGTTTTACTCAGAATATAATCCCTTTAATCGAGTTTTATCTTATAGTAATGCGGCACACAATCCGCCCTTGTGGTGGCACGCCGCCACGAAAACTATTACCCGTTTAGATACTTTGGGAATGCTGATTGGTTTAGATGCCAATAGCCAATACGAAGATGCTCAGGCACAGTTAGAACCTGGGGATACAGTAATTTATTATACAGATGGTTTGACTGATGCGGCCGCTGCCAGTGGCGATCGCTTCGACGAAGAAAATTTTGTTGCGGCCTTTAGCGCCGCTTGCAGGTATTACAGTGGACCACAGGAAATTGTGGATTATCTTTTTGACCAAGTTTTGCAATTTATCGGTGCTGAAAAGCAAAACACCGATGATATGACATTAGTTGTCCTCAAAATTGATTGACATTTACCACAAATCATGTATTGGAGTACATGAGCGGGCAAAGATGCCCACTCCACCAGAAAATTGGGGATAATTTTTTGATTTGTGAGTTTCTTAGACTGCGGTCATTTCCGGTTCTGTATGAGACAGAGTACCAAAAAAGTCATAGCGGTCTAGTGCTTCCAAGATTCCCCAAGCATAATGTCCTTCGGAAAAGTAAATTTGTGGATAACCGCGTAACTTTTCCAGTTCGGCGCTGTAATTACCCACAACCACACCTAGTGTATTCCCAGACAGCATTGATTCATCATTACCAGATGCACCTGCTACTAAGAATCGTTTAATAGGTAATCCCCACTTCAAAGCACAATAACGAATCGCATCACCTTTAGAAGCGCGGATAGGTAACAAATCAAGATACATATTATGGCTGTAAATTCCTTTGACATGGAGTCTACGCCGTCGCAGGTGTCGCATGATTTCCTTAAAGCTTAAAGATTTAGCTTCATCAATAAAATAGCTGAGTTTAAACTTACCTTGAGCTTCCGGGGGTTGTAGTCCGACTCCGGGTAGTTCCTCCATTGCTTGACGAATAGCTTCAGCATTCCAATGGTAACTAATGTGTCTTTGCCAATTGCTATCCGGCACTACCTGGGGTCCATAATAGATTTCACTACCTGCGGAAACAATCAGCAAATCTGGTCTGGGGAAATGCCATTCTTCTAACATCTGCAAAGAACTTTCCAAATTGCGCCCGGTAGCAATTCCCACTCCAGTTGATTGGCCTTCGTTATGTAGTCGCGAAATCAGTTTATGCAGAGCTTCTTGGTCGCCTAACAGAGTATTATCGATTTCGCAAACCAGAAAACGATCTGCGGTTGGTAAGCGGTTTTGGTCGGGAATATTCCAATCAGGTAAGTCAGTTGCTAAGGCTTTTGCTAGAGGACTCAGTACAGATTTAACTCGTCGTTGCGGTAACTGCTTCACCTGTTCGAGATAACGTTCTACATGACTAGACCAAGAGAAATTTTCTCGAACTCGATCTAATCCATTTTTAGACCAAGTTTCCCATTGTTCCTTATCTGTGAGCGCTGTTCGCAGACCATCCTGAATCTGTTTAATATCTAGAGGATCAATCAACATCCCATTTTCGCAAACCTCCAGGATATCTCGCGGACCACCATCGGAAGTGGCAATAATTGGCACACCACAGGCTGTCGCTTCAATTAAAGTTAGACCAAATGGCTCAGTTAATGCGGGATTGATAAAAACGCCCCGTGTTTTCGCCAACAATCGATACAGGTCAGCGACCTCATCGGAACGGTGGTGTTTGGGGTAAGCGACGTATCCGTAAAGGTCGTAGCGGTCGATTAACTGGAAAATTTCTGTCAGTACGTGGCGTGGTCCTGATTCCATCGTGGTGATGTCATCTCGATTGCCTAAAATCAGGACTAAATTCGCTAAATGACGCAATTCTGGATCTTCACCATAGGCTTTGACCAGAGTAGCTACATTTTTGCGAATAGCTGGACGGGAAAGCGCCATAATCATGGGCTTTTCGGGATTATTGAGAAATCTCTTTAAATCTTGATAAATGGGTGGTTCTTGCCAATTTTCGGGAACCGGGTAAAACTCTTTGAGTGCTACCCCAGGAGGAATGACAACCATTCTTTTTGGTTGATAGTGGTCGTAAATACCGTACTGCTGTGTCACCTCTTGATGGGTACTGGCGATGACTAATGCTGCACTGGCCAGAGTGGCTTCCTCGGCTTCAATGCGTGTACTAATGTGATAAGTGCTTTCAATGGTTTCCTTTTTAGTGCCATGCTCTAAAAGTCGTTGTTGTTTCACACGTCCCAGAGAGTGACCAGTATGCACAAGTGGTACACCTAACCAACCAGCAACCCGACAACCCACATATCCAGCATCGGCGTAATGGCTATGAATCACATGGGGTAATTTTCCTACTTGGCGCAGGTGCTTGAGTAATTCATCGGCAAAATTATCTAAATGCGGCCAGAGAACTTCTTTGCGGAGATAACGACGTGGCCCGCAGTTAACACGAATAATTTGGGCTTTGTCACTTAGAATTTCTACTGGTTGAGCATAATCGGAACTAACTTTGGGATCATTAACTAAACGGGTTACCAGGTCTACTCGTTCTACTTGTGGATTTGCTGCTAAGGCTTGAGCCAATTCTACAGCATATTTAATTTGTCCACCCGTGTCTGCATCTCGTCCTAATTCTAAATTTTTACCACGAATTAAGCCGTGAACACTGACTAGTAGAATATACAATCCTGGGCTATTTGACATTTTGCATTCCTCAATTTTACTGTATTACAGCCCGGGAACAGCTTCTCATACACTTGGCTGTTGTCCGCTACAGATTTAGTAAAAAAAATTATGCTGATGTTTAAATATTATAAAACAGATGTGCCTATTTATCACAATATATGTCAAAGGAGTGACAGTCAGGCATGATCAAGCCCAGGAATCATCTCAAAAATTGCAGCGTCTCTGGAGTTATAGGAAGTTTGGTTTTATGTCTGCGGCAGATGATGATTAAATCGGTGATTTTTTGATCTGACAAAAATGCCACATTCACATTGTATACATTCAAATTATTTCATCGCTCTGCTCACACAATATACTATAGTCTTACCTTTGCGATCGCACTCAGCAGACTGGAATTTTCAGTAATTTTTAGATACATTGTCCAAAAAGTCACCAAAAAACCTAAATTACAGGTTTTTTGTCGGCACTGATTCTGATATGAATAGACTAAACAACTGGCAATGCTTTCTTTTGGTTTCCCAAGTGACGGCGCATTGATGAAAGTAGGCAGCACTGATTTAATATAAACTTATGGCGCTCATAGTTCAAAAATACGGTGGTACATCTGTTGGTTCGGTAGAACGTATTCAAGCTGTTGCACAGCGTGTTTACAAAACTGTTAAGGCGGGAAACTCTGTAGTGGTAGTGGTTTCCGCTATGGGTAAAACCACTGATGGTTTGGTGAAAATAGCTCAGGAAATTTCTCAACATCCCAACCGCCGGGAAATGGATATGCTGCTTTCCACTGGTGAGCAAGTGACTATTGCTTTAGTCAGTATGGCTTTGCAAGAAATCGGACAGCCAGCAATCTCTATGACTGGCGCTCAAGTCGGAATTGTTACCGAAGCTGAACACACCCGCGCCCGGATTTTGCATATTGAAACCCAACGGCTGAATTATCATATTGCTCAAGGTAAAGTGGTTGTAGTGGCTGGATTTCAGGGGATATCTAGCCTGAGAGATATGGAAATTACGACTTTGGGGCGTGGGGGTTCCGACACTTCCGCCGTGGCGATCGCCGCCGCAATACAGGCAAACTTTTGTGAAATTTATACCGACGTACCAGGGATATTGACTACAGACCCCCGCTTGGTAGCCGAAGCCCAGTTAATGGACGAAATTACTTGTAATGAAATGCTGGAACTGGCGAGCTTGGGGGCAAAAGTGTTACATCCCCGTGCTGTGGAAATTGCCCGAAATTATGGTGTTCCCCTGGTAGTGAAATCTAGTTGGGGTGATGAACCTGGGACTTGGGTAATATCACCGAAACCCCAAGGGCGATCGCTTGTTAATTTAGAAATTGCTCGTCCTGTCGATAATGTAGATTTTGACACCGACCAAGCAAAAGTGGCATTGTTGCGTGTACCGGATAAACCAGGGGTAGCTGCGCGGTTATTTGGGGAAATATCTCGGCAAAATGTCGATGTAGATTTAATTATTCAGTCAATACATGAAGGTAATAGTAATGACATTGCCTTTACGGTAACAGCACCTATATTAAAACGCGCGGAAGCTGTAGCAGCAGCCATCGCCCCAGCATTGAGAAATCAATCTCACCCGAATTCAGACGAAGCCGAGGTGATGGTAGAACAAAATATTGCCAAAGTCAGCATCGCAGGGGCGGGAATGATTGGTCGTCCTGGGGTAGCGGCGAAAATGTTCGCCACCTTAGCCGAAGCGCAAGTCAATATTCAAATGATTTCCACCAGTGAAGTCAAAGTAAGTTGTGTAGTCGATGCGACCGAATGCGATCGCGCCGTAGCTGCACTTCGTCAAGCCTTTGAAATTGAAGCAGACAACGAACAAAAGGAAAATCCCACTCCCCACGGACCACGGACCACTCCCCACGGACCACTCCCCACTCCCCCCCCTGTCCGTGGTGTCGCCCTAGATATGAACCAAGCACGTCTTGCAATTCGTCAAGTCCCAGATCGGCCGGGAATGGCGGCGAAATTGTTCGGACTATTAGCACAGCACAATGTCAGCGTTGACATGATTATTCAATCACAGCGCTGTCGCATGGTGGAAGGTGTTCCCAAACGAGATATTGCTTTTACCGTCTCGCGGATAGATGGGGAAAGTACACAGCAAATGTTGACTCAAGTAGCGTCTGAGTTAGGATGGGGTGAAGTTGTCTTAGATAATGCGATCGCTAAGGTAAGTATCGTTGGGGCTGGGATGGTAGGACAACCAGGTATTGCGGCTAAAATGTTTGAGGCTTTAGCCCACAACCACATCAATATTCAAATGATTGCTACCTCAGAAATTAAAATTAGCTGCGTCGTCGCACAAGAAGAAGGTGTGAAAGCTTTACAAGTGATTCACGCCGCTTTTGGGTTAGCTGGTAGCGAAAAATTTGTCATTCCAGTTTAATTTGTCATTTGTTATTGGTCATTGATTATCTGCCCAACTCCTCAGTGATTCAGATTACAATTCTGTTAACTAACATGACAATAGATATACATCTGGTGCAAATCAAATATGTGTGATCACAGAATCCTTGTAGAGACATTTCATGGAGCGTCTCTACATTCTTTCCCACCAGATGTCTAATAAAACAGTACAAGTGGAATCACTGGGGAATTTATGAATGGTCAAATTTTGGATGAACGTTATCAAATTGTCAAAGTTCTGAATGTGGAGGAGGTTGTACAAACCTATTTAGTTGAAGATGCTATGCTTCCGGGTAGCCAATTGGTCATAAAGCAGCTACATCCTGGTAGTGATAATCTCCAAGATTTAACAATTCGGCGAGAGTTATTTGCAGATGAGGCAAAAAAGTTAAAGCAGTTAGGAGAGTTACACGAACAAATCCAAAATTTAGTCAATTATTTTGCAGAGAATCAAGAATTTTATCTAGTTCAAGAATATATTATTGGTCATAACTTAACCTCAGAATTTTTTCGGGGAATACCTCTAGAAGAATCACAGGTAATTAGTGTTTTATCGGAAGTATTAGAAATTTTAGCATTTGTTCATAGTCGGGGAGTGATTCACCAGAACATTAAACCAGCAAATATCATTCGTCGAGATTCAGATAAAAAGTTGGTTTTGGTTGACTTTGGGGCTGTTCAAGAAGTTGTGACTACTATTGTGGGTAATCTGGAATATGTACCAGTGGAACAATTGCGCGGTCAACCCCATTATAACAGCGATATATATGCTTTGGGCATAGTTGCGATCGCCGCACTTATCGGTTTACCAGTTCAGGAAATCTCTCGATTACAACATCAGAAAAATCTACTCACAGGCGAAATTATTTGGCGGAACAAGAATGTAAACGTCAGTAAAGAATTAGCAAAAATTCTTGATAAGATGGTATGCTTTAATTACCACAAGCGTTACCAGTCTGTAACTCAAGTTTTAAACGATATACAGCAGGTGAAAAGTCATAAATTTACTCAGGAAAAACAGCATCAACCAAAACTTTGGTTAATTTTAGCCGGGATAGCTACTTTTATCGTAATTGTCACAGCAACCTGGTTTTTTCAATCAACACGAAATGTAGTTAATGAAGTTGATTTTGAGAAACTATATCAGGAAGGATTAAAAAAATATCAAGCCGGAAACTATCAAGCCGCAGTTGAGAATTTTACTCAGGCGATCGCCCTTGATTCCGAAAATGCTTCGGCTTACAATAAAAGAGGTAATGCCTTTTATCAGTTAGGAGACTATCAGCAAGCAAAGGCAGATACGACTAAAGCCATTGAATTAAATCCTCAAAATGCCAATGCTTATTATGATCGAGGATTTGCATTATATGAATTAGGCAAATACAAAGAAGCAATTTCTGATTACACCAAAGCAATTGAATTAAATTCTGGTAATGCTTACGCTTATTATGGCCGGGGTTTAGCCCTGGTGCAAATGCAGGAGAATAGAGACGCTAATGAAGATTTTAGCACAGCTATTAGACTGCAACCTAATTATATTGAAGCCTATTTACAACGGGGTATCCTTCGCCGTCGCCTCAAAATTTACAGAACAGCAAACCAAGATTTTGATGCTATAATTAAGATTAATCCTGATGATGCTAGACCTTATTATCAAAAAGGTTTAATCCAAGCTAGTAATAATCAAAAGTATGCAGCTATTAAGGAATATACTCAAGCAATTAACCGCAATCCTAATTATGCAGTAGCTTATCTCCGACGAGGTAATATGCATAGTGAATTGGGGTATAAATTGGAAGCTACCGAAGATTATAATCGAGTTTTACAGCTAAATCCGCAATGGGGCGCAGCTTATAATCACAGAGGTATTCATCGCCTTTCCTTTGGAGATTACCAAGGCGCAATTGCAGATCATACCAAAGCCATTGAACTCAATTCTCAGGATGCTGCGGCTTACAATAACCGTGGGAATGCTAATTATCAACAGGGAAATTATAAAGCTGCTAATGAAGATTACACTCAGGCGATCGCCATTAATTCTAAATACGGTTTAGCTTATTATAACAGAGGTGTAACTCGCGCGAAACAGGGAAATAGACAAGGTGCGATCGCGGATTTTCAACAAGCTATAAGACTCTTCCGAGAAAGTGGAGAAAGAAATAGTCTTAAAGATGCACAGAAAGAACTTAATTTATTACTAAATAGGTGAGAAATCAAACTACAAACCCAAAGATACCCGACTTCTTCAAGAAGTCGGGTATCTGATACTTTCGCTATTTGTAAAAGTCAATTTTTTTAAACGAACCGCCAAGTCGCCAAGGTCGCCAAGTGAAGAAGTTCAGAAATGATTTAAAACTGCTATATCTTAATTTTATTCCTAATTTTGCACTAATCCCAATATGGTTGAGCCAATAATTTCTTCCTTTTCTTTCTTCACTTGGCGTACTTGTCGTCATAAATTGGGAAATATCCAGAGTGCAATTGATGATTATACCCAAGCTATCAACATTGACCCCTATTTTGCTAAAGCTTACCAGAATCGGGGGATTGCTCGCTCTGCATTAGGATATAAACAGGATGCAATTGATGATTTTGAAACTGCTGCAAATTTATCTAAAAAATCAGGGTATGAAACATCTTATCAAAAAGCTAGGAAGCAAATTAGCAAGCTTAAAAGTACCTGATATCACTTTTAACTAAGAACTCAAAGATCCCCGACTTCTTCAAGAAGTCGGGGATCTGATCCTCTCGCATTTATAAAAGTCATTTTTTTAAACGAACCGCCAAGTACGCAAAGTACACAAAGAGAAGAAAAATCAGAAACAATAACTAATCATCATTACTCTAAATCAGGTTCTACACCCAAAGCCCGCAATTGTTCTATTAACCGTTCTTTTTGTCGCCTTTCTTGTGCTGTGCGTTCCCTTTCCGCTTCCGTGGGAGTCAAAACCCAATTACCTGTACTATCATACCAACGTAACCAAGGCTGCTGAATATTATGATAACTTCCTTCCCAAACTCCTAAACCTAACTCTATTTCTGGAATCCAAAAACGGGAATCTGATAAAATAACTTCCGCATAACGACCGCCATCTAATTTAAACATTTTAAATTCATATTTATAACGGTCAAAAATAGCATAATAAGGAATCCTTAAAATCTTTTCATAGACTTCCCATTTTGTCGGCGGTTTTGCTACATCTCGCCAAGTCTGTCCTAAATCTTCCTTCTCCGTTCCAGGTGAGAGTAATTCCACAATAATAAACGGACTAATTCCCTCTTGCCAAACCACATAACTCAGACGTAAATCACCATTTTTATAAAGCGGCGAAACATCCACAGCCACAAACCAATCTGGTCTTTTGTACCATGTCGGATGATGGGGGTCATAATAAAGATTCATATCACTAGCAGTAAATATCTTGTCGCTAGGATAACTAGGCGAGTTAAAACTTTCGTCTAACAAACGCGGTTGTAATAAATGAAAATGATCAGGCAAACCAGGTTCCTTTGGATCTTCACTCATGAGATCATACATTGTGGGTAAAACTTCTTGGGGAGAAAGGGGCGGATCAGTTTGATACATTAGAAAACAGTCCTGTCGAAGTCCTCCCTCTATTATGAAACCTCTGTGTCCTCTGCGCCTCTGCGGTTCGATAAAATTCTTCTCCACTGTTGCGAAACATTAATTAATTGTTACACTTGTCTTTCATTAGCCATCAGCCCAGATAAACAGCGCCTATGGTACACGTCAAGCGCGTGGAACTTACCAACTTCAAATCCTTCGGTGGTACTACCTCAGTCCCTCTCCTACCGGGGTTTACTGTCATTTCTGGGCCGAATGGTTCCGGTAAATCTAATATTCTCGATGCTTTGCTGTTTTGCTTGGGGCTTTCTAGTTCTAAGGGAATGCGGGCGGATAGATTACCGGATTTGGTAAATAATAATCAAACTTCTAGGGGACGGGCTTCGATTGAGGCTAGCGTGACGGTGACTTTTGATTTGTCGGGGGAGGATGTGTCACGCAGAGGCGCAGAGGCGCGGAGGGAAGAGGAAGAGGAGGAATTTCCCCAGTCCCCACTCCCTACTCCCGACTCCCCTCTTGAATGGAGTGTGACTCGGCGGTTACGGGTGACTCATCATGGGAGTTATACGTCGAATTATTATATGAATGGTTTGGCTTGTACTCTGACGGAGTTACATGAGGAGTTGAATAATCTCCGCATTTATCCAGAGGGGTATAATGTTGTGCTGCAAGGGGATGTTACTAGCATTATCTCGATGAATGCTAAGGAACGTCGCGAAATTATTGATGAGTTGGCTGGGGTTTCGGCTTACGATCGCAAGATTATTCAAGCGAAAAAAACTCTGGATGAGGTGAAGGATAAGGAGGATAGTTGTCGGATTATTGAGACGGAGTTGACTACTCAGCGCGATCGCTTGTCTCAGGATCGGGCGAAGGCGGAAAAGTATCAAAAACTGCGGACGGAATTTTTGGCTAAACAGTCTTGGGAGGCGGTTCTTTCTTGGCGATCGCTTCAAGCACAACAAGAAAAATTAATTGGCGAAATTCAAGCAGGCGATCGCACTTCTACTGAATTAATTTCTCAACTCACAACTCTCAATTCTGCAATTTCTCAGAAAAGCGCTGAATTAGAAGAACTCAATGCCCGTGTCAAGGCTTTGGGTGAAGAGGAACTTTTGGCGGTACAATCAACTCTGGCGACTCAGGAAGCGGAACGGAAACAACTCCAACGCCGACAAGCTGAGTTAAATACGGCTATTCAGGAAACTGTGAAGCGGTTGGCGCAAACTCAGCAGGAAGTTCAACAATATCAGCATTCTTTAACGGAATTTGCCCAAACTCAGGTTTTAGAACAGCAATCTATTCTCTCCTGTCAGCAACAACGGGATGAAGCACAACAAGCTTTAGATGCTTCTCGCGCCGCCGCAGCTGAAATCGCCACCGCTTCGGAAGCTTGGGTACAGCAACAAACGGCTTTCAATCGTCAAATTGAAGCTTTACTGCAAACTCTGGAACCCCAGCGTACTGAACAAGCCCAACTCCGGGAACGCCATCATCAGTTACAGCAACTGATTACTGAACAAACTCAGTTAATTGCGACTTTAGAACCAGAATTAGCCGCTAAACAAACTGAATGTAATCGTCTGGAAACGGAGTTTAACGCTTCTAGTGAACCCATCCAAAATTTAGCCGAAAATCTCTCAGCGACAGAACAAGAATTACAAATCCAACAGGAAACCCAAAAGCGACTTCTCCAAGAACAACGGGAAAAACAACGCCAGTTGGATAAAATTGAAGCCCAAGCCCAAGCCCAACAGGAAGTCCAGGGAACTCAAGCAAGTAAAGTTATATTACAATCTGGATTGCCGGGGCTTTGCGGTTTAGTTGTCCAGTTAGGTAAGGTGGATTCTCGCTATCAGTTAGCTTTGGAAATCGCTGCTGGTGGGCGTTTGGGGCATATTGTCGTGGAAGATGACAGTGTAGCCGCAGCCGGCATTGAATTACTGAAACAGAAACGCGCTGGGAGGGCAACTTTTTTACCTTTAACTAAGATTCGCGCTAGTAAGTTTACGCAGGATGCTACGTTGCGTTATGCGAACGGTTTTGTTGACTATGCGGTGAATTTAGTGGAGTGCGATCGCCGTTATCAAGATGTGTTTAGTTATGTATTCGGTAATACCGTAGTCTTTAGGAATATCCAAGAAGCGCGCCCCAATATCGGACTGTATCGCATTGTCACCTTAGACGGGGAATTGTTGGAAACAAGCGGCGCGATGACTGGGGGAAGTAGTAATCAGCGTTCATCCTTAAAGTTCGGTCAGGGGGAATCGGCGGAATCTCAGGAAGTTGTGGCTTTAAAGAGTCGCTTGGCAGATATTGAGCGCATTATAGAACGTTGTACCGAGGCGATCGCTACTTTATCAGCCAGAACCAAAGAACATACCCAAGCCCTCACAGAAGCTAGACAGGGGCGGCGAGAACAGCAGTTACAGTTGTCACAGTTGCAAAAGGATATTCAGGGTTTGACAGCGCAATTGGAGGGGACGCGATCGCAACTTACCCAAAACAGCGAAAAAATTACTGTCGCCCAATCCCGGTTATCAGTTTTAGATCGGGAATTACTAGGACAAGAAAGTGAATTGCAACAATTGCGACAAGCTTTAGCCGAGTTAGAAGACTCTCAAACCCCTAGTGAATGGCAAGAAATCCAAGTAACTATTAAAAGCAAAGAGCAACAATTGCAACAACGAGAGGGAGAATTAAGGGATGCCCAGCAAAGATTAAAAAATTTGGAAATTCAGCAACTGCGATCGCAAGAGAAAATCCAAGAAGCCCAAACCAAGATTCACCAATATCACGAACAGCAA
Organism: Nodularia spumigena CCY9414; assembly: GCF_000340565.2. NCBI lineage: Bacteria > Bacillati > Cyanobacteriota > Cyanophyceae > Nostocales > Nodulariaceae > Nodularia > Nodularia spumigena. The sequence goes on from NZ_CP007203.1 coordinate 883,777, forward strand.
AGCAGCCAACAAAATCAACTCAACACCCTGCAAAATCAGAATTTTGAACTCAACGCTCAAATCAGCGAAATACAGGCGAATCTGAGTCAAATGGAGCAGAATCTGGGGGCAGAAAAGCAAAAACGCGACGCAACAGAACAGGAAGTGCGATCGCAACTTCTCAAACAACAACAACTGCAATGGGAAATCCAAAAACTCCAAGAAACCCAAGAAAAGCGGCGAGAAGAGTTGACAACCTTGCAAAACCAACTGCGAGAAACTGGCGCAGAATTACCCAATCCTTTGCCAGAAGTCCCCGATAAAGTAGATTTAGAGGAATTGCAAAAAGAACTGCGAAGCCTAGCCAAACGCTTACAGGCGATGGAACCTGTGAATATGTTGGCTTTGGAAGAATATGAACGCACCCAAAACCGTCTCCAGGAACTAACGGAAAAATTGCAAACCCTAGAAGCAGAACGCACCGAATTACTTTTACGCATTGAAAACTTTACCACCTTGCGGCAACGGGCTTTTAAAGAAGCCTTCGATGCTGTCAACGAAAACTTTCAATCGATTTTCGCTATTCTTTCCGACGGTGACGGCTATTTACAATTAGAAAATCCTGAAGATATCTTTAACAGTGGACTAAATTTAGTCGCCCACCCCAAAGGTAAACCAGTACAGCGTTTAGCTTCCATGTCCGGGGGTGAAAAATCACTCACAGCCTTGAGTTTTATCTTTGCTCTACAACGTTACCGCCCCTCGCCATTTTATGCTTTTGACGAAGTAGATATGTTTTTAGATGGGGCAAACGTCGAGCGATTAGCTAGAATGATTAAACAAGAAGCCCAACAAGCACAATTTATAGTTGTGAGTTTGCGTCGTCCGATGATAGAATCAGCCGAGCGCACCATTGGCGTTACTCAAGCACGAGGAGCTTATACTCAAGTTCTGGGTATTAAATTAAAATCATCCCATACATCTGCTTGAGTTTTTGTTAATAATAGTGTATAGATAAACCGGATTCGAGATCAGGACTCGGTATAGAATGACCTCTGAACAGATAATTAGGCGTTCCGACATATTAAACACCCAGGTGATTACTCGCGACAACGGCAAACGGCTCGGTGTCGTCAATCAGCTTTGGGTTGATATCGATCAAAGAGAGGTTGTGGCACTTGGTTTACGAGACAGCCTGATCTCTATTTCGAGTTTGCCACGATATATGTACCTCAGCACCATCAACCAAATTGGTGATGTAATTCTAGTTGATAACGAAGATGCTATTGAAGACATCGAAGTTGAAACATTAAGTAACCTGATTAACTGGGAAGTAATCACAGAAACAGGTGAAGTATTAGGCAGGGTGAGGGGTTTCAAATTCAATGGTGAAACTGGAAAAATTCTTTCTATAGTCATTGCCTCTTTAGGATTACCCCAAATTCCCGACCAATTTCTCAGCACCTACGAATTCTCAGTAGATGAAATCGTCAGCACTGGCCCCAGCAGGTTGATTGTCTTTGAAGGAGCCGAAGAACGAGTTAACCAGTTAACAGTGGGTGTGCTAGAGCGCTTAGGCATAGGTAAAGCACCGTGGGAGCGAGAAGCCGAAGAAGAATATGGCTATACTCCGCGCACAGTGTCACCAGCGAATCAGCTACCCAGTGGAGTCCCATTACAACCACCCAGAACTAAAGTCCGCGCTCCCGAACCCGTAGTTGAGGAAGAATGGACAGAAGACTATGTGGAAGAAGAAATCCCACAGCGTCAAGTCATGCGGGCGCGACAGTATGAACCCATAGAATACGAAGACGACGAGGAAGACAACTGGAGTGAAGCCAGTGGTAGGGATAGATATCAAGAAGCACCAGCCAGATATGAAGCCCAACCCCAGCCCTACAGCAAACCTTACGCCGACGACTACGACGACTACGACGATGTAGAAGGCGACGCATGGGAAGATGCACCAAAACCAGTCAACATTCCCAAGAAAATCAAAGAAAGGCAGCCAGAATACGAAGAAGAAGGCGGATATTAGGATAATTCGTGAACACGGATGAGACGGATTAACGGATTTCACGGATTTTAGCATCTGTTGCTATCACAAATAATCTCATCCGCGCCATACTTTAATCAGCCTTCATAATTCGTAGTTCGTAATTCGTAAACCCTCTTCCTATAATTCAAACGGAAGGGGGTATTTAATTTTCTAACTCCTCCTCCTCTCTGCGCCTCTGCGCCTCTGCGTGAGACAAATCCCAGTGCATAACACAATTTCGATTATTATCCCCACCTTCAACGAAGCGGCAAATATTGAGAATGCGATCGCATCCACACAACCCAGTACAAATGTAGAATTAATTGTGGTGGATGGTGGCTCACAAGATGACACTGTAAGCATAGCCAAATCATTAGGTGTCAAAATTATTTTATCTCCCCCTGGTCGTGCTAGTCAAATGAACGCCGGTGCTATGGCCGCAACTAGCGACATTCTCCTGTTTCTTCATGCCGATACCCGCTTACCTGCTGGCTTTGATAACATGGTTCGTAGCGCCCTACAACAGCCTCAAACAGTAGCTGGTGCGTTCACGTTGCGGATTGATGCCGACAATTGGGCTTTGCGATGGGTAGAAAAAGGAGTAAACTGGCGATCGCACTTTTATCAAATGCCCTACGGTGATCAAGCAATATTTTTAACCACAGAAATATTCCATAAAATTGGCAACTTTCCGAATTTGCCCATCATGGAAGACTTGGAACTCATCCGGCGTTTAAAACGTACTGGTAATATTACTATCATTCCTGTACCAGTTATCACCTCAGCCCGGAGATGGTTAAAAAAAGGCGTATTTCACACTACCCTTCTCAATCAAATAGTAATTATTGCTTATTTCCTCGGTGTTTCACCCGAACGCATTCGCAGCTGGTATCGTCGGGAAAAACTTCATAAATTTTAAGCCACTTCTCAAATCAGCTTCGTATATTAATAGCAGGTAGCTATAGGAATCCGATTTGATTATTGAAAAAATCTCAGTATATGTAGGGTGTGTTATGGCTTTAGCCTAACGCACCGTCTTCTGTGGTCTTGGTGCCGTACTCTCCTCTATAACACACCCTACGTGTATTTCATAAATCAAATATGAGTCCTATATGAAAAACGCAGGTAAATTGCATGATTCAAAAACCCAAGCCCCGAACAAATCGTACACTCAAATTTTTAATAATTACTTTTCTGATTATTACCCTAATTTTCCTAGCCCAATACATCAACATTCCAGTAATTTTAAATAATTCCATTTTATGGGTGCAAAGTCTGGGTGTATTCGGACCCATTGCGTATATTGTCATTTATAACTTAGCCACAATATTATTTATCCCCGGTTCTCTCTTAACCCTCAAAGGTGGTTGCTTGTTTGGCTTATTTTGGGGTGCTGTATATGTGTTAATCGCCGCCATTATCGGAGCAATTTTAGCTTTTATCCTCGGACGCTATTTATCCCGTGATTGGGTTTCACAACAGATTAATAAACATCCTCAATTTCAAGCCATAGATTTAGCAGTAGCTAAAGAGGGATGGAAAATAGTCTTACTGACGCGTTTATGTCCCATCTTTCCATTCAACTTATTAAATTATGCTTTTGGAGTTACACAAGTTTCGCTCAAAGACTATATATTAGGTTCCTTTGGCATTATTCCCGGTACAGTTATGTACGTTTATATGGGTTCCTTAGCAGGTGATTTAGCCATGATAAATCAGAATAATCCGCCAATTAATCCCGAAGCGCAAATCTGGCAATGGGTAATGCAAATAATTGGATTAATTGCCACTATTGCGATAACTATATATATGACAAAAATTGCTCAAAAAGCTCTAGGCGAAAGTATGGTGACAGCAGAAGTTACTAAAGATGAGACTAATAATTAAATAAAATATAGGACTACTATTTGATTTTTGGTAAGCTATATCATAGCCCCCTCCCCGTAAGCGGGGCTACGGTGTACACACAAGTCTTGAAATCCTACCTAACGCTTGGTTTCGTTGTCTAATTCTAAGCTCTAGGATTGCGCCGAAAAACCTGTCATTGCGAGGAGGAACGACGAAGCAATCGCAACAATCACGGGATTATGCGATTACTTCGTTCCGCTATCGCTGCACTCGTAATGACAATTTAAAGTGTCTAGAAAGCTTGAAACCTTTACAGATACCACTTGTGTGTACACGGTAGGTAAGCGGGGAGGGGGTTGGGAGTGGGGTTCTTATCTACCTAATTCATAATTAACGCCTATTTTTCTACTTCTGCATAGTGCCAGCGTGTTACACCATTTTCATTTGAGGTAACTAGAATATTGAAGCATTCTAAACTTTCTAAATGGTGATTAATCACTTGCTTTTGTCGCTGGGTAACTTTAAACTGTTTGATAACTTGTTCTAAAGTCCATTCACCGCCACTGGTGCGTAATAAATCCCGAATTGCTGCAAATGGAAGCAATTACAAAATTAACTTCCTCATTCCCACATTCCTCTAAACTAAAAGCAGCAAACTTGTTGAAACTGGCTAAGGAAAATAGATTTTGACTGAGACGAATCATTTAAACTTTACCACCCAAAATATCACGCGCAGCGAATTGCAAGATTTAGTGCGAAATCAGCTACAAATTCTCCTAGAATCGGGGAACTTGCAGGAAGCCAAATCTATTCTCCAACCTGTGCAACCTGCGGATATTGCTGAGGCCATTGAAGGTTTACCAGAAGCAATGCACGCTTTGGTGTTTCGCTTGCTTCCTAAAACTGAGGCTATCGAAGTTTATGAATATCTCGACTACAGTGTTCAAGAACATTTAATTGAAGAACTCAGAAGTCAGGATGTCCGTGACATTGTAGATAAAATGTCCCCGGATGACCGCGCCAGGTTATTTGACGAGTTACCAGCAAAAGTTGTCAATCGCTTGCTAGAACAATTGAGTCCAGCCGAACGCCAAGCTACAGCCCAACTTTTGGGTTATGAGGCGGATACAGCTGGGCGCATTATGACTCCAAAGTTAATTTATCTCAAAGAAAATTTTACGGTATCTCAAGCCATAGAGCGAATTCGCAGCCTCGCTAATATGAGTGAGATGATTTACTACCTTTATGTTACTGATACCGCTAGGCGTTTGACGGGAATTGTCTCTTTACGAGAGTTGGTGGTATCTCAGCTTGAACAAACCATTGGCGATATTATGACCCGTGAAGTGGTGTTTGTCCATACCGATACTGACCAAGAAGAAGTCGCTCGATTAATTCAAAGATATGATTTTTTAGCTGTTCCTGTGGTGGATAAAGAACAGCGTTTAGTAGGTATTGTCACTGTTGATGATGTGATTGATATTCTGCAACGAGAAACCACCGAGGATATCTACGCCTTGGGCGGTGGTGTGCAGTCTGATGGTGATAACTATTTTCAAATGAGTTTACTGCAAGTTGCCCGGAAGCGGGTGGTGTGGTTATTCGTTTTACTGATAACGAACACAGTCACGGGTACAATTATTAAGTCTCAAGAAGATATCTTAAAACAAGTAGTTATCCTGACAGCCTTTATTCCTTTGCTGACAGGCACTGGTGGTAATGTGGGCGCGCAGTCTTCTACAGTGGTAATTCGGGGGATGAGTACCGATGAAATTAGATCCCTGAAGATATGGCAGGTAATTGGCAGAGAAGCGATCGCCGGGGCGTTCTTGGGTTTAATGTTAGGTAGCATGGCCACCATCTGGGCTTACTTTCTGCAAGGACGCGCCGAGGTAGCATTCACTGTAGGTATCAGTCTGGTAGCTATTTCTGTGATTGCTTCTGTCTCAGGTTCAGCACTGCCATTTTTATTCCGCGCCTTCCGCTTAGACCCAGCCTTGATGTCAGCACCGTTTATTACTACAGCCGTTGATGTCTTGGGTGTTTTGATTTACTTTAAGTTGGCGCGAGTCATTTTAGGGTTATAGTCCCAAGAGGGAAAGTCAAAAGTATTAAATTCCCTCGCAACAAATGAAACGAACACATTTTTTCTTTGGCTGAAAGCCCTGCTATATAATGAAAACTCTGCAATTCGGACTCTAAAATTTTTACAATTCTGAAGCCGTTTCTGGTGCAACAATTTCTCCAGTCCCTAACTCTAGGATCATATCTTGATCAGTAATTAATTCATTGAGTTCTTTAACTTTTAAATTCATTTTCTCGCAAGATTCTCTGAGTTCACGGGCAAAAGTATTAACATCATCGCCATAGCCACATTGATAAGCAGCGATTTTTATTCCCTGCTTGGCATTTGCTCTAGCACAATCTACTAATTCTGTGCCAAGCAATGGTTTTGGGGATGTCATAAGTCGTAGTTGTTATTTCTTGGGTGTTTTTCTTTAGATAGGTTAGCATTTATTTAGTATTAACACATCTATCCAATGGAATAGTAAGAATTCGTAATTCGTAATTCGTCAATCCAAAATTCTCTAGCCCCGGATTAATCCGGGGTAACATAACATCTTCAATCCCAAATTCTCAGTTGTTTGAATTAGCCGTTGACGATTGAACCACCATTGGGATGTAATACTTGACCAGTCATATAAGACGCATCATCGGAAGCTAAAAAGACATAACTGGGTGCAACTTCTTCAGGTTGTCCGGCTCGTCCCATTGGAACTTGTTTACCGAAAGTTGCAACTTGATCTGCGGGAAAAGTGGAAGGAATTAATGGTGTCCAAATCGGTCCAGGTGCGACAGCATTAACTCGAATCTCTTTGGAGACTAAATTTTGTGATAAGGAACGAGTAAAGGCGACTATTGCCCCTTTTGTAGAGGAATAATCGAGTAATTTGGCATTACCTTTATACGCTGTGACGGATGTACTATTAATGATGGAACTACCTGCTTTTAGGTGTTTCATTGCGGCTTTAGTCAGGTAAAACATCGAGAAAATATTAGTGCGGAAAGTGCGCTCTAGTTGCTCTTTACTAATGTCCTCAATGCTTTCTTGCGGATGTTGTTCAGCAGCGTTATTAATCAGAATATCGAGTTTACCTAATTGCTCAACGGTTTGTTCTACAGCTTGCTGACAAAAGGTTTCATCGGTAATATCGCCTGCGATCGCCACTACACGCCGCCCAAGATTTTCTACCAAATGTTTGGTTTCTTTCGCATCGTCATGTTCCATCAAGTAAACCAGCGCCACATCTGCACCTTCTTTCGCAAAGGCGATCGCCACAGCTCGACCAATACCACTATCTCCCCCTGTGATTAATGCTACTTTATTGTTTAATTTGCCACTACCTTGATACTGGGGGTCATCAGCTTTAGGTTTGGGCTTCATTTCTGATTCTTTACCGGGTGGTTTTTGTTCCTGTGGTGGTTGTAAGATTTCTTCTGGCATAGGATAAATTTCTGGTAAATTAATTAAGGAAAAAACAATTAACAAAATTCTAAAAGTAAACCCTGGATCGATAATTCAATCCAAGGTTTAATTTATGCTTTAACTCCCAACTTACAATTTGTAAGTTTAGGCTTTTTACCCCGGATGTAAGCCAAACGTACTAATTGAGGGCAATTGTACGCGACCGACATTTTTATCCTCACACCTGACACACGCTCTTAATCTGACCACTGAAAACAAGTACACAACTCTCTTGGAATGTCAGGATTGCTCCTGTTCATCTGCTTTTAAGTTAACTATGAAATTGGAGAAATTTATCATTCTGGAGATGGAAAGACAAATTAGCTTTTCTCAACCTTAAGACGTAAAATATAGTAATATTAATAAATAATTTGGATGTTAATTGTACTGAATTATGGCGAATAAAACACTGGGAATAGAACCACAACTATATAACTACTTACTCTCTGTATCTTTACGGGAACCAGAAATCCTGTCTCAACTCAGGGAAGAAACAGCGCAGCATCCGATGGCGATGATGCAAATTGCACCGGAACAAGGACAATTTATGGCTTTGCTGGTGCAATTAATGGGAGCAAAGAAAACTTTAGAAGTGGGGGTATTTACGGGTTATAGTTCTCTAGCGGTGGCTTTGGCGTTACCTCCAGAAGGTCGGGTAGTAGCCTGTGATGTGAGTGAGGAATTTACAGCGATCGCACTTCGTTATTGGCAAGCAGCCGGAGTATCAGATAAAATTGATTTACATATTGCCCCAGCAATGGAGACATTAGATCAGTTACTCGCCGCAGGTGAAGCAGAAACCTTTGACTTCGCCTTCATTGATGCTGACAAAAGCAATTATGATGGTTATTATGAGCGATCGCTGCAATTAGTCCGTCCTGGTGGATTAATTTTGATTGATAATGTGCTTTGGTCTGGTAGAGTTGCAGATACCGAAGTTCAAGACAATCGCACTACAAAGATTCGCGCCTTGAATGAGAAATTGCATCAAGATGAGCGAATTAATTTGAGTTTAATTCCCATCGCTGATGGTTTAACCCTGGCGCACAAGAAATAATTACCGTAGAGGCAATTTTATCAATTGTCTCTATTGCACAGGTTTGGAATTTTGATATCTGCAATTTCGTTTTTATAGAAATTCTATAAGAGCAACGAACCGCCAAGTACGCCAAGTACGCCAAGAAGAAAGAGGAAAGAGGAAATTACGCATTACGACTTAATTGATATTGTTTCCACTTTTCTTGCTGACGCACTCTTTTTTCTGCGGTGAGTTTATCACAACAGTGGGGACAAGAAATACCTTCTTCATATTTAGGGGAAGTCTTATCTGTCGCAGAAATTGGATGTCCACAACAAAAGCATAATTCATGACTACCTGATTCTAAGCCATGACGGACGGCTACTCGTTCATCAAATACAAAACATTCACCTTCCCACAAACTTGACTCTGTTGGGACTGATTCTAAATACTTCAGAATACCGCCTTTGAGGTGATAAACTTCGGCAAAGCCTTGAGATATCATAAATGATGAGGCTTTTTCACAACGAATTCCACCAGTACAGAACAAAGCCACTTTTTTGTGTTGCTTGGGGTCGAGATTTTGACTCACATATTCGGGAAACTCTCGGAATGATTTAGTTTGAGGATTTTGGGCTTTTTTGAAAGTCCCAATATTCACCTCATAATCATTACGAGTGTCAATTACAATTACGTCAGGATCACAAATCAAATCATTCCATTCTTCGGGACTGACATAAGTCCCCACCTGCTGATTTGGGTCAACTTCCGGTAAACCCATAGTCACAATTTCTGGTTTTAGCCGCACCTTCATCCGTTCAAAAGGCTGTGTTTCGGTGTATGATTCTTTGGCTTCTAAGTCGGATAAACGGGGGTCAGAACGCAAAAACGTTAAAACAGAGTCAACAGCTTGCCGCGACCCGGTAATAGTGCCATTAATGCCCTCTGCTGCTAATAAAATTGTCCCCTTAACACCTTGTGATTGGCAGTAAGAAAGCAGAGGTTCTTGTTTTTCGGCAAAATCGGGCAGTCTGACAAATTTATACAGCGCTGCCACCACCTGGATATTTTCTTGCTTCATTTCCTGAGCAATGATATAATCTTTATCTAAAGTAGCAAATGCTTTTTCTATTGTATGGGGGTTTAGCTCAGTTGGTAGAGCGCCTGCTTTGCAAGCAGGATGTCAGCAGTTCGAGTCTGCTAATCTCCACTATTCAGCACGTTGAAAGACGACAGAAAGATTATTAGCCGGCATTTGGTAAATTTCTTTAAAAGTCAGGTCTTGGGTTTTAGCTGCTTCTATGACATCTTCCAAATTACGCACACCCCACTCAGGATTTCGCTCCTTTAAAGATTGGTCAAAGGCCGCATTGCTAGAAGCAGTATGTTCGCCGTTTTGTTTGAACGGTCCATATAAATAGAGTATTCCACCATTCGGCAAAATGCGACCAGCACCAGCCATTAATCCCAAACAAGCTGACCAAGGTGAAATATGAATCATATTAATATTAACTATAGCTACAATGGGTGAGTCAGGTAAATTACCTTTCTCCACTCCCCAAATTGGCGCACTAGCATCAAGTTCCAGAGGTGGATAAAGATTATCTGATGGACATTCTTCAGCCCAAGCCCTCACACTAGCGCGTAACAACGGATTTTGTTCAGAAGGTAGCCATTGACGAGGGCTAAGACGGGGCGCAAAATATACAGCGTGTTCACCCGTACCACTAGCAACTTCCAAGATAGTGCCAGTTGTAGGTAACACTTGTAAAAGCACCTCTAAAATAGGTTCACGATTGCGTTGAGTTGCAGGCGCGTACTGTCGCGCATCCTCCGGTATATTAATATCCAAACTTTTCCGTCCTTTGCGCCTTTGCGCCTTTGCGTGTTAGCGGAGCGGGGCGTAGCCCTACTAAATCCATATTCTCTGGAGAATCATTTGCCTAAATCAATCAACTCGACCCAACCACCACTCAAATTTATTCGCCAAAGCTTTAACCCCTTTATACTCCAAATTTTCCGGTGGTTATTGCCTATTGTGCTACGTTTTCGCACTAAACCGTGGCTACCTGCGGGTATTGTCCACATTGAAGCTGAGAATGTTGAGACATTAGCTAAACTTTATCACCAATTCCAGGCTGGCAAAATTCGCTTTTTGATTGCATTTCGTCATCCAGAGGTAGAAGATCCTCTGTGTATGTTATATCTACTTTCCTACATTTTGCCCAATGTTGCTCGCCAGCACGGGATTAAATTGCAAGAACCCATTCACAGCTACTTTCTTTATGACCGTGGGATGACTATATGGGCGGGAAATTGGCTAGGGCGGTTATTCTCTAAAGTTGGGGGTGTTCCCATTCGTCGTGGTCGCCGAGTAGATAGACAAGCGATTCAAACCGCACGAGAATTGTTTTGTAATGGTGAAATGGCGATCGCAGTTGCACCAGAAGGAGGTAATAATGGTCATAGTGAAATTGTCAGTCCCCTAGAACCCGGTGTGGCGCAATTAGGTTTCTGGTGTGTAGAAGACTTGCAAAAAGCCCAGCGTTCTGAGACTGTGGTAATTGTCCCGATTGGTATTCAGTATAGTTACGTCGAGCCACCTTGGTCAAAACTGCATAAGCTATTAACTAAATTAGAAGCTGATAGCGGTTTGGAACCAATTGATCAACCAGCGACTCCAGAAATTTACTATCAACGCATTTGTCGCTTGGGTGAATATTTGATTACCGAGATGGAAGAGTTTTATCGCCGCTTCTATCATCAAGATATCCCCAAAACCATATCGATTGATGAATCTGCAAGTCCTAATGATATTTTAATTGCGAGATTGCATCGTTTAATGGATAAAGCTTTACAGGTTCCTGAAGCATATTTTGGCGTACAAGCCCAAGGAAATTTTATTGATCGTTGTCGTCGTTTAGAAGAAGCCGGTTGGAATTACATTTACCGGGATGATATAGCAGATATCAATGCTTTACCACCGTTCAAACGCGGTTTAGCAGATTGGGTTGCGTCGGAAGCAGATTTGAAAATGCAACACATGAGAATTGTGGAAAGTTTTGTGGCTGTAACTGCTAATTATATCCAGGAAAAACCGACGGCGGAAAGGTTCGCAGAAACAACGTTATTAATGTTTGATTTGCTGTCTCGTATTCAGGAATCTACTCTTCCCGGAAGACCTCGCTTGGGTTTGCGAAAGGCGCTGATTACTGTCGGTGAACCGATTTCTGTGACTGAACGCTGGGAAAAAACTCAAGGGAATCGCTCTGCAACTCGTCAAGCTGTGAATACATTGACAAAAGACTTACAAACTGCTATGGAAAATTTAATTCAGGATAATTAGCAAACACCGGGTTTTTGGATAAAAACCCAGTTGTTCTTCTACTTAATCTTCTAAATCCATATCTGAATCATCATCGTCATGATCATAGGGCAGATCATCAAGCTCAATCATCTCAGAGATTTCTTCTACTTGACTCAGACGCTGAGATTCTTGATGTTCACGCTCTATCAGGCGACCATTTGCCTTTAGCCATTCTAGCAAAACAAATTCATTACTAGTACGAATTACAGTGGCTCGTTGATTCCGAGGTTCTTCACTCAAAGGGCCGTTAGGCATACAAACACTCACTTTTAATGGTAAAAACTAGACTGGCTAGAAGTAAATCATAGTCTGCATCTTAGCCTTTATCTACTTGCCGAAATCATCTCAAAACTGAGATTTTTCAACTGGCATTTCCTGGTTATATTGGCTACAAGCTCAGTGGATTTAACCCCATCTGATGTGATAAACTATATTATCTAAGCCATAAAAACAATTATGCTTACTCATGATCACTCAACAACACTCTCAGTATAATTCAGCTTGACAAATCTGGAGAAAATAAAATTTTAGATCAGCCTTGGAGATTTCCCAGTAACTGAGGGCGAATTGCTCAGGGATAAGAGTCATTGCATTATGGAGGGAATTTTAGTGATAAGCAACAAGTTTTTAGGACTTACGCAATAACTCTCTGCAACCCTCTTTCCTTCGTGTCCTTCTCCCTTGGCGCTAGCCTCTCCCTTTGGGAGAAGGGGAGAGGCTAGCGCCAACGCGTTCTTCTCCCTTGGCGCTAGCCTCTCCCTTTGGGAGAAGGGGAGACGCTACGCGAATGTGGTTCGTTTTTTCATGATTTTGCGTAAGTCCTGGTTTTTTACCGGAATTTGACTTTTATTAATGAGAAATATAACAAAAAAGGTTAGTAATAATGCCCGAACGTAAAGCGAATTTGTTAATTCCTGCTGTTGGTGCGACTGTACTCGTGGCGGGAACTGTAGCTGCTTATATCTATTTTAAAGGGCCATCTGGAGATAGCTCCAGCGCTCTAGGGAGTGCTAAATTAGTCCCTTCTACAGCACTGATGGCAACTTATATTACCACTGAACCCGAAGCCTGGGCGAAGTTAGCAGAGTTTGGCACTCCAGAAACGCAAAAGCTCCTAGCCAAAGGGTTAGAAGATTTTAAACAAGATTTTTTGAGTGAAGGTAATATTTCATACGAACAAGATTTGAAGCCTTGGGTTGGTGGTGTGATGGTGGCTGTACTACCGCCCAATTCTACTCAACTTGCACAATCGAATCAGCCTAGTGCGGCGACAAAGGGACAAACAAAATCTCATATCTTGATGGTAGTAGGTATTAAAGATAAACTGAAGTCCTTGAATTTTGCCAAGAAATTAAAAGCACAAAAAGATGTCAAAGTTGAGGAATTTGATTACAAAGGTGAAACAATCACAGCAGTTACAGAAAATGGCAGACTGACATATAGTGCTGTTTTAAATAATAATCATGTAGTATTATCTTCGGAAAAGCCAGATGTAGAAACGGCTATTGAAACTTTCAAAGGAAAGCCTTCTTTCGCCAGTCAAGAAGGTGCAAAGACGATTCTCACTGCTAACGCAGATATGAAAAACATTCTCGCTCAAGTTTATATACCAGACTATGCGGAAATGATGCAACAATTGGTAGCTGCAAGTCCCCAGGCTAGGCAATTACCACCACAAAGTCTGAAACAGTTGCAACAAGTAAAATCTATGGTGGCGCGTGTTGGGGTTGATGATCAGGGAGTGCGGATGAAGGCGATCGCTAATTTAAATCCACAACTGAATACATTCGAGTATCAAACAACGCCGGCAAAAATAGTCAGTCAATTACCCTTGGATACCTTTGCATTGATGACTGGTAATGGCATCAGCCGCAGTTGGTCAACTATAGTAGAACAGTCTGAAGATGATCCTGCATTTAATCAAATATTACAACAGATGCGGGGACAACTCAAGTTTGTGAATATTGACCTAGATAAAGACGTTTTTGGGTGGATGGATCAGGAATTTGCCTTTGCTGCTATGCCATCGAATCAAGGGATATTAGCGAATCTGGGTGTAGGCGGTGCATTAGTATTAGGAACAAGCGATCGCCAAACTGCGACAGCCACTTTTAGCAAACTAGATAACCTCGCTAAAACTCAAAGAATCAACGTCACTACCATAAATATCGACGGTAAAGATATCACTGAATGGCAAATGCCCGGACAAGGAGCTTTATTATCTCATGGTTGGCTAAATCAAGATACCGTATTTTTGGCAGTTGGTGGTTCTGTAGCTGATGCGATCGCCACAAACGATACTCCCAAGCTCGATAGTAGCGACACCTTCAAAGCTGTAACTGGTTCACTGCAAAAACCCAATGCTGGTTACTTCTATATAGATGCAGAAAAAACCGCGTTCCTAGTTAATCGCTTTATGACACAAGGACAACCTTTGCCATCTGAGGCTAACACAGTCCTGAGTGCCATTCATGGTTTTGGTGTCACCCTTACCAGTCCCAACAAGTCTATCGCTCAATTGGAGATGTTATTAGCTCTGAAACCGAAAACGGCGAAGTAGATAAAGCTAATGTGCTTCTAGACTAGCCTGGGGTAATTGTGTCATAAGTTAAATAGGCTATAAAACACAAACAAACGCAAAACTTATGACTGCTGCTACAACTACTCCTGGTTTAGCCTCCCGTTTGGTGAATGGTATCTTGGCTATCAAACCTTTAGCCAATCTAGCCAAGCATCAAGCCAGACAAATGATGATCAAACGCGCCGAAAGAATTGGCGTTCCTTGGACACAAGAAGTCAAAACATTACAGGCGCGTGATTGGACACAAGAATTAGCTCAAGTACAAAATCCTCAGCTTTCTTACCCAGACTATTACCTCAATTCATTTCATGCTTACGAAACTGGTAATCTAAGTTGGCAAGCTGCATTTGAAGTCAAGCCGGCAGCTCATGCCGTTCATGCTAAAATTTGGCAAGATGCAGAAGCCCAAGGTGATGCTAAACTGCGTCAAAGTTATCACGATATTCTCACAGCTTCCCTTCCCCATACTCCGCAAGATATCCTAGATGTCGGGTGTAGTGTAGGACTCAGTACCTTTGCCCTGCAAGAAATTTATCCCCAGTCTCAGATTACAGGTTTGGATTTATCGCCTTATTTTTTAGCTGTTGCTCACTACCGCGCCGAACAGCGTCAAGGTCAAATTAATTGGCTTCATGCCGCAGCTGAATCTACTGAGTTACCAGATGCTTCATTTGATTTAGTTTCTATCTTCTTAATGTGCCACGAATTGCCTCAATCCGCAACCCGCCAGATTTTTGCCGAAATGCGGCGGGTGTTGCGTCCCGGTGGTCATTTGGCAATTATGGACATGAATCCCCGATCAGAAATATACCAGAAAATGCCCCCCTACATTTTGACGCTGCTCAAAAGTACTGAACCTTATTTAGATGAATATTTTGCTTTGGACATTGAGCAAGCCTTAGTTGAGGCTGGTTTCCAAGCGCCCACTATCACCAGTAACTCCCCTCGTCACCGCACTATCATTGCTCAAGTTAGTACCTGATTTATTTATGGTTATATCCTCCCCTCTCCTTTATCTCCCCTCTCCTTTATAAGAAGAGGGGTTGGGGGTGAGGTTCTATACTCCCCTCTCCTTTATAAGAAGAGGGGTTGGGGGTGAGGTTCTATACTCCCCTCTCCTTTATAAGAAGAGGGGTTGGGGGTGAGGTTCTATACTCCCCTCTCCTTTATAAGGAGAGGGGTTGGGGGTGAGGTTCTATACTCCCCTCTCCTTTATAAGGAGAGGGGTTGGGGGTGAGGTTCTTTCTTCGGTTAAACTAACACTGGCTCAGATTTGACTGCACTGACAGTATTTGCATCCGATTCTGTGCAGTAAATTTCACAGGAGTTATTGGGACTTTCAATCAGTTTGATTTTGTGAAGTGTACCACCCAATTCCTGAATAGGCGATCGCAATAAATTACTGATGTAAAGTGCGATATTCTCAGCAGTGGGGACAACTTCCGCAAAGAAAGGGATGTCTTTGTTTAAAAAGGTGTGATCAAATGCTTCTAGCACATAATCTTCAATCGCCTGATTTAAAGCCCCTAAATCCACAATCATCCCCGTGCGTGGATCAATTTTACCTTTCACAGTGACTTCTAAATGGTAATTATGTCCGTGACCATGAGGACGGGCGCACTTACCATAAATTTGCGAATTTTCTTCGTTACTCAGTTGAGGATGAGCCAACCGATGGGCGGCGCTAAAGTGAGTACTGATGCTGAGGTAAGCTTCCATGTCGTCTCCTATATAATCTGCCCAAAGTTCAGGATGTTCAAATAACTGCACACGCACTAAGGGTAAATGCGGTACTAAACGCTGCCAAATCACCCGTGCAATATTTTCAGTCGTGGGTAAAGTTTCTTGAAATTCTGCCCACACATCATTGAGGTAAGAATAGTCTAGTTGGCTGGTAACTTCGTGCTTAATTACGTGTTTCACATCAGACAAGTTGAGTACCATGCCATATTTATCCAATTCTCCAGCCAGGGAGATAAATAAAACATAGTTGTGTCCATGTCCAGGAAATCTAGAACAAGCACCAAATTTTTCAGTATTTTCGGCTTCACTCAGTTCTGGTAAGAAATACCGATGACTAGCCGAAAACTGAGCGCGGCGATTAACAATACATTGCATGAGTATTCTGTAAACTGAGCTTTACATTTCTTAAACTTTCACTATACTCCAGCATAAACTAATTTCTTTACCAGTTGTTAGTTATCAGTAATTTTTGTGTATTTGTAACTAATAATTGACTATTGAGAATTAACTCACCGATTCTTGGACTTCGTAGTGCAGTCTCGCAGCTATACGGAATAATTCTTGTCCTGTATGCAAATAACGCTCATCGTAGCTCAAAGGAAAGTAAGCTAACTCTTCCACTCCATCGGCTACTTGACTGAGACTATGGTAAAGATAAGCTGCTGTTTTTGCTAAACTGGGGGGATTTGGTAGAGAACGAAAAGTCAGTTGGGCTTGCTTGAGATCGTCTCGACAGGTGTTTAAGTATTCTTGAAATTCTTCTAATAATTCATCATCAAAAGGATCGGCGGCTAGTTCCTCAATTTGATCGTCTAGAGAATTGAGAATATGATCAAGCAGATCATTGACTGGTTGATAAACTAAACGTAGCCATTCCTCAACGTGTTGATCAGCATCTCGTCCTGTCTGTCTGTCTGTTTGTTTGGTACCGTTTTTGAGCTGATGCGGCGCGCTGTTGATAACTACTATGGAATTTTTGGGAATTTTCTTGCAGGTGTTGGTCATAGCACAGACGGTTTTGACTGTCTCCTAAGACTTCATAGGCTGCATTTATCCGAATAATTTGCTCTTTATCTGCTGTTTGCTGATTGCTGTCAGGGTGAAACAACTTTACCAAGCGGCGATAAGATTGCTTAATCTCCGCTTGGCTAGCATTGGCATTAACTTTGAGCGTTTCGTAGTGGTTAGAAACTTGTTTAAAATCGACCATTGATTTAATGTAACGTTAGCTGATGCTAGCGGCTACTTTAGCTTCCAAGTCTTGGAACAAAGGTGTACTTAAATATCTTTCTCCAAAACTGGGCTGAATCATTACTATTAAGCGTCCCTGATTTTCTGGACGTTGAGCAACACGAATGGCTGCACATAAGGCTGCACCACTGGAAATACCAGATAGTAGCCCTTCTTCTCTGGCTAAACGCCGACCGTATGCGATCGCTTCGTCGTCGGTGACGGTAATTACTTCAGAAATCAGTTCTACTTTCAGAACTTGAGGTACAAACCCCGCCCCAATTCCTTGGATTTTATGGGGGCCTGGTCGTCCTCCCGATAATATGGGGCTATTGCTGGGTTCAACGGCGATCGCCTGAAAACTCGGTTTACGGGCTTTCAAAACTTCCGCTACACCAGTAATCGTACCACCAGTACCCACACCTGCCACAATCATATCTACCTGTCCATCAGTATCCTCCCAGATTTCCTCAGCTGTAGTTTCCCGATGCACCTTGGCATTGGCTGGATTGCGGAACTGCTGCAACATATAAGTATGTGGCGTAGTATCAACTATCTCCTGAGCGCGGCGAATTGCCCCCGTCATGCCTTCAATTCCCGGTGTTAGTTCTAATTCAGCCCCATAAGCCCGCAACATCGCCCGGCGTTCCCCACTCATAGTTTCTGGCATAGTCAAAATTAACCGATAACCCTTAGCAGATGCGGCCATAGCTAGAGCAATACCTGTATTTCCCGATGTCGGTTCTACCAATACAGTTTTTCCTGGAGTAATCAACTTTTCTGCTTCTGCGGCGTTGATCATACTTACCCCAATCCGGTCTTTGACTGATGCTGATGGGTTCATACTTTCCAGTTTCACAACTATTTGAGCCACACATCCTTCAGCTTGGGGGATGCGGTTCAACTGTACTAACGGTGTACGACCAACAAGTTCTGTAATATTACGGGCAATCTTCATAATTATTCCTGATCTATTTAGTTATCAATCAACAGCTAAAAATACTTGGGACTAAATGTAGTACATAATATCCAATTGCCTGCGAGAATCTCTTTTTTCGCAAAGCTCCTGAAGTGTGTAGTTTTGTAAAACTAAGTTTGCTGCTTGACAAGCTTCTTGCCAAATTTCTTTAATCACAGCAGTATCTATACTTTTGGGATTGTTGTCTTCTTCACAAGTCCGCACATCTAACCCTTCCAAACATTCTAAAACATCGAAGACCGTAATTTTCCAAGGTTCGCGGGTCAAAAAATAGCCACCTTTGGAACCGCGTTGACTCTTAACTATACCTCCGCGTCTCAAAGTAGCCAGTAGCTGTTCCAAATAGCGGTCGGGTATGCTTTGTTGGGCGGCGATTTGGCGAATTTGCATTGGTTCGCCGCTTTGATAATGAGTTGCCATTTCGATTAAGGCGAGAATGGCGTATTCAGATTTACATGATAGTTCCACAAGCAGCAATATGAGTAAGGGATCAAGAAAAAGTTAAATAGAGTTTTGACTCTTAACTTTTTCTAGTATACTACGGTTCTCCACTGGGGTTTGTTATTTACTCTGATGGACAACAAAAAGCCCCGCGTGAGGGCGGGGAGCAATCAAGTTTATGTTGTTTATATTTAGCAGATGTGCAACACTCTAGAAGGTGAAGGTTGTTCTGAGAGTACCGATAAACGCATCTTCATTGTCGCTGTTCTGTCCAGGATTTGTCACCCAAATCACCCCAGGAGTAACTGAGACGTTATCAGAAACGCGATATTTGTAGAAGCCTTCAACTTGGTATGGAACTTGGTTAGAACCTTCTTGTCTATTAAGTGCATAGGGTTGAGCGCCTGCGAAAACACCCAAGACGTTACCTCTCTTACCAAAGTCAGGTAAAGCTACACCAACACCGTAACTCCAAACTTCGCTACTGTCGTTAGCACCAAAGCCATTGACATCAGTGTAGGAAACAAAACCGCTCACAGACAATCTGTCACTGGGTCGGAATGCAGCTGACACACCGTAGGAATTAGTTGCGAAGGCGCTGCCATCACCTGTTTGGTTGTTAATACCACCATAGTTGGCTATTGTAGTACCCACTACAGGTCTGGCAGACGCTGGATTGAAGAGGTTAGCATTAGATCCACTATTGAAGATAGCAGAACCTGTTCCATGATATCCATGAACGTAGGTTGCAGCTAGTGCCAAGCGATCGCTCACGCTAAAGTTCAACTGTCCTAGAGCGCCATAGTTACCTTGGAAGACACCTGAACCAGGATTGGATTCATTCGCTTCTGATCCCAAGTAACCTACAGTGACTGAACTTGGTCTGAGGATACCGCCACCTTGACCCAAGGGTAAAGTAAAGGCAAGACCTGCACCACCACCAATCCGATAGATGGGATTTTGAGAAGCAAAGGTAGTTAAAGCACCGTTACCACCATCAGTGCCGTCAGCAAAGTAGGGGTTGTTAACAGCTGCATAATGGCTGTGTTGACCACCGTTAGCCGCGAGGTAAACTTGGGCTGGGCCGATAGGAGCTTGGTAGGTTAATCTGTCTATCTCAACGTTATTACCACCAGTGTTATCAACGTTAAAGGTTTGCAGACCTTCACCACTTTGGGCAAGAGCAGGGCCAACGGCTGTATCATTACCCAAGTTAAAGTTGTTCGCATTACCAGAGACCAAACGGGTGGTCAAAACGTCCCGACCGTTAAAGCTGCTTTCCAAGCCTAAACGAACTCTGTTTTGGAAAACAGTGTTATTGTTGTCGCCAACTGTATCGCCAAAGCTATCAGTCAGAGCAAAAATGGCTTCACCAGACAACTTGGTAGTGGTGGAGAACTGATTGGCTTCCAATTCAGCCGTCCGCGCTTCTAGGGAATCTACGCGACCGCGTAAAGTTGCCAATTCTGCGGAAAATTCTTCTTGTAATCGCTGTAAAGTAGCTAAATCTTGTCTGGTCACCATGTCAGCAGTTGCTGTGGCGATCAATTCGTTAACTCTATCCAAACAAGCGTTTAAACCAGCAGCAAATTCGTAACGAGTCAAAGCCCGATTACCGCGATAAGTCGCATTTGGGTAACCAGCAATACAACCGTAGCGCTCAACTAAGGACTGCAACGCTTGGAATGCCCAGTCTGTCGGTTGTACGTCCGAAAACTGGGAAACCGATGTTACTTGAGACAGTGTATTATTTTCTTGGTTTTCGCTGCTGTTAACTTGGCTAATAACAACATTGGTGTTGTTGGTTGCTTGAGCGAATAGTTCTGGCTTTTGAGCAACTTCAGTAGCGGCTTGTTGTTCATTTGCCGAAACTTCCGTGGTGGTACTTGGAGCTGCAACTGCTGCGGCCGACACTAACAATGTTGCTCCCAAAACTGCTGGACTAACCACCAGGGATTTCCACAATATATTAGACATCTTCACTTTTTCCTCACACCTTGTATAGATAATTGTTGTTGCTGCACTTATTCTCACGAATTCAACAACTGTTGAACTCTTTTGATGAGGCATAGTTACCACTACCACAATTTTAGTTTTTGCAAAGCTAATAACTGATTAATTTAAAAGTTCAAAATTAAATTAATGTAATTAACTAATCAATGCAAAAACACAGCTTATTAGCCTACCATTATAAGGCATCTGAAGTATATGGCAAGATATTAGCGATCGCTTGATTAACTGTCACATACAATCATCTTGAAAAAAGAAGACGTTCTGAGAGTTTATATGTTCCCAGTCCGCCTCAATTTCTGATATCGCCTATAATTAGGGCTTTTCCAGCAAAACACTTTAGCTGATCCGAGAAATTGTTTGAGCTACATCAAAATCCTTTTGCGTTAACCCACCTGCATCATGTGTTGTCAAGCTGATAGTGACTTTGTTATAGGAAATTTCGATGTCTGGATGATGTCCTGACGATTCCGCAGGTTCTACTAGCTTATTTACAAATTCAATTGCGGCGATAAAATCTTTGAATTTGCGAGTAGTTTGCAACTTAGAACCCTCTACTGTCCAACCTGACAAACGGCTCGCCTGTGCTTGAATTGTTGCATCAGTCAGTAGTTGCGTCATATGAAAAAATTCCTGTTTACATCTGTGCTAAATCTTGCACTGTATTATCCTAGCAATTTATTTACACTGCACCCTTTGATTCCTACACAATAATTATGTTGTGATGTAGAAATAATTCCCAGGTCTAGCTGCTATGAATGTGCAAAATTTCTTGTTGTCTAAAAAGACTTTAACGTAATTTCTCTTTCAGTCTTTGCATTTAATCTCATAAAATTGTAGTTTTGCGTAGTCAAACGTAGCTATACCCGTCACTACAATGAACCTTAGTAATATCTTTCATTGTTGAAAATTCAACTCTAAAACCATTGATAACAATCTCACATCCGTTTTTTGTGGGAGTTTTAACACGACTTACATACTTTCCAGAAGTTATGTTTTTACGATCTTTGTGCAAAGTAGCCTTAACAAAATCTCCTGTAGAAACATGAGTGAATA